>CAYIXS010000079.1:0-1715 GCA_964367445.1 Candidatus Woesearchaeota archaeon | reverse complement strand
TCTATTTTACTCTGAATATCTAATTGTTCTTCTGGTTTTTTAAATTCAATTTCAAAATTCAATCTGTATATTAATTTTCCTTCTAAATCTTCTAATTCTTGGTTTTTCTCTTTTTCATCTTTGTTTCCATTATCTTCTTTGAATTCTTTCTTGCTGAATATAGAAGGCCAGGCATTTAATCTAATTTGAATTTTTCTTCCGTCAAACACTATTTTTCTCCAAGCTGGAACAGGATTGTCTATTTTTTTCTCTTTTTCTTCACCTTCTGACCAGACCCATTTTGTTTCTTCTGTTGGCTCTCCTAAAACAGATTTTAATTGCTCTTCTTTTAAGATTCCCCCCATTTCCTTACCTGTTGCACCTAAAATTTCGTTCATTTTTCCTTTTATTGAAGAAGTGTAAACTAAAAATTGGACATAGTCTATATTGCCTGTTTCATATTCTCCTGCATAATAAGCTAGTTTTTTAAATTCATCATCAACAGAAGCAGTTGAAACAGCATAAACTCCTGTAGAAAATACCAATAAAAACAGAACTAATACTATAATCAAACCCCTTTTTACCATAATAATTAAATAGAAGGCATACTTATAAGTTTTTCCCATAGTAATATTGTAAACTTAAAGTCACTCATTGTAAAACCTATGAATATTTAATATCAATTTGTAATTGATACTGCCAGCATATCAGGGTATAACTTATTTTTTAATAATTGTACTAAATCCATTTAATTATTGAAATCAATAATCAATAAGACATATATATTTTGAAATATTGAATATAATTTCATTTAATTAACTAGTTTTAATATCATTTTATTTGTATCTTCTTTTCAATTCCATATATTCTTTTTCTATTATATCATACTATCTTGACATCTTCATTATTTTCTTTTTTTAATAATTTATTTTAATTAATTAGATAGTTAATTATAATTTGACAGTATCATCCATAGTAAAAATTTCAAAAATTCAATTTCATTAACTTTTTATATAAGGTAGTGATTAATTTATTATGAAAAAACCAGTCTTATCTAAAACTTGGGCGTGGATAATTTTAATATGTTTAGTTATTCTTGATGCATTTCTTGATGTAATTTTTGCAGAAGGAAAAGGACTTGAAAGTCCAATATGGAAACCAATAGCTAATTTACTTGGAGTAAGTAATCCTCTTTTCTTAACTCCAATTGTTTTAATACTATTTTATTTTGGAGTTAAGGGTGGAGCTTGGTTATCTAAAAAGGTAGATAAAATTCCAACTCAAGCAGAAGAATTAGTTTTAACTACTTTAGTTATTGTTTATGGTGTTTTTGACTTGTGGCTTATTTCAGTTTATTTCTTTAATTTTACATTGTTTAAAAATCATTTTTATTTGATTCCTATACTTATCATAATTGGAATAACTTATAGCTGGTGGGCTGAGAATAAATTAAAAAAGAGGTAAAATTTCAAACTTGATATCTTTTAAGGTGTTGTAGAATCAGAACTACCTATATCAGAACTTGTATCTTCGCTTTTTCCAACACCAAATATTCCTTTAAAGAAATTTCCGATACTTTCAACTGCATTTCCTACTACATCTCCAACTTTTGCAACAAAACCTTCTTGTCCGACTCCAGGTCCTGTTCCTGGATTATCTCCAAACTCTGAAGAAGAATCTGCACATTCAATACTAACTATACATTCATAACCCTCTCCAGAATCTCCCATTACAGG
>CAYIXS010000078.1:0-1771 GCA_964367445.1 Candidatus Woesearchaeota archaeon | reverse complement strand
ATAAGAGAAGAATATAAAATAGTAGAAGTACAGTGGGCAGATGCAAAACTGCAGAGTAGTTATTTTCAAGTTTTAAAACCAGAGTTTTGTGATTCTGCGATTAAAGAAAACTTGAATTTTGCAGATCGGGTTTATAATGAAGGGTTAAAAATAGAACGCTACGAAAATGCTAATAAACTAAATGATGAAAATCAATTGCTTTATGAAAAACAACGTTACGCCTTATTGAAAACAGAGTTCTGGCTAAACAGCATTTATCTAAAGGAAAAGTGTAAAGCAAACTACACAAATGTTTTGTATTTTTATTTAGATAAGCCATCCTTAATAGAAAAGCCAAAACAAGATACAATTTCTTTAATATTAAAAGACTTAAAGGATAAGTATGGAGAAAAAATGATGCTGATACCTATACCACTAGACCTAAATTTAGTGACTATTAATGTAATAAAAAGCACATATAACCTTACTATTTCACCGACAATATTGATAAATGAAAAAATAAAATTAGAAGATTTACATTCACTTGAAGAAATTGAAAAAAACATTCAAAATGCAAAGTAACAAGTCATTAACAACCGTTTATATCCTTAGTATACTGCTCTTTGTATTCTTTTCATTGTATGCTTATTTTTTTAATGTTAAGGATTATATCAATGATTCAATCATAGCAATATTCTTAATCTCTTTAGTCTATTTTTTAAAAAAACACATCAATCTTTACAATTACTCTTTTATCTTGTTAATATTAGGTATAATCTCTCACCTATCGGGTGTTTTTGGTTTCTATAGTTCATCACCATTACCAATTCAATATGATCATTTTACTCATTTCTTGGGATTGTTTGCAGTATCAATCATGTTCTTTAATTTTTTAAAAAGATTTTTTTCTGAGAATAAGGCAAATAATTTCTTAATAATTATTATAATCCTGCTTGCTTCACTAGGGGTAGGCTCTCTTATAGAAGAAACAGAGTTTTTAGGATTTTTAAAATTTGGAACAGGAGAAGGCTTATTAAAATTTGGTGGTTTAGGTGATACTTCACTAAATGAGGGAATACTAAGGGATATAGATATTATTGGCGGTGGTTGGATTAACACGATGTGGGATTTAACTTATAATTCCCTGGGTGCGCTATTTGGCATAATATTTATGTACTTAGTTTACTTATATAAAAAAGATGATCAAAAATCTAAAACCTTGTGAGATGTGTGGAAAACACGACAATTTAACAGATATTTTAGTAGAAGGATCTGCGCTTTCTGTTTGTAAAAAGTGCACAAAATATGGTACATTAATAAATAAAACTGCAGTTTCAATTTCAATAAAAAAACCAAGAGAGATAAAACTTGAAGAAGAAAATGAAATTATCAGCTTAGAGTTTCCCAATAGAATAAAAACCGCTAGAGAAAAATTAAACCTTACTCAGGAAGATTTAGCAAAAAAAATATCAGAAAGAGAGTCAATAATTAAGCAACTTGAACAAGGTCACCTGAAACCAACATTTTCCTTGGCAAAGAAATTAGAACAATATCTAAAGATAACGTTAATAGAGTCAAATGAACCAAAAAAAGAAGTAAAAGATCAAAAAATAGATTTCTCAAATGCCACCCTAACAATAGGAGACCTATTAAAGCTAAAAAAATGATAAAAATAAATTTTGGGGTCTTAGAGCATTTCTTTTCCAAGGTTTTCTTTTTAAGAAAAGCTTTTCCAAGGGCTAAAAATGATTAGTTCTAAAAAACAACTAGAAGTTTCTTTATCAAAACTAAA
>CAYIXS010000077.1:0-2104 GCA_964367445.1 Candidatus Woesearchaeota archaeon | reverse complement strand
CATCTCCATTTCTCACAGTTTGATTAAAACAATCTTTTGCATAAACTGTCCAAGACACATTGTTATAGGCATTTAACAAAGAAGAATTAACACTTGCAGTATAATTGCCACTTTCAATATTATTCCCAGTGATATTTATCTGTCCATCATTTGTGTTTATTGAAAAAATAACTTCATTAATGCAAAATCCAGTTACATTAGCACTTAAAGTAATCTGATCACCTTTAACTAAACATCCTGGATAATAAGCTTTAGAATTTATTGAAGTTATCTGATTTGAAGCCTCTTTAGTTGAATTTTTAAAAGCAAAACTTCCTGTTCCGTCTGGAAGCCTTTGCCATGTTTGATTATCATCACTTACATCACTTAAATTTAAGGCTTCATCTTGCAAAGAATTAAATTTATTATAAAGTGAAATATTTTCATTTGAATTTACAAGTTCATTAGTTCCAAGACTGTCAAGAACATAAAAATTATCTTGACTTATACTAATATTTGGAAAATAAAAAGCATTTCCATCTCTGTCTGTTATATACCACCCGCTTATATTTGTATTAGAGTTTGCAAATATTTCAACCCATTCATCCACATCTGGAGAACCTTCAGGATTTAACTCAACTTCATTAATAAAAATATTTGCAGAAGCAAGTGTTATAAATAAAATTATGAAAAAGACAGCCAGACAAGGAAAAAACCCTTTTTTCATTTTATTTTATGGTTTCCATAATATTTAATATTATATAATTGTTATTATTACATTTCCGCCGTCTGGTGAAATAATATTGCCTGCCTCATCAGCAACCTGGATGCTTAAGTCATGCACTCCAGATCTTAGTGTAATTCTTTTTGTACAAACTTCATTATTTAATCTTGAACACATAGTTCTCCATCTTGGTCTTGATTCAGAGTTATCTTGATATTCTATAGCATCAAAGTTATCTTCAGTTACATTAAAGTTAAAAGTAACTCTTGTTCTGTCAATTGTATAATTCATGCTATTTATTACAGGAGGGGTTTTATCAATTTCTACAGTATTTGGCCTTGATTGATATGAATTTCCTGCAATATCAGTTATATTAAACCAATAATCTATTTGCTCTCCGTCATAATCACTTAAATTAACACTAATATCACAATTTGTTTTTGTTCGGTCAATAACACAAGAGTCTAAATCAACATTCGCATTTCTAAAACCAGTTATTAAATTACCATAACCAAGTACAAGTGTTTCAGGATTTTCCTCGCTAAATTGAACATAAAAGTCACCATTTGCAAATCCTCTTCTTGGCTCTGTTTTAGATATTCTTGGTTTTTCACTATCTATGAAGAATTGAACTTCAGTATAATTTTCATTGTCAGCTCCGTCTATCATCTTGAATTGAATATGGTTAAATCCTTCATCAAAGCTCCTAGAATGACTATAAGAAGTGCACTCCTGGCAGACTCTTGTCCATCTTCCTCTTCCATCAATAACATCTGTGTAATAAACATCTGATTCTTCGTTTAATACAAAGTTTAAAAGAACAGCTCTTTCACCATAAACAGAATTATTTATAGGATTATATAAAGTTATTATAGGAGCAGTTCCATCAACTTCAGTTCCATTTTCTCCAATGCTTGAACACTGCTGTCCTTCTTCAGCCATGCAATTTCCCCATACCCCATGAATATAACAATTACCAGTAGCATTATAAACAGACATGCATTTCTGGCATCCGCTATTAATACTACAAGTATAAGGAGGTTTGTAATTATTGCAGTAAGTTATCATTTCATTTTTCTCTAAACATATCCAGAATTCTGCACTTGCTAAATTAATAGTTACTAAAAGTAAAAATCCTATTAGTAAAATGCTTAATATTATCTTGTTTTGTTTTTCCATTTTATTATTTTCTTTGATTTTATTATTCAGTTTTAAATATTTATGTTGTTTATTATTATATTTCTTATTGTTACTTAATCTAATTCCTTATTTTGAAAATTTATCCTAAATTTTCTTTTCTTGATTTCATTTATTCTTAACCAATTTCTCGTTGGTTTTTACTCTCAATTTATCGAGTGGTTCCAGGATCAAAAACCCTGGTGGTGGTTTTTACTATTATAA
>CAYIXS010000076.1:0-2521 GCA_964367445.1 Candidatus Woesearchaeota archaeon | reverse complement strand
TTTATTAATCTTATTGTTTGTTATGGGGTGGGAAGAGCGATTTTATTTCACTTAACTGTTCATATACGAAATTCTTAATAATCTGCTATTTTATGACTTATAATCTCTGTTTTTACTATATGCCCAATAATTTTTTATATTAACTACATAGTTATAAATTTGGTATTTAGTATTCTCTCTATAAATAATAAACTATAAAAGTATAACCTATATTTATATTTTATGGACATTCATTATACTGTAACAAGAGAGATGTTAAGACGAAAATATTCTCAAAAAACAATTAAAACCTATTTATATTGCATAGATAAATTCTTTTCAAAGTGTAATAAAGAAGCAGGCAAAGTAAGCAAAACAGATGTTCGTGAATATTTAAACAATCTAATTGAAAAAAACAAAGCGGGAAATACTATTAATGTTAATTTAAATGCTTTAAAATTCTTTTTTGAAGAAGTTTTAGGTAAAAGAATGAAATTAAACATTAAATATTCAAAAGTTCCTGAAAAACTACCTGTTGTCCTATCAAAAGAAGAAGTCAAAGGTCTATTCACTGCTATTGATAATGAAAAACACAGGTTAATGGTCCAAGTAATGTATTCTGCTGGATTAAGAGTTTCAGAATTAATTAATCTTAAAGTTAAAGATTTGGACATAAAGAAAAATTATGGTTTTGTAAGACAAGGCAAGGGAAATAAAGATAGAATTTTTATTATTTCTGAAAGTTTAAAAGAAAAAATTAATGAACTAATTGAAAAAGAGAAGTTATGTTTGGGTAATTACTTGTTTAATACTAATAGGAATACAAAATATGGTGTCAGAAGTTTGCAACAAATAATAATAAAGGCAAGGAAAAAAGCCAAAATTAATAAAAAAATAAGTTGCCATACTCTTAGGCATAGTTTTGCAACCCATTTAATTGAAAATGGTTATTCTGTATCTGAAGTTCAAGCTTTATTGGGACATAAAAGCCCTGAAACTACCTTTATTTATTTACATACTGCTGCCCCAAACATGATAAAGGTAAAAAGTCCTATTGATAGTTTGTAAAAAGCTTTATATAAGAATTCTCTTTAATATTCGGTATGAAAGAAGAAATTAGGAAATTTGCTTTAGAAAATGCAGTAAAATATAATGGAAAAGCAAATTTAAATGCAGTTTTAGGAAAAATCTTCTCTAGCTTAAAAATTAAAGAAAAAAATGAAATAATAAAACTAGCTAAAAATGTTGTTGATGAAGTCAATAAACTGAGCATTAAAGAACAGGAGAATGAAATAAAAAAACTAGGGGGTATTAAAAAGAAAAAAGAAGTTAAAACTGAAAGAAAAATACCTAATTTGGAAAATGCAAAAAAAGGAAAAGTTGTAATGAGATTTGCACCCAATCCTAATGGTCCTTTAAGTTTTGGTCATTGCAGGCCTGCTTTATGGAACTGGTTTTTTGTTAAAAAATACAATGGAAAGTATATTCTAAGATTTGATGATACTGATCCCAAGGTAAAAGTCCCTATGAAAGAAGCGTATTCCTGGATAGAAAAAGATTTGAAATGGCTTGGGGTTAAACCTAATAAAGTTGTTATCCAAAGCAAAAGATTAAAAATTTATTACAAATATGCTGAAGAATTAATAAAAATGGGATATGCTTATGTTGATACAATAAAACAAGAAGAGATGAGGGGAAAAATTTGGAAAAGTGAAATTTCTGATGAGAGAGAAGAAAATCCTAAAAAAGTAATGAAAAAATGGAAAAAGATGTTTGCTAAATATAAAGAAGGAGAAGCGGTTTTAAGAATAAAAACCGATATTGATCATCCTAATCCTGCTGTAAGAGACTGGATTGCCTTCAGAATTATTGAAAAAGGAAAACATCCTTTAGTTAGGGCTAAAGTGTGGCCTTTACTAAATTTTGCCTCTGCAATAGATGATCATGAATTAAAAGTGACCCATATTTTAAGAGGAATTGACTTGAAAGTTTCTGATCAAAGACAGAAATATGTTTTTGATTATTTTAATTGGAAATATCCTGAAACCATGTATAGCGGGAAATTCTTTGTTGGTGGCATTAAAAGCACTAGTGAAGCTAAAGAATTAATAAAAAAAGGACAATTAACTGGATGGGATGATGTTAGATTGGGAACTGTAATGTCTTTAAGAAGAAGGGGTTTTCAATCTGAAACTATTGTTAATTTCATTAAAGATATTGGAGTAGATAAATCTGATGTAAATATTTCCATGGATGCTTTGGCTTCTTATAATAAAAAAATAATTGACAGAAAAGCAAATAGATATTTTTTAGTTTTAAATCCTAAAAAGATAATGATAAGGGGAAATAAGACTAGAATTGCTAAAATTCCGCTACATCCTGACTTTTTAAAAAGAGGAAGCAGAAAAATAAATGTAAAAGAAGAATTTTATGTTCAGGATGATATTAAATTTGAAGAGAATTACAGATTTATGCATTTGTTTAATTTTAAGAATGGAGAAGTTACTAGTTATGAGTATGATAATAAATTAAATGCTAAATT
>CAYIXS010000075.1:0-2554 GCA_964367445.1 Candidatus Woesearchaeota archaeon | reverse complement strand
ATGTAGCAAAATATTACTATATGGGAGACAGCGTAGTTAAAGCACTAGACGGAGTTAATATTATAATTGAAAAAGGAGATTTTGTTGCTATTATGGGACCTTCTGGAAGTGGGAAATCAACTGGGATGAATCTTACTGGTAGTTTAGACTTAGCAACTAAAGGAGATATTTTTCTTGATGGGATAAATATAGAACAACTTTCTGAATCTGAACTTGCACAAATAAGGGGACAAAAAATAGGATTTATTTTTCAGAGTTTTAATTTAATTCCAAATCTAACAGCATTGGAAAATGTAATGCTACCGATGATGTTTCAGGGAATTGATAAAGAAGAAAGAATAGAAAAAGCTAAAAAAGTTTTAGATAAAGTAGGTTTAGGAGATAGAATGGATCATTATCCTAACCAACTTTCAGGAGGACAACAGCAAAGAGTGGCAATTGCAAGAGCTTTAGCAAATGATCCTGAGATTATTTTAGCAGATGAACCTACTGGAAATCTTGATACAAAAACAAGAGAGATTGTAATAGAATTTCTTGAAAAATTAAATAATGAAGGAAAAACAATAATAATGGTAACTCATGATGCGAATCTAGCTATGAAGCATGCTAAAACAATTTATTGGTTAAAAGATGGAAAAGTAGAAAAAGTAACTAAGAAGGTCTCTGGAAAGTGGAAAATCACTGGAAAAAAGTAGTGAATTTTTAGGAAAATTAAAAATACAATAAGGTTTATATAACTATTATTTTTTGTTGGACAATATGGAATATGGGTATAATTTAAATTCATTTAGAAGAAATGTTAGAGAAGATGGTTTAGCTTCTGCTTTAATAGAGGATGGAAAACAAACATTGTATGATCTTAAAGAAATTAGTTTATATCCTTTTAGAGAAATAGGAGATTTTTCATTAAAAAGCCTTGTCTTAAGTGTTGCTTTACCAATTGGTTTATATCAATTGCATAAGGAAAGGGTTTTTCCTTGGCAAAGAGAAAGAAATCAAAATCAATTTTAACAGTATTCACAGTATTTGTATTATTATTAATTAGTTTAAACTTTGTTTCTGCAATGACTATTAGTAATGTTAATCAAGGAGAGCATTTCCCTGGAGAAGAATCAAATTTAGATATAACTATTAGAAACACTATTAATGAAGATGTTGAAGATGTTTCTCTTAATCTAGTTTTTACAAATCTTCCGTTTATACCTATTGGTGGAAGTGAAAGAAGCACTGACAAAATAAAAGAAGATAAAGAAAAAACTTTTAGTTTTACAATAAAATCGTCGCAAGATATTGCTCCTGGGAATTATAATATTCCATACACATTGGGTTACACTAATAGCAATAGTGAAAAAATAATTAAGCAAGGAAGTATTGGAGTAGTAGTTAGTGCAAATACTGAACTTAAAATAAGCACAGAACTTGAAAATAATGTTTTAGGCCAAAAAGGAAAAATAACATTAAAAATAGTTAATTCTGGATTTGGAGATATAAAATTTGTAAATGTAAAAATTAATCCTAGTGGTTATACTATTTTGTCTAGTTCAAGCAATTATATTGGAAATATTGCTTCTGATGATTTTGAAACATCTAGCTTTGATGTTATATTTAATGAAGATAAAGCTAAGCTAATAGGAGTTATTGAATATAAAGATTTTAACAACAATGACAAAACTGAAATTATAGATATTCCATTAAAAGTTTATACTAAAGAAGAAGCTATTAATTTAGGAGTTATACAAAACAGCAAAACTCCTATTTATATTGGAATAGTAGTTATACTTATTATCTTATTTTTTATTTATAGAACAATAAGGAAAAGATTAAGAAAAAATAATAAGAAATGATTACAAATTATTAATAATACAAATAATATGATTAAGGATTATTTTCTTCTCGCACTTGAAAATCTTAGACATAGAGGATTAAGAAGCTGGCTAACAATGCTTGGAGTTTTTATTGGAATAGCTGCAGTTGTTTCACTTATATCTCTTGGTAGTGGTTTGCAAGAAACAATTACAGGACAGTTTTCCTCGTTGTCAGTTGATGTATTAACTGTTCAAAATGCTGGTACTGGATTTGGACCTCCTGGAAGTACTTCTGTAAGAAAATTAACATATCATGATTTGAAAATTGTTGAGTCTATTAATGGTGTTAAACTTGTTATTTCAAGATTAATCAGAGTTGTAAGAGTTGATTATAACAAGGAAAGACAGTTCAAGTATATTGCTGATATTCCAGAAGATCCTAAAAAAATGAAATTTGTTTATGACTCTTTGAATATTGGTTTAGAAGAAGGGAGAATGCTAAATGCTAATGACAGAGGTAAAGTAGTTTTAGGAAATGATTTTCTTAAAGATTCTTTTGGCAAACCAATCAATGTTGGAAGTACTTTAGTAATAAATGGCAAGGAATTTGGTGTTGTTGGTATTTTAGAAAAGGCAAGTACTTTTACAACTAATGGTGCTATATTAATGTTAAATAGTGATATGAAAGATCTATTAAAAATGAAACTCCCAATCACAGCAAGCTGTGGGGTATCCGACGACTAACTAAA
>CAYIXS010000074.1:0-2729 GCA_964367445.1 Candidatus Woesearchaeota archaeon | reverse complement strand
AAATTATTTTATTTTTGTCAATATTTATAAACCTATTTTATTAGTGTTTTAGCATGGTTTTAGACAAATTAGGAAGCTCTTTAAAAAACATATTAAAAAAGATAGCTAGGGCTGGAACAGTTGATAAAAAGCTAATAGAAGAGCTAGTTAAAGAAATACAAAAAGCACTATTATATGCTGATGTTAATGTAAAACTTGTTTTCGAACTAACCAATAAAATTAAAGAAAGAGCATTAAATGAAAAAGTTCCTACTGCGGTAACGCAGAAAGAGTATTTGATTAATATTGTTTATGAAGAATTGGTTAAGTTTTTAGGTGAAGAAAAAATAGAACTGAATTTAAAAAATAAATCTAATAAAATACTGTTTGTTGGTTTGTATGGTAGTGGAAAAACTACTACGATTTCTAAATTAGGGAAATATTATCAAAACAGAGGAAAAAAAGTTGCTTTTTTAGCTTTGGATGTTCACAGGCCTGCGGCAATAGATCAGTTAGAGCAACTAGGCAATAAATTAAAAATTAAAGTTTTTTCAGATAGAAAAGAAAAAAATCCTGTTAAAATCTATAAGGAATTCAAAGAAGAATTAAATAAATTTGATCTTGTTTTAATAGATACTGCTGGAAGAGATGCCTTAAGCAAAGAATTAGTAAAGGAAATTGAAGAGCTGAATAAAGAGATAAAACCTGATGAAAGGCTATTAGTTATAAGTGCTGATATTGGACAAGCTGCCGAAAAACAAGCTAAACAGTTTCATGAGTCTGTGAATATTACAGGAGTAATAGCAAGTAAGATGGATGGAACTGCTAAGGCAGGAGGAGCTTTAGTGGCCTGTGCTGTTTCTGGAGCTAAAATCAAATTTATTGGTGTGGGTGAAAAAGTTGATGATTTAGAAGAGTTTAATCCCAAAGGTTTTGTTGGAAGATTACTTGGAATGGGTGATTTAGAGGCTTTATTGGAAAAAGCCAAAGTTGCTATTGATGAAGAAAAAGCAGAAGATTTGGGAAAAAAATTATTGAAAGGGGAATTTAACTTTTTAGATTTGTATGAACAGGTGCAGGCAATGAATAAATTAGGGCCATTAAATAAAATTCTAGACCTGATTCCTGGAATGGGGAATTTGAATATTCCAAAAGAGATGTTAGATGTGCAGGAAGGAAAATTGGAGAAATGGAAATATATTATGCAATCTATGACTAAGAAGGAATTAGAAGATCCTGAAATAATAGATAGTAATAGGATTGAGAGAATTGCTAAAGGTTCTGGGGCAACTACTGGTGAAGTGAGAGAATTATTAAAACAATATAGGCAAGCTAAAAAATTAATGAAAGTTATGAAAGGAAAAGATCCAAGCAAATTAATGAAAAAATTTAAAGGAAAATTTCCCGGGTTTTAATGTGTGTATAGGACATTCGGCGTTAATCCGCCTCGTTTAGGACTTAATGGTTCTAGTCCCAAAAGATATGACAATGGGCTGTTCTCATTCATTAGGCCTTTTCTTCTTGCTATTTCTAAAATAAACTCTATTGTTGCTTTTGATAATGGGTTTCCATTTGTAGCTGCTTCTGTAATCGCTTCAAGATATTGGTCTGCTGGTAGCGCCGTAATCTTAAATTCTCCTGTTGATTCGTCTATCTCTTGTGCGTTTAAAACTTCTTCTGTATGTAGTCCATAAAGAGAAATAGGTCCTGGTCCGATAGTATTATCAACTCTTGGTTTTAGATGATGTTGTTTTGGTCCTCTCCCATCTTCATGTAACAACTCTGATTCATCTGACATTCTTGTTACCCCCAATAATTATATATTTTATATATTATATTGTTCTAACAGGTTTAAATAGTTTTTTATCTAATTTTTATATGGTGGTTCTTCTTGAGCTCTCACTCCTTTTTCTCTGGCAGCCATAGATATTAAGTGAACTATTCTTCCTTGCCCCAAATCATATGCTTGGGCTAAATGAAACAACGTTTCTGTCGTTGCTGGAATTATAGTTATTCTAAATTCCATTCTATTTAATACATCTTCTATCCTTTCTGGTTGTGTTTCTTTTTCGTTTCTTGGCATTTTTTAATAACTCATTTATATGTTGCGAATCTTGAATAGGTTTAAATATCTTATCCTTTTCATTAAAATATGGAATTAATACAGATCGGGGCTGAAGCGGTTTTGACTAAAGAAGATAATAAACTAATAAAATATAGAGTTTCTAAAGGGTATAGATTAAATGAAATTGATGAAAAATTAAGAAAATTTAGGACCAGAAGAGAAAGTAAAATATTAGAAAAATTAGATTTTGTTCCTAAAGTTTTTAGTTCTGATGATAAAAACATGAAGATAATAATGGAGTTTATTAATGGTAAATTAGTTAAAAATATTTTAGACGAATTAAATGAAAAAGAAAGAAAAGAGATATGTGAAAAAATAGGAGAACAAATTGGAGAAATGCATGATATAGGAATTGTACATGGTGATTTAACTACCTCTAATATGATCATTCAAGAAGGAACCAAGAAAATTGTTTTTATTGATTTTGGTCTGGGTCTTTTTTCTAAAAAACTAGAAGATAAAGCCACTGATTTAAGATTATTTAGGCAGGCATTGGAAAGCAAGCATTATAGGGTTTTTGATAAAAGCTATAACTGTGTTTTGGATGGATATAAAAAAAGTAAAAACAGCAAAGAAGTTTTAAAATGGTTAGAAGAAAAAGTTGAGAAAAGGGGAAGATATAAAA
>CAYIXS010000073.1:0-2743 GCA_964367445.1 Candidatus Woesearchaeota archaeon | reverse complement strand
TTAGGTGTTAATATAATGGCAGAAGAAATAAAACAAATCATAAGGATAATCAGCTCTGATATACTTGGCGGTAAACAAGTATATGATGCTTTAACCAAGGTCCAGGGTGTTGGTTATTCTTTGTCTTCAGCAATATGCAATGTCATGAATATTGACAAGTATAGGAAAGTAGGCACATTATCGCAAGAAGAAGTAAAAAAAATAGAGGATATAATAAAAAATCCAATTAAATATAAACTTCCTGCTTATTTATTAAATAGAAGAAAGGACCCGGACACTGGTCAGGATACCCAAGTAATTGCAGCAGATCTAAAACTTACAAAAGAATTTGATATAAAAAGATTAAAGAGAATAAAATCATATAGGGGAATTAGGCACGCTCTTGGTTTACCAGTAAGAGGACAAAAAACAAGATCTCATTTCAGAAAAGGAAGATCTGTTGGAGTTCAAAAGAAAAAGATTGCAGCACAAAAAGCAGCAGCTTCAAAAGACGATAAAAAGGAAGGTAAGAAATAATGGGAGATCCAAAAAAATCAAAGAAAAAATATTCAACACCATCACATCCATGGCAGGCTTCAAGACTGGAAGAAGAAGCAAGTTTAGTTGATACCTATGGTTTAAAAAACAAAAAAGAAATCTGGAAATCCGCTTATTTTTTAAGAAATATAAAAAAACAAGCTAAGATGTTAATAGCGGCAACTTCATCACAGGCTAAAAAAGAAGAAAAACAATTGCTTCAGAAATTACAAAAGCTTAATTTATTATCAAAAGAATCAAGAATTGAAGATGTTTTAAACTTACAGACTAAAGACATTTTAGATAGAAGATTACAAACACAGGTTTTTAGGCAGGGGCTTGCAAGATCACCAAAACAAGCACGTCAGTTTATTATCCATGGCCACATTTCAGTTTTAGATCACAAAGTTAATATTCCTTCCTATATGTTAACAACTGAAGAGGAAACCAAACTAAATTTTTCTCCAAGTTCATCTTTTAAAGATGCAGAACACCCGGAAAGAAACATTGTAAAAAAGGAAAAATCTAAAATAGTAACACCATTAAAAAAAGTGACTGATAGAACAGAACCTAGAAAACGATTTTCTGTAAAACTCAAAACAGAGCTTCCTGAAAAGAATATTGTGGAAGAAAATAAGGGAGAAGTAGGAAGATGATAAGGAATGTAATATCAAAGGAAGTTTATAAGAAACGTAGTTTCTTATTGAGGAAGTAAAAGAAAATGCCTGAAAATAGAAATATGAAGTGGGGAATTGCACATATTTATGCTAGTTACAATAATAGCATTATTCATATCACTGATATAACTGGCTCGGAAACATTAGGAAAAGCTTCAGGTGGAATGGTAGTTAAAGCTCATAGGCTAGAATCTTCTCCAACCGCAGCAATAAATGCTTCAAAAATAGCAGCAGAAGCAGCAATGGAAAAGGGGATTACCGGAATTCATATTAAAATTAGAGCCCCTGGCGGCCATAACGGAGCAACAGCACCAGGTCCAGGAGCGCAAGCAGCAATTCGTGCCTTATCAAGAATGGGCTTAGCAATTGGTAATATAGAAGACGTTACTGGTATTCCTACTGATAGATGCCGTAAAAAAGGCGGAAAAAGAGGAAGAAGAGTTTAATTAATTCACCAAAGTAACTAATTATCCATAACAGATAGTCTTCTTAAATATTTTAATACTTTCACATCAGTTTGTAATCTATACTGTTGACTTGTATTTAAAGGACTATTTTCAGCATCAGAAACCTCATCAGTAAGACCAAAAACCAAGGATCTAAGACCAGAAGCAACATCTTCTCCTCTATTAGCCATATCAACAAGATTATCAATATTTGCCATTACTTCTTGTTGAACTTTAAGTTCTTCTAAATCTGCTCTAATTTTTTTAAAGTCATATTCCATTTTCTTCCAAAAATAAAAAAGCAAACTTTATAAATATATCTACAAGAAAAAATTTTATGGATATCAAAATTCTCTCCCATGATAAAGATAGTGTTTCTTTTAGGATAACAGAAGTAAATCATGTTTTTGTTAACACAATGAGAAGATTAATAACAGAAGAAGTTCCGACTTTAGCAATAGATGAACTTTCTATACATAAAAATTCTTCAGCTTTGTATGATGAAATGTTGGCTTTAAGGTTAGGTCTAATTCCATTAAAAACAGATCTAGATTCTTACGTCCTGCCGGAAAAAGCAAAGAACGATCTTGATCCCAGAGCATTTCTAAATTTAAACTTGAAAATTAAAGGACCTATTAATGTATATGCTTCAGATTTACAGTCTCAAGATCCAAAAGTACAGCCAGTATATCCAAAGATGTTAATAGTTAAACTATTAAAAGATCAGGAGATAGAATTAGAAGCAAAAGCAATTTTAGGAAAGGGAAAACAACATTCTAAGTTTATTCCCGGTTTAGCCTATTATGGTTACACGCAGAAAGTTAATGTAAAAAAGAAAGATACCTCAGAATTTAAAAATAAATATCCTTCTGTAATATTTGACAAATCTGGGAAAATAGATCCAAAATTAATAAACACAACAGAAATTATTGATGCTTGCAAGAATATTAACAATGATATCATAGAAATAACACATGAAAATGATTCTTTTGATTTTTCATTAGAAAGCTGGGGGCAGCTTAAAATAAAAGAAATTTTCAAAGAAGCAGTTAATGTATTTGAAGAAAAACTTGATACTTTTGAATCTGAAATTAAAAAAATAAA
>CAYIXS010000072.1:0-2745 GCA_964367445.1 Candidatus Woesearchaeota archaeon | reverse complement strand
AGAGGAATAAAGGAAATTGCGGTGTTTTTGATTATTGTTTTAGTTGTTTCTATTGTTAGTTTTAGCGAGGTTTTTGCTGCACAGAGTGTATCTCCAAAAAATTTAGTTGTTATAAACATGCAACAAGGTCAGAAATGTGGGATTGAAGTAGGAGACGAAGAAAAATTAACTCAACTTTATGAAAGAGAAGTTCAGAGTGGTGGCAACGGATTGCTAAGTTCTTTTAATGATGTTGGGCATAAAACTAAAGATATACATCTTGCGATGAATCCAGGTTTTAAGGGTATAGATAAAGCGACTGAAGAGGCTATTAAAACAAGGTGTGGTAAAAATGTCTTTGATCTGGCCAATAGTATAAGTAATAAACCAGATAGTTTTAGTGGACAAATTAATTTTGAAAAAGAAGAATTAAGTGAGTTTAAGAATTTTCAATTTGAAGAGGCTAAGGCGTTCAAGATAAAGGGTTTAGGTGAGTTAAATGGAAAAGGGACCATAGATGTGTTTCTTGATGGAGGAGGGCAGGATGTTGAAAAACCAATGATTAAATTAGAAAAGGGAAGTAGTTTTATACCTGATGAGGGAAGTATTTGGGGTGTGGACACGAAGATAAATAAAGATTTGAAGAGTTTTGGTGAAGGAGAATGGAATATTTTTAATGATGGACAGGTTAAGGGAAAAGGATTATTGACTCTTAAGGGCAAGACCCCAGATGATAAAATATCATTTGATAATTTTGATGTTGTTTTTGACCAGAAAACTGGGAGTTATGAAAAAATTAATCATTTAAAATTAGGCAATGATGCTGTTTTTCCAAAAGGGCAGAATTATCAGCAAATAGAGTTGAATAATGGTAAATTCGTTGATTTAACAAAAACTGCTGATTTGAGTGCTGATTTTGGTGATAATGGTTTGCTTAAAGAAATGAAAATTAGCGCTGTTGATGGGAAGGTTGATGGTTTTGGTTATGATGGCATAAAAGGCCTTTCGATTAATGAAGGCGGAGCTGTTAATTTGAAACCGGTTGCTGACTATCCTGGAAAAACGGGCGGCCAATATAATCTTTTTGCTGATAAGAACAGTAATGCTTTTTGGCAATATGATAAAGATAATGAGAATGTTAAATATTTATTAAACAACAATGAGAAGGATTTACTTGTTAGCACTAATGGAAAGGAGTTAACTTCTGCTTCCTTGGATAATACACGAAGTCATAGTTTTTTAGCTGATGGCAAGAAAGTGGATTTAGTGCAATTAACTAAAACACCCACGACTGGACCAGCTACTACACGACCTGCAGTTAATACTCCATTGGATATGGCAAATGGGAGAATAAATCTTATCACTTCTGGTGATCCTAAAGATATTGGCAAAATTAAGGATCCAGCAATACAATTTGTAACAAAAAAAGGAGAAACTGGTTTAATTATGAATGATAAGGTTACTAATATGGATATATTTGGAAATACTAAGTCCCTGGTTAAGGTGCAGGATGGTGTCTTTACGGTAGGAAAAGACTTAAAAGGTTCTCCATTATCACAAATTGCACATATAGAAAACAATGGTGTTCTTAAGACATATAACATTAATCCACAAACGGGACAAATTAGAAATTTAGAAGATACTCTTGTTAAAACTGAGGTCAAAAAAGAGAAACTTGAAAATTTATTTACAGGCAAAAAAGAAATTATTGGTGGTGTTCCTAGTAAGGATGTTCCTAGTAAAATAGGTTCTGGAGCGACTGAAAAATCTGGAAATGGTCTAACTTGGTTATTAGTAATAGGTGGTGTGGGTGCAATTGCTGCTTATGCGTTTTCTAAATCAGGAGATAAAGACAAAGATAAAAACAAGGAAAAGGAAGTTAAAAATAAGTAAATTCATTTTTGGTTAATATTTATTGGCTCTACTAATATTTTATTTCCTATTTTTGAGACTGCTATTTCTTCGCCTTCTTTTAAATTAAGTTGTCTTTCCAAGTCAATAGGAACTCTAAATATCAAACCACGTCCGCTTTTTGTTAATTGTCTATACAATTTTAAAGGTTCTGGCCAAACACCTAATTTTTTAGATGATTCAATCGCTCTTTGTGTTTCATTTTCAAAAGGGAATTCTTCATTACATTTAATACATCTCTCACCCTTTACTACAAAAACATAATTTTCTATTTCGATTATAATATTATCTACCCCAATTAGTTCCCCCTTTTCACATGATGGGCAGGTTTTCATCTTTTGTTAAAGTATTATTTTGTCGAGCTCCTCTAAATTTCTTTTTATTTCTTTTTGTGTCTTGTTTAACATACCAGTAAAAATAATTATTAGTGCTAAAGTTATAGCCATACCTGTTTCTTGATAAGATGGTTGAAATACCCATGTTGCTACAAAAGAAATGATTCCAGCGAAAGTACCAACATAGATTGCATTTAGTTTTTGTAATAAAGCCTGATGTTTTAAATCAAGCTTGTTTTTCTTGATAACTAATTCGTCTTTCATTATTTCCAACTACTTGCTATAAGACCTATACCTAAAGCTATAAAGATAACTCCTGATAATTTTATTAAACCTTGATATTGCCCAAATAACCAAGCCCCAAGAAATATTAATGCTGCTCCCAGTCCTAACTGCCAACTGCTTTGACCTTTTTTTTGCATATAAAGATTAATGTAACCATTATATTTAAAACTTGCGTTGCTTAAATTATTTTATTTTTGTCAATATTTATAAACCTATTTTATTAGTGTTTTAGCAT
>CAYIXS010000071.1:0-2783 GCA_964367445.1 Candidatus Woesearchaeota archaeon | reverse complement strand
TAGGGTGCAGATTTTAGAAGCTTATGAGAATTTAAATGTTGACTTGGAAGTTTTAAGAAGAGCAAGCAAACAAGCACTGGAGATTATAAAAGCAGGAAGAGAAAAAAGCTTTGTTGCAATCAGAAGCAGTGCAACTGCTGAGGATCTTGGTAGTATATCAGAAAATGAATATGTTTTTGTAAAATTGAATAATAAACCATTTTTTGGAAAAATGAGAGAATTAGTTAGTATCGCCAATACTGAAAATATAATATTTGTACCAGCTATGGACAATAATTTTGAAGTTAAATGGAAAAGAGTTTCTCACATAACACAACATAAAACTAATGATAATAAGTTGTTTAAAATAACAACAGCTACAGGAAAACATGTAACTATCTCTACTAATCATACTTTAATTGTATTAGATGATGAAACCTTACAACCTAAAGTCACAAGTATAGCAGAATTGAAGGGAAATGAAAAGGTGCCTGTTATCAAAAATATACCCGGCTTTGAGTCTATAGATGCTATTGATATACTAGATTTTATTAGTAAGAAAGAGGTAGTTGAGCATGATAATAAAATAATGATTAAGAATCAAGCAAATAATTGGAAAATACAACAAGGTTTGCCGAGAAAGATTAAAATTACTAAAGATTTTGCTTATTTTTTAGGACTGTATACTGCTGAAGGAAGTACATATGGTAATAATTGTGTTATGGTAACTAATTCTAATACTAATATAATTAATAAAGTAAAAAGATTTTTAAAAACCTTAGGTATTAACTCTGAAAACAAAATAAATAAACATACCCTGAGGGTATATTGCAAAACGCTAACCAGATTATTGAATGAAAATTGTAGTATACAAAATAGAAACATAAGGGGTAAAGGTAAAACATGTAGGACCAAAGAAGTACCTTCTTTTATATTTTCGTGTTCTAAAGAGATTATTGGTGAATATCTAAAGGGTTGTTTTGATGGAGATGGCTCTGTTGATAAAAAAACGGTTAGTTACAGTTCAACATCTGAAAAATTAATTGCTGGAATTTCTACATTATTAGAATTATTAAATATAGAATTTTATATTGGAGGGGGTAATTCATGTTTTGAGATAAATCTACCCACAAGAGAGTCTGAAAAATTCAAAAATAATATTGGTTTTTTTCATAATAAAAAGGTTCAAAGACTTAATATCTTAATAAATAAGTATAACAGAGCTAAAAAACATCATGAATCTAAAAATTCAATTTTTATATCTAAAAACTTGGCGAGCAATATTAGAGACCTTTTAGAAGAAAAATTTCCAAAGCAGAAAATTGAAATTGCATTATGCCCACTTTGTATACAACTAATAAATAAAAGTAGTAGATATAAAAATAAAGAAAGATATCATTGTCCTGCTTGCAAAAAAACATTTTATGCTGATAAAACAATAAAAAAAGTTATAGAAAAATATGTTAACTATAACGAAAAGGGGAGATTCTTAAAAGAAAGCATACCGTGGAATAAGTCTATAAATACTTATCCTAATTATGGCATAAATAAATTTAAAGAAATATTAACTAATAACGGGGCTGTCCAATTGTTAAAAGTGTTTAGTGATAGTATAGTGTGGGATAAAATAGTGAAAATTGAAGAAATTAATTATGGTTCTTTTGTTTATGATTTTAGTGTGCCTGATGTTGAGAATTTTGCTGCTGGAATGGGCGGGGTAATAACACATAATTCTGCATCCTTCGCAGGGCAACAAGCTAGTTTCTTAAATGTTAAGGGTGATGATGAAGTTATAAAATCTGTTCAGAAATGCTGGGCTTCTTTGTTTACTTCAAGGGCAATCTATTATAGAGTTAAAAATAATTTTGATCATAGAAAAGTATTCATCGCAGTTGTTGTACAGAAAATGATTAATTCTGAAAAAAGCGGTGTTGTTTTCACTAAAGATCCTAACACTGGTGAAAATGAAATCATAATTGAGGCTGTTTTTGGATTAGGGGAAACTATTGTTTCTGGGAGTGTGACTCCTGATCATTATGTAGTTGATCCTGAAACCATGCAAATAAAAGTGAAAAAAATAGAGAAACAAAGTTTTAAACTTATCAGAGAAAGCAATCTGGGAAAAAACATTAAAAGAAATTTAGGTGAAGAAGGTAGTGAACAAAAATTAACTAATGCTGAGATAATTAAATTAGCTGATATTTGCAAGGAAATTGAAGAATATTATAGAAAACCACAAGACATAGAATTTGCTGTTGAATCTGGAAGGATTTATATCGTGCAATCTAGACCTGTAACTACAATTGGGAAAAAAGTTGAGGAAAAAGAAAAAGGTAAAATTCAAGAAGAGATTAAAGAAGAAAAAAATAAAGAGATTTTATTACGGGGCTTTGCTGCAAGCCCACATATTGGTTCTGGAAAAGTTAAGATTATACATGGCGCTGATGAATTAAATAAAATTGAAATTGGAGATATTTTAGTTACTGAAATGACGAATCCTGATTACGTTACTGTTATGAAAAAGGCTTCTGGCATTGTGACAGACGAGGGTGGGAGTACATGTCATGCGGCAATTGTTTCTAGAGAATTAGAAATACCCTGTGTTGTTGGAACTGAAAAAGCAACTAAAATTTTAAAAGATCATCAAGAGGTTACTGTTGATGGGATTAACGGAAAGGTTTATGCTGGAATATTAACCTTGGAAGAACCCAAGGAAGAAATTATTTTAAAAAAATCTCATGAAAAAGAGGAATATGATACTGTTACTAAAGTCAAAGTTAATTTAGATATGCCTGATATGGCTA
>CAYIXS010000070.1:0-2968 GCA_964367445.1 Candidatus Woesearchaeota archaeon | reverse complement strand
AATATTTCTTCTTAATTTCTTGACTTATAGTTTATGGGAGATTGATATTGATATTCTTGGCGCTATGATTTTTGTTCTTGGATTAGTCATAACAATAGCTTACGGAAAATCTATGAAGCATTCTTCTAAATTATTATCAAGAAAAAACGGAGTATTGGTATGTATAATTGCAGTAGCAATTACTGCCATATTAGGATATTCACCAATTCCAGTTCTTAATGGGAATATTGGTGGTGTCTCTGGGTTAGTAGTGTTTGCTTTGGGTTTAATTCTTATAGTTGCTAGGTGGAAACATTAATAAATTAGCATCATTAGTCTAATTTTGTATAACACTTCTTATTACGCATTTTATCATACTTTGTGTAACAATTTTTGTGATACGAATCGTGGAGGCGTTTATCCTTTAGAACTTAATTCCTAATTTTCTACAGATAGGACAATTATTTTTAAATTCTCTTCTTTCAAATTTACAAAAAGTGCTATTTTTTATAATTTCATTAAATTCTTTAAATCTCATTTCTTTTAATTCTAAACCATTAATTATTTTTTGAATGTTTTCTTCACATTTTTCTTTATATTCTTCTACAGGAAGCTCAAATTTTTTGCATCTCCAGCAATGCATGGCAAAATACATTCCTTTTAATTTTTGTAACGGCCATTTTGGTCTTTCTTTTTTTACCATACTTTATCCAATATTATTTATCTAAAATCACACTTTCAGGACTCCAACCTCTAGGAATACTATATCTTTCATCTAACATAGCAGCAGAATTTATTCTATCGATAACAAATGTCCTCTCATCCTTTCTTAAATGACAGTAAGCAATAATAGCGTTTATATAAATTTGATAAATATTAATTATTCTTGTTGTATGTTCATCTGAATGGGGGCTATAATATCTTATCTTAACTTTTCTTTTTTCATCAAATGCTTTTTGAAGCAGTCTTCTTATTCCGATATCATCTTTTGCGTAAGCTTTTCTTTCTTCCGTATATTTTAGTTTTTTTATTATATCTATTATTTCTTTATTCTTAATTTTTACTAATTTTTTAATAATTTTATCAGCATCTTTTTTTGATAAATAAACCATAAAATAATACCGTATTCTCAGATTAATAAAGGTTGTTTAACCTATCTAGGAAAATAATTATAATAGCACAAAATAAAAAAAGAAAAAAATTATTCTAAGTCTCTAATACTTTTTTCAGTTATGTTGCTTCATCCCGCTATAACAATTCAGATTTACCCATATATCTACCCTTTTTCCAATCATAAACGCTAGTATGATTTATACCTAACATATGTGCAACCAAGTAAGGGCTTTTGTATTTATTTAATAAATCCAATGTGTGCTTTTTAAACTCTAAAGAATGCTTTCTTATACCTTTCCTCTTATAAGTCAACAAACCAGTTACTAATTTATCTCGCTTTCTTTTGATAGTAAAATTAATATTTTCATAAAAATTCTTAACATTTTTGTAACCAGAAGATTTTAATCTTACAACAGATTTAGAATGAATAACAGATAAATCAATATCAAAGTCATTTTTTAATAATTCCTTAATTTTAAGTAACGAAGATTCATTTCCTGAACAAACAGACAGGTAAATCCCATATGGTTTTTTTAAACTTACGCTTCCTTCAGAATCAAAAAATCCCCTCAGAAAAGCAGATTTTACTTTAGAGTTAGATCCTAAAATTTTTTCAGGAACCTCCCATTCTTTAGTTTTAAAGGATTTAGAATATTGCAACAAATCTTTCACTACCAGTTTAGATGTAAGATTTATAACATATCTTGGTTTCGGATTCGAAGAAAAATTTGTAAATTTTAGTTCTCTCTTTTTCTTACTTGGTAAAAGACCATAAACTTCTTTTAAACATCTACGAAATTCATCTGCAAAATCTTCATCACTTACATCTAATCCCACCAAAAATCCACTACCTGATTTATGAACTCTTATATAACCGTCTCCGCATAAAACACCGAAGATATAAGACTTTTCTTCAGTTAAAAAATTGCTTTGTTGTGAAATTTTGCTTAATATCTTATCCTGAAATGGTTTTTTACTTGTATGAATCCAGTCATATATGGCACCATAACTTACATCAAATCCTCTTTCTGATAAAAGAGAAAAAATCTTAGAGGGACGCAGTCCATGTTTACTTAATTTCATAACTTCTTCATACTCTTCCAAAGTATGAGTTTTATACATCTTTTATACCGCCATCAGTAACCACAAATATACACTCATTTTCCGGCATGGCTGGAGCATCAACTAATTTAGCAACTCTGCTTCCTTTTTTTCCTCTACGCAAATAACACCTATATGTAGAAGCATGATGAAGAACATGCCCTCCAATTGCCTCAGTAGGATCACCAAAAAAAGTATCGGGTTTAGCCATAACTTGATTAGTTACATAAATAGCTATATCATAAGTATGTGCTAATCTAAGTAATTCGTGAAGATGTTTATTTAATTTCTGTTGCCTATCTGCGAGTTGACCTCGTCCAGAGAACTCACTACGAAAATGACTCATTAAGGAATCAACAATAACTAATTTTATAGGTAATCCCTGATCTTTTATCAACTCTTCTATTTTCTCAATCATTAACATTTGATGATCGCTGTTAAAGGCTCTGGCACCTCTAAAATTTTTTAAAGCTATATTAGTATCAAGACCATATGCCTTCGCTATTCGTTCTATGAACTCGGGTCTTAGAGTTCCTTCCGAATCAATCCACAAAGCGATTCCATTAGCCCCACCTTTTTCTTTGGGCAACTGCACACTAACCGCCAATTGATGGGCCAAAGAAGTTTTTCCTGACCCATAAGCACCATACACCTCAGTTACGGCTCCAGTCTCAATACCACCACCAAATAAACCATCCAAAGCTTTTGACCCGGTAGTTATTTTTATAACACTTAGTCTTTTCCTTAGTAAATCCTCACCAGATTCAAAACCCAT
>CAYIXS010000069.1:0-3216 GCA_964367445.1 Candidatus Woesearchaeota archaeon | reverse complement strand
TATAATATTTGTATCCAAACAATACATATTAATTTCCTACCTTAAATTTCTTCCTCTCTTCTATTACCTTTTTCATTATTTTTGTCATTTCTTCATTATTTCTCCAACTGCCAGCTAATGAGAGAATACCTTTCTTATTTTTTTTCACTAGTTCCCTAATCACTATTGAAAATGATTCTTCAGGCTTTTTAAGACTCTTTAAACTATCATATACATCATCCGAAATAGATATAACCTTTGTCATAAAATTATACATGCATGCATATATATAAATATTTCTATTCTCAAAAACTATTTAAAACATATAAATCCACCTAAAAAGATGTTAATCGGTTTAGTAGGAAAGCCAAATTCAGGAAAATCAACATTCTTTAAAGCCTTAACTTTGGCAGAAGTAGAAATAAGCAATAGGCCATTTGTTACAATTAAACCAAATACTGGAATAGGTTATGTAAAAACAGAGGATGTAGCTCAGGAATTTAATAAAGTGTCAAATCCGAGAGAGGGTTTTGTTTTAGAAAAATACAGGTTTGTTCCAGTTCAAATATTAGACGTTGCAGGTTTAGTTCCTGGAGCCCACGAAGGCAAAGGCTTGGGTTTGTCTTTTTTAAATGATTTAAATCAGGCAGATTTACTTATCCATATAGTAGATGTTTCGGGGTCAACAAATGAAACAGGAAGTCCGGTAAAGCCATTATCATATAATCCAGCAAACGATATTAAATTTTTAGAAAAAGAATTAGATTATTGGTTTTTAAGTATTTTGAAAAAGGGATGGACAAGTTTTTCAAGAGCATTAGTCAGCCAGGAAAACCAAAACATAAAAAAAGCATTAGCAAAACAACTTTCAGGATTAAAAGTTACAGAAGACATTGTAGAAGAAGCAATAAACTCTTTAAAATTAGTTCACCACCCGTTACAATGGTCAGAAGAAGATCTACTAACCTTGTCTTCAGAATTAAGAAAAAAAACAAAACCAATCATAATCGCAGCAAATAAAATCGATATTGAAGGTTCAAAATACAGGTTAGATAAATTAAAACAGGAGTTTCCAGATTATATAATAATATCATGTTCAGCAGAATCAGAATTAGCCTTAAGAGAGGCGGCAAAACACAACCTAATAAAATATATTCCAGGCGAAAATAACTTTAATATAATAAATGAAACTAAATTAACAGACCAGCAAAAAAAAGCGTTGAATTTTATTAAGGAAAATATTTTAAAAGAGTTTACCTCAACAGGGGTACAGGAAATATTAGATCTCGCAGTTTTTAGATTATTAAATTATATTGCTGTTTTTCCCGGTGGCGTAAATAAATTAGAAGATTCACAAGGTCGCGTCTTGCCAGATTGTTTTTTAATGCCAGAACAGTCAACAGCCCTAGATTTCGCCTATAAACTTCATTCAGAAATAGGAAAAAATTTCATTAGGGCAATAGATATTAGAACAAAACGCGTTTTGGGAAAAGATTACAAGCTAAAACATAAAGATATAATCGAAATAGTAATTAAAAAATAGAATTATTTCACATAAATTTTAAACTCTAAGAACTCTTCCCCGTATGCAATTTAAGCACAGGCCTCTTTTTTTGCTAAAGCAATAATCACAAACCAAAGCACCGCAATTTATGCATACTTGCCTTCCAAGATTTTTTCCACAAATAACACATATCCTAACCTCTTCCATAAAAACAAAAAAGATTAAATACTATATAAGTTTTTTTATTACCTATGTCAGAAGACGTAATATTCTATTATTCAGAAGTATTTCCTAAACTAAAAAAATTTTTAAAAAATAGGGAAATAGCAACCAAAACTTATCTAAAAGACATGGAATTTATAAAAAGAGGGTCACATGAATCTCCATTATACATAAATGAATTAATAAAAAATGTTAATAAAAAATTCCTAGAATTAAGAGAAGGCAATTCTCATTTAAAAGATATTAGATCTAAACTAAATAAAACTCAAATAAAGATTTGGGAATATTTTGTTCCAAGAAAATTAACAGAACTACATTATGCAGTTAATCAAGAACACACAAACAAGCCCATAGATAGAATATGTTTCGATATTGATAGAAAAAACATTCCAGCAGAAAAGGCACAGGTAGTTGCATTAAAATTAATAGAAACCATAAGAAAAGAGGCATCATTTAATTTAAAATATAAAGTTTTTCCAATGTGGACAGGAAATTCTTTTCATATATATCTATTTTTAAATAAAAAAATCCCACATTCATATTATGCAAGATATATTCACTCAGAATTAAATGATAGTAAAGATTCATTTACAAATAAATGGGCAACACAAATAAACAAAGAATTAAAAACAATTAAAGTAATAGCAGGGCATGAAAAAAAAGAGGGATTTATCAATATAGACCCCTCATTGACTCCATCAGGAAAAATATCTCGTTGCCCTTTCTCACTTTACATAAAAAAATATACTAAAATTTCAGGAATATCACTTCCGCTGTCAACAGACGAATTGCAGGATAAAAACTTGATTAATAAGCTACGAGCATACAATAAAGAGAAAGTTTTAAAAAATCTGGAGTATTTATCTAGAAAATTACCATGAGTAAAATTACTTTTAAAAATATATTAGTAGAGGGTTTTGATCCAAAAACTATTTCAGCAAAACTGAAAATTAGCTTTTTTAAAGAAAATAAAGAGGACTATGTTGTTAAAGAGTTCCAACTAAAGCATCCATTAACAATAGTGAATCACATTTTTCTGGCAACTAAATCAAAAGATAGAATTCTTCATGATAGGCCGCCATCAGATCCTTTAGAAGCTTTAGAGATGTATTCTCCAATTAAGATAGAAGATGAAGACAACGTGGAAGTAAAAATAATAAGTTTCATAACAGACCTGTGTGTTAAAGCAAAAAGCATGATAAATAATAAAAATGCAGTCCAGCACATGAAAATATTGAATTGGTTCAAAACAGCACGGTTAGACTTTGTTCTGCAACCAAAAGAAAAAAAAGAGCACGATTCCACATATATAAAAATGTTTAAAAGAACAATGAAATCATGATATGTTTGTCTATAGAATCAACAGCACACACCTTTGCTTCTTCAGTGGTATCATCAAAAAAAGAAATACTTTCAGATGTGAGTGATATGTATCAAAGTGAAACTCACGGCATAATCCCATCAGAAGCAGCAAAACACCATGAACAACTGTATCATAAGATAATAAAACA
>CAYIXS010000068.1:0-3236 GCA_964367445.1 Candidatus Woesearchaeota archaeon | reverse complement strand
GCTAGTACAAAAATTGTTTGAGCTCCTTGAATTATTGTTAGATTTGCTGTTTTTAATAGTAGATATCCTGCTACCAAGAATGATATTACATCAATAATGTTTAGTGCAAAAGCTGCTTTAAACCAGATATTATTTAATTTTGTTTCCCAAAAAGCAGCTATATATAACAAAAAAGTAACTATCCATACTAAGATAAATGATATAAAAAATATTAAATCATTAGGATTAGAAAAGTTCAATGACCCTTTAGTAAGCAAAGAAAAATATATAACAATTATTAGTATAACTGTTATTGTGTTTAGTATGTGAACTAATCCTCCTTTTCCCATTATTTATATAGATTATTTTGGTTTAAATATGTTGTTTTTAGTACTCTAAAATTTATTGCCTTTCATTAAATAAAACTTTAAATAGCCTTCGGATTTCTTAGACTTAATTAAAAATGAACCTTTTAAAGAAAAAGGTTCCCAAAAACGAGGAAGAAAAAAATGGCAGATTATAAAAGACATGTTGCATATAAACTTAGAATAGGCGATGTTCTACAAGGCAAGAGAATTTTTGATGCAGATAAGTTTAGCTTTATAGAGCTTGGAGATAAAAAAATAAATAGAGTTAATATTATTGCAAATATTGTTGATAGATATTCTTCTGCTGAAAAATCTTATATAAGTTTGACAATTGATGACGCTTCTGGGCAAATAAGAATTAAAATTTTTGGAGATGATGTTAATAAATTTTCAAATGTTTCTCAAGGAGATAGTGTTTTAGTTATTGGTTTAATCAGGGTTTATAATGATGAACTTTATATTACTCCTGAAATTATAAAGAAAAAAGATCCGAAATATTTACTTGTCAGAAAATTAGAATTTGATAAATTTAAACCTAAAGAAATTAATAAGGAAATTATTCTGGCTTTATCTGACAAAATAATTGATAAAATTAAAAATTCTGAACCAAATGGAATTGGAAGTGATAAACTAATGGAAGAGTTTAAAGAAGTTGAACCTTCTTTAATTAGCCAGGAAATAAAAAAAGCTTTGGAAGACGGAATTATTTATGAACCTCGCCCAGGAATTGTAAGATATTTGGGTTGATGTAATTTAATAGTAAATTTTTGATGTCAAGATACTTGACATAAAACTCCACATGTCAAGAATAATATTCTTGAGCACTATCGGGAATTAGTAATTCCTGAAGATTTATTGTGGGTTTGTATCTTGAGCATCCAAAAGTCCTAAACAAACCACACCTTTTAAGGTGTGGTAACACTCAAGGACTTTTTGATTTTTTTAAGAAGAATTGGTGATGATATTTTCAAAAATAATCTAAGAAAAAATCTATGTAGAAAGATTTATATATGCGTATGCATATGCGTATGCATGGTAAAAGTAATATCTTTGTCAAATGAAGCATATGAAAAGCTGAAATCTTTGAAAGGCAACAAGTCTTTTTCAGAGGTAGTTGTAGAAATAGTTGATGATAGAAAAACAAAAAAGAGAAGTATAATGGATTTTGCAGGAATATGGAAAGATGATAGTGAATGGGATGCAATTTCAAAAAAGATTTATGAAGATAGAAAAAAATTTAAATTGAGAGAAATTAAATGGTAGATTATTGTATAGATACAAGTATTATTGTAGAATTTTTAAGGGGAAATGAAACAATTAAAAATAAAATTAATACTATCATCCATAACGGTCTGAATATTTTTACAACTTATATAACTTTATGTGAATTATATAAGGGAGCATTTTTGCATTCAAAAAAAGAAGAAAAAATTAAAGATCTGAATATATTTGTTCAAAATTCTTCAATTATCAACTTTACAATTACTTCGTGCCAAATATCTGGAGAACTTTATTTTAATTTAAGTAAGAAGGGTAAAATAATTCCGGAGTCTGATTTAATGATAGCTTCAATTGCTAGAGCTAATAATCTTATTTTAATTACAAGAGATAAGAGACATTTTGAAAATTTAGGGATTAGAGTTGAGCAATGGTAATAACTTAACATGTTGAGTTGGTTTCTGCTTAAGATTATTTACAAAATGTTTAAAAGTTAGTAAAGATATATTAATTTACAAAACATGAATAACCTTATCTATCTTTTAGCCATTGCAACTTTCTTTTCTACTTTAATTGGAGGACTTATCATTCTTAAGTTTAAAAAAAGTATCCAATATTTTTTTGCTTTTGCAGCTGGAAGTATTATTGCAGTTGCATTTTTAGATTTACTTCCTGAAACTCTTGCAATAGCTGAAAAAGTTAATATTCCTGTAAGAACTGTAATGCTTGTAATTGTTGGAGCTTTTTTCTTTTATAGTCTTCTTGAAAAGTATTTTGCTTCACACTCTCTTGAAGGGGAGCATGGACATTCTAATCTTCATGATCACCATGGACATATAATGGGCCCTATTGGGGCTGGTAGCTTAGTAATTCATAGTTTTCTCGACGGAGCTGCAATAGGTGTTGCATTCCAGGTTAATTTTGCAGCTGGACTAATTGTTGCTTTAGCAGTTATATTCCATGATATGACAGATGGAATTAATACTGTTGCAGTTATGCTAAAGAATAAACAGTCAAACAAAAAAGCATTTGCTTTTTTGATAATGGATGCTATTGCTCCTGTTTTAGGTTTAATACTAACTTCTATTATTTTCATTCCTGAAACTTTCTTAGTCTATATTCTTGCATTTTTTGTAGGAGAGTTTATTTACATTGGAGCTTCAACTTTATTACCAGAAACAAGGCATCATCCAAAGAAAAGAATTATTCTTGCAATGTTATTAGGAATTATTTTAATTGCTGTTTTGACTGGTTTGTTGTAGAATTAATATTTGAATTTATTTTCTAGATTTTATCTTGCCAATTATAAAGCCGATAAGGGAACCTAATAACAAACTATAACAAATTAACAAAAAGCTTAGTATAATTGTAGAACTTTTAAAAATTAATAAATCATATAAATAATATTCCAAATTAGATAAAGAATTTTCAAAATTAAAAGTACATTTTCCTTCAAGAAGTTTTAGTTTATATAATTCTACCATATTTATATTAGAAAGAGTATATGTAGGAGCATAACATTTTATAAAACTCAATATTAATACTAATAATAGTAAGATTATTAACCCAATAATCCCACCCTTTAACCAATAAGGTAACTTTTTCCAGCCCATTTTATTTTTATTTTCTCTTTTTCTTGAACAACTTTTTTAAAGAGAATTTTTTGTCTTT
>CAYIXS010000067.1:0-3248 GCA_964367445.1 Candidatus Woesearchaeota archaeon | reverse complement strand
TGATTAATACAAATGGAGAGATTTGCTTAATTACTGCTAAAAGTTATTTTGATTCGGAAGCAGGAAAAGAGATAAGAAGAATATTAAGAGACAATAGGTTTATTGATGAGATTTTAGATTTTAATTTCTTTCAGATTTTTGATGATGTAATAACCTATACGAGCATAATTCACTTAAACAAAAAGGAGAAAGAAAATCTTTTTTATCATAAAGTTCAAAACAAAGAGGAGCTAACGGATTTAGATAATATTAAATTTACAAAAGAAAATTACAAAGATTTGCCAAATGATAAAATTATAATAAACGGGCATAAACATATTATTAATTTAAAGAAAATCATTGGACAAGAGATTAAACTTTCTTCAAAATATCCTATAAGAATCGGAATAGCTACATTAAGAGATAGTCTATACTTAATTAATAAAATAGGAGATAACTTTATCAAAGAACAAGTGGGTAAAAAATATGAAATAGAGAAAGATATTGTTAAAAAATTGCTTTTTGCTAACAATATCAAATCAAGAAATGAGAGAAAAGAATTATATGGGTGGGTTATTTTTCCTTATGAGTTAAAGAACGGAAAATACGAAGTAATAAGAGAACCAATATTAAAACAGAAATATCCTCTTGCTTATACTTATTTTAAAGACATAAAAGCAGAACTAATGACAAGAGATAAAGGTAGAGATAGAATTAAAGATTATGGGGAATGGTATGCTTATGGGCGTGTGCAAGGTTATAATGCAGTAGGTAAAAAACTAATCTGCCCAAATATGATGCCCGAGCCGAGATTTGAAATTTTAAATGATGATTCTCTATTTATTGCGGGTTACGGAATTGTCTGCAACAATGATGTTAGATGGTTAAACAAAATATTAAACTCTAATGTCTTTTGGTATTATGTAAAAATGCAAGGTAAGAAAATAAGAAATGAGTTCTATGTTGTCGGAAAGAGATTATTGGGCGATTTTTCAATCCCTAACTTTACAGAAAAAGAAAAGAAGTTTTTAATAGAACAAAATCAGGATAAAGTTAATAATTTTCTGAAAGAAAAATATGGACTTATTATTTAGTCTCTGCCCATATCATTCTATCTTTATACAAAGTAGCAAGGTCGTCAAAATAATTTTCTATCCTTAAATTCTTATCCGATGGAATTTCCTTAACTACTTCAGGAATGTCTTTTTTAAAATCAACTAACAATAAGCCAATTCTTTCATATTTCTTAACATCGTCAACTTCATCTTTTCTACCATTAATTTTACCTAATAATCTTGCATAATAATTAATAGGGTATGTTTCTTCTCTTTTCAGAACTTCTTTAGGCATAAGGAATAAATGGCACATAATCAAATAAGGATACCTTTCATGTAATCCAATAACATCTCCAATCATTCCCTCATAGGTGTTTGTGAAATTATTAGTTATTGATGACATTAGACTTTTCACAGAGAGAATTAAAATTGGTCCAGCTATTTCATGCAAAACTACAATATCAACATTTTTCAGTTTAAAGTAACCTGGAACTTTCGCCTCTGTTAAAATCTTAATCTTGTCAGTTTCTTTAATTCCTACTTTTTTGAGTTGATTTAAAGCCCATTCATGTAATAATCTAATGAACTTTTGTGTTCTTACTGCTTCATTATATCCTGCCCTTTCTCCTGCAATGTGCATTTTTTTCATTTCTGTTAGGAGTTTTCTTAATTCGTTATTGTCTATTGGCATAGATATTACAGAATTTTCACATTTTTAACCTTTTCCAGCACCCGTTAAGTTAACAATACAGATATATACAATCTTTTAAATATATCCCACAAAGTCCAATAATAGGATCTTCTTGCTCAGACATAGCTTTACTACAAACAAATCCTTCAAAACTTCTTTGTGCATTAATTCCTTTTACCTGCCCCAATTCAATTTCATAATTTTGAGAAAAGTTTTTTATAAACCGATAATATTCTTCTTCTAAATTTTTTTCCATTGAAAATTGATTTAAGTATAAAATATAAACTTATCTGCAATAAAAAAGCGTAATCTAAATTGAGATAACTTCTTTTTAGTGTTCTTGTTATACAATTGTTATCAATTTACATAATGGTAAAATTTAACACAATCTTTATTAATTAATTTTCTTTTTAAAATTATTAAACATCATTAAATTAAAATGCTATTAAGAACTCATACAGCTATCTCAATTTTTTTAATACTGCTTTTTTTGCAGTATGTGCAAAATAAAATTATTTTTGTTCTAATGGTTTTGCTAGCAACAATGATCCCCGATTTAGACAGCAGTAGTTCTAGTTATGGAAGGCATACAGTTTTTAGGCCGATGCAATTTTTTGTTGAACATAGGGGGATTTTCCATAGTTTTACAATAGCTTTTATTTTTTCAGTTTTAATTTCTGTTTTTTGGCCAATTGGAGTTCTTGGATTTTTTCTCGGCTATTCTGGGCATTTAATAAGCGATTCTTTTACAAAAGAGGGGATTCAGCCTTTTTGGCCGTTTAAAGCAAAATGTTCAGGACCATTATATTCAGCAGGAAGAATTGAAGAAATATTTTTTTTAACAATGATTTTTGTTGATATCATTATTTTTCTTGTGTTGTTTGTTTTTGGGTTTTAGAGTGTTTTCTAGTTTTCGGTTTTTCTATTGATTGAAGGTTACTCTATAAATCATATTGGATTAGAACCTATTCTTAAACCCATAACAGGAGAAAGAAAGCAATAGGTATTAATAATTTATTACTTTTTTTGATTAAGAGCCATTTGTATACCTGATTCGAATGTTAAATTAATCAGATTACCTACGCTTGACCAACTTTTATACATATATAATAAAATTAGGCAATACTTATAAGCTTAATAAATATTAACTTTAATTAGAAGGAGAATTAAAATGACAGAAAAAAAATCATCTAAGAAAAAAGAAAAAAAGCTATTAAAAGATGAAAGTTATTCTGAAATAGAAAAAGAGAAAGAATCCAAAAAAGAACCAAAACTTTCAGATCTTCCTGGGATAGGCCCCGCTGCAGTTGAAAAATTAGAGGCAGCTGGAATTTTTGATTTAATGGGTATTGCTGTTCTTAGCCCTAAAGATTTAAGTGAACTTTCTGGTTTAGGAGAATCTTCAGCAAGAAAAGCCATTCAAGCGGCAAGACAAATGATGAATCTTGGCTTCCAAAATGGTTTAGAGTTTGCAAAAAAAAGAGAAGAAGTTTCTCGCATTACAACAGGAAGTAAACAATTGA
>CAYIXS010000066.1:0-3521 GCA_964367445.1 Candidatus Woesearchaeota archaeon | reverse complement strand
TAAAAGAAGAAAAGAGCCTTTTAGGAAAAGCCTCGGGAAAAGGATTAAAAGAAAAAATAAAAGATCTTTTAGAAGAGAGAGATAAACTAATAGATGAATTAAAGAAAAAAGAACCTGTTATATGTCCTCCTTTAGAGATACATAATGAAAATTGGTGCAAAGATGGAAAGATAGTTCCTGGTAAAAAAGATGCTAGGGGCTGTAAATTACCTGATAAATGTGTAAAATGTCCTGTATGGCTTCCTAAACAATGCAAGGGCGGAGGGAAATTAGTTCCTGGTGGTTTTGATCAAAATGGATGTAAGGCTCCTGATAGGTGTGTTATAGAAGGAAGTACTACTACGAGTACCAGTTCAACATCTACTTCAACATCAAGCACAAGCACCTCTAGTACAACTATACCAGGAATTATAGTAACAACTACAAGTACAAGCACAAGTTCTAGTACTACAACTATTTCTGGAATAGGAATGAGAATAATTGAGGGAGAAATAAGCACCGATGGTTCTTATCAACTCCATAAAAGAGTAAATGAAACTGTTTTGTATTTTTCTGAAATTATATCTGAATCTGACAGGAATAATATTACTATTGAGGAATTAGGATTAGGAGAATATGAAGAAGAAAAACAAGAAGAAGTTTATTACAAGGGAATTTACAATTTAATTCTATTTATAATTATTATTTTGATTTTATTGTATTTGCAGTACAGGAAAGAAAAAAAGAAGTATGAAAATAAAGTATGGTGATAACGAAAATGAATGAAAAAGAATTAAGATTTATTTTGGAAGAAGGAGAAGGCTATAATATAGAGTTTAAAGAATCATTTGATGCAAAAAATATCGCAAAGGAGATTTGTGCATTTGCAAATTCTGAAGGGGGGAAGATTTTTTTAGGCGTTAAAGATGATGGGACTGTTAAAGGAATTGAAATAACAAACAGATTAAAGTCACAAATACAGGACACAGCTAGAAATTGTGACCCCAAAATAAAGATATCACTAGAAGAACATGGAAATGTATTAATAATTAGTATTGAAGAAGGAAAAGATAAACCATACAAATGTTCTCAAGGTTTTTTCATAAGGCAAGGAACTAGTTCTCAAAAGATGAGGAGAGATGAGATTGTTGATTTTATGAGTGAGGAAGGAAAACTAAAGTTTGATAAAAAAATAACAAATATCAACAAATATGATCATAATCTTGTTTCTAAATATCTGAGCAGAGCAGAAATTAAACAGAAACCCAATAAAAATACTTTATTAAATTTGGGTGTTGCAGATAAAAACGGATTCTTAAACAATACCGGAATATTGTTTTTTACTAAAAATCCAAAAAAAGTTTTAATTAATGCTTACGTTACATGTGCAAGGTATAAAGGGACTGATAAAATTGATGTTATTGACAGGAAAGATTTTGAAGAAGACTTAGTTACTCAAGTTGAGCAGGCTGTTGAATTTGTTAAGAGAAATACGAGGCTTGAATATGAAATCAAGGGACTATATAGGAAAGAAATTCCAGAATATCCTATTGAAGCTGTAAGAGAAGCAATATTAAATGCAGTTATGCATAGGGATTATCTTGAAGAAGGCGCTAATGTTCAGGTGGATATTTTTGATGATAAATTAACTGTTACTAATATTGGTGGCTTAATGAAGCCCTTGACTAAGGAAAAACTTGGAACCTTGGCTGTTAGAAGAAATCCACTTATCGCAGATTTATTTCATAGAATTCGTCTTGTTGAAAAAATTGGGACCGGAATAAAAAGGATTAGGGAAGAATGTAGAAAACACGGAAATGTAAGATTTGAAGTTGAAACCAATGGCTACTTTATTGCTAAGTTTAAATTAAGAAAAGTCCAGAAAACTAGGGAGAAAACTAGGGAGAAAACTAGGGAGAAAATTATTGATCTAATAAAGGAAAATCCACAAATAACCCAAGAGGAATTAGCGGGGAAAATTCAGATTTCAATAAAGGGCATAGAATGGAATATTAACCAGTTAAAACAAAAAGGCATTTTAAAAAGAATTGGTCCCGATAAGGGGGGTTATTGGAAGATTATTGAAAAAGGTGAAATGGAGTGAAGATTAAAATAGAAAAGAGGTGGAAGAAGTGAATTATACTAAGAAGAGAAATGGGAAAAAGATAAAAAATAGAGAAAAGTCCCTCAACAAGGTAGAGACTGTTCACACGGTAAATAATTATAGTAATAATAAGTATTTAAATTTATCTCATGAGTTGGTTTTAACTTTAATTTTAGCTTTAGTTTACGGGATATTCACTTTTATTTTAATCTATTATAATTTAGGCAAGTATTTTGTGTTTGGGAATATTTTTGGTTTAGTGTTGATTATTTATCAAATTTATCTTCTAGTTAAGCCCGTTTCTAAAAACTCTTTGTTAAAAGACATATTTTTGGATTTAAAAAGTTATACTAAAAAATTATTAACTAATATTAGGAATGATTTTGAAAATGTGAATGCTAAACTAAGAAACTATCTTTATTCTAGTTTTAATAAAATAAAGGAAAGAAAAAGATTAATACATCATTTACCAAGCCATTTTATAAGAGAAAAAATAACTAAAAAAGAAGAGAAGGTTTCAAAGAGAAATAAAAAATTTATTTATTTATTTTATCTTATTTTAGGATTATTATTTTTTAATATCAGTTTATATTATGGTTTAAGTTTAGATAGAGAAGTTTTCATTTATGGTTATATCGGGTTTGTTTCCACTATTTCAACTTTAATATTAATTTTGTATTTTGTTTACAGAATAATAAAGAGGCTATTGTTTAGAAAAAATGGTTAATAAAATAAAAAAGGAAGAGAGTCGAGTAGTTTTTAAAGAAAGTCATAATTTGTTATCTAACGAGTTTGATTCTTCTACTAGTTCTTTGGTGTTAAATACCTTAATTTTAGATTGTTGTTTAAATGATTTTTCTCCTGACCAAATAGGACAATTTAGTTTTAATGCCAAAGCAAAATATGCTAAATCTTTTAGATCTTTACAGATTTTTTCAGCTTCCGATTTTTTATCTGAAAAATATTTTGATGACAATAAGGTAATCCTTGATTTTAATATTTTAATGAAGTTATCAAAATCTATATCTGAAAAACCAGAATTTAACTTTATCTTTTCTTTATTACGTTCTAGTTCCTCAATTAAAATTTCTGGAGCAAAAAGTTCAAATTTATTTGAGAAAAGTATTTCCAGTTTTTTAGTTTCTACTCCTTTTGCTTTTGAGAAGATCATAGAGAAAACTAAGTTTGCATCAATGACTAATTGCATCTATGCTCCCTCAGTAAATCTCTTAGAAACTGCCAAATTAATCTTATTGGCTAATTCTTTAGCATTCTTTTTAGTTAATTTGGACTTTGATATCAATTCTTTAAATAGTTTGTATTCTTTTACTTTTTGTAAAAAGGCCTGTCTAGCTACTTCAGACCAATTTAGTTCTGGTATTGAGTCCATTTCATTTTTTAATTCTTCTGGTATTGCTAATGTTAAAGTTGGCATTTT
>CAYIXS010000065.1:0-3653 GCA_964367445.1 Candidatus Woesearchaeota archaeon | reverse complement strand
AAAATACAAAATATTCCAATTAATTTAATTTTGTTCATTCGAATGTAGGATTTTTTCCCTCCTGTTCCATTAATTTGCCAATATCATTTACATCTTTTACAACCCCATAATAAGGAGCATAAAATATTAATTTATTTTTCTTGAGATCATTTTCAGTTACTAAAAAAGTAAAATCTTTTGTTCCAGTCATCATCTGATCTACAGTAGTGCTTGGTATTGTTACATCTTCACATTTTTCCTCATTTATTCCAAACAAAGCACCAAATGCTCCTCTAGGAACAGTAGCACAGTTATTAATTGTTTTTTCAGGAACTGTTAAACCTCCAGCAACAGGACTAGTCATAAATATCTTAGCAGTATAAACTCCAGGTATTAATTCAACTTCTTTTTGTTCAGGATAAATTATAAATCTGCTAAATTTCTTGTTTTTTTCTTCCAAATCAATAAATATTTTTTCATCTTCCCTCACTTCCCCGCTACCAGCTCTTATCGCTATAACCTCCACTTTAATTTTCTTCAATTTCTCTAAAACCAATAAGGCATTTCCAGGTTCATTAGTGCTGATTTGTGCTCTTCCAAAATGATACCCCTCTTTTTCACCAACGAATTCACCATTAATGCATAAAGGAACCTGCCCTTTCCACAATCCATTATCGCTCTGTCCTAATTTGCACGAATGAGTTATGCATTTATATTTTACATCTGCTTTATCAATAACATTAAATTTATCATCAACAACATCTACATTAAAATCAATCTGTTTCTGGCAGAATCTCTGGTCATATTCTTTGTCAACAGTAAAAAATTCATCTTTATTCACTCTGGGAGTATTCTTGTCTATTACAACCATATTGCTGAACTGGAAAGTATAATCATTTTTATTTAATATTATTAAAACAGGATATTGCACATTGTAAATAAACTCATAAGTGCTCATGCAAACAAAGGCTTCAGCCAATCCTCTTGCTTCTCCTAAGTTTTCAGTCACGCTATGTCCTTTCAACAGCCCGTTTTCTTCAGGAAATACTTCTAGGGTAAATGGCCATGTTTCAGAAAATAAGAAATTCCCGTGAACATCCTTAGCATTTCCCACATTAGCATCAAGTTCATAATATGAATTTTTATCTCTGCTTAAAACATAATCAGTTCCTTTTATTTTATAAAACAAAGTATTATCTCTTATTATTCTCTTGAAATCTTTAATCACATTATATTTAACCCAAATAGGAGCAACACAGCTGTCAACTTCACCAATATAAGGAATCTCATCATAAACACTCATCATGTCTAGTGTTTTTTTCTCAAAAAAATAATCTCCCTGTTCTTTATCATAAACTTTCTCAGCAATTTCAAATAATTCACCCATGGGAGCATTATACTCGCCGTAAAAAGTATCAAAATCAAAGTTAAAATCTCCTTTCTCAATTCTTACTGGAAAATCAACTCTTGTAACAACTTTAGATTTCTGTATATCGACTAAAACACTTATTCTTCCTTTTCTAACATTAAATCCTTGATAATCATTAAATTCCCCTAAGCAACTCATTAAATTATCACTAATATAGTCAGTAACTTCTTGTTCCATGCTTTCTATGCTTGGTTTTTGTATAAAATCCACATTATTATCAGCTTTATAATACCAATAGACAACTTTATTATTCAGAGATAAAGGCAAATAATTCTTAAATTCCCCAACACCAACTGGATCTTGAGGAATTTCAATATATCCGCCTTGCCTTCCAATTAAATTCACACCATTTTCTAAAACTTTATTCACACATTGTTTTATGTATAGATTAACAGTTTGAGCCTGGCTTGGAACTTCTTTTTCTTTAGGTTCTAAACTTTGGCTTTGTCTTGATACAGTATAATATATTCCACCAGCTATTACAACTATTAAGATCCCTAATAAAATAAAAACAGTTACTTGCCCTCTTTTTCCCAAGGCTTTCTTTTCCGTGAACGCCTTAGTTGTTTTACAACTGGGCCCCATCGACTTGTCGATTAGGGCTTTTCCTAAAAGGGTTATCATGGTTTACCCTCTATTTTTTTCTTGATTAATTCCATAATCTCAGTGTTAATATCTTTTTTAATAATAGACTTAAATCTACCCCAAAGCTTCTCATCTTCTATTAGAAGTAAATATTTTTTCACACTCTTTTTCCTCATCATCTTTAAAAGGAAGATGATAAGAAACGTAGTTTCTTATAGTATTTAAAGTTTACTTATTAAGTTACTAAGTAAGTTAGTTACTAAGAAAAGGATTTAAAAATATAAACCAAAAGATTAGTTCTAAGGGCCTGTAGTCTAGCGGTTATGAACCCTAAAAAGGTTAACATACGTCTCCTTGAGTATGAAATTACGGGAAAACGTGAAAACTAATCCTTCGTTAAGAGGAGGTCCCAGGTTCGAATCCTGGCAGGCCCATTTAAAATTATGAACCAGAAACAAATATGGAATAAAATTGCTCTTCAATGGCACAATTTTAGGCAAAAGCCAACAGAAGAAGTAATTTGGTTTCTAAATAAATACTGTAAAAACAAAGGAAAAGTTATAGATATAGGTTGTGGTAATGCTAGAAACATAATTCCATTTGCAAAATTAAATTTTGAATGCTACGGCATAGATTTCTCAGAAGAGATGTTAAAAAACGCAAAAGATTTGGCCAATAAAAATAAAATAAAAATTAATTTAGAATTAGCAAACATTATAAAAATACCTTATCCAAATAATTCATTTGACTATTGCTTACACTTAGCTTCTTTACATCATTTAAATACAAAAGAAGAACAATTCAAATCATTGCAAGAAACATATCGCGTTTTAAAAAAAGAGGGTTTGGTTTTATTAACAGTCTGGAATAAGTTACAGTTAAAATTCTTACTTAAACCTAAAGATACTTATGTTTCATGGAAAATAAATAATAAGGTCTACAAAAGATACTACTATCTATTCACCTATTTTGAATTAAAAAAGTTAATTAAAAAAACTAATTTTAAAATTATATATTCAAAATTATTTGGAAAAAATATCCTTTTTGTATTAAAAAAGTAGGAGTAAAAATGAAACTAACAAGCCCAGCATTTAGAAACGATGGTACCATACCAAGTAAATATACCTGTGATGGAGAAAACATATCACCAGAACTAAATATAGAGGCCCCACCATCAGAAACAAAAACTTTTGCTTTAATAATGGAAGATCCTGATGTACCAAGATCTATCCGTTCAGATGGAATGTGGGACCATTGGATTGTATGGAACATACCTAAGGGCACAAGAAAAATACCAGAAGGAACAAATCCTCAAGGTGTTCTAGGTAAGAATACTAGAGGAAACACAAACTACGGTGGCCCTTGCCCTCCAGATAGAGAACATAGATATTTCTTTAAATTATTTGCATTAGACACATCTTTAAATTTACCAGGGGGCTCAACCAAACAAGAATTATTAAAAGTAATACAAAATCATATTATAGAGAAAGTTGAATTAATTGGAAAATATAAAAGAAAATAAGCCACCGACCGGATTCGAACCGGTAACCTTCTGCTTACAAGGCAGCTAAGCTCTTATAAAGAAATGCTCTGCCATTGAGCTACGGCGGCTTAATAATAAAGAAATACAAAAGAATTCTTTAAAAATTTAACTATTTCA
>CAYIXS010000064.1:0-3696 GCA_964367445.1 Candidatus Woesearchaeota archaeon | reverse complement strand
TGTGATGACTGGGATGTAACAGAATTGTGAAATTCTATGAAATGATAGAAAAATGATACCTTAAAATGGATAAAAGATATAATAAAACTAGGTGATTGATTGAATAAAGTTACATTCAATATCTTAAGGTAATATGTAATTAAATTGATTTAACATAATTATTAAAAATGAAGTATATTAATAGATTGACACTTTTAGCAAGTTATGTGTAAAACATAATTTTATAAATAGTTTTTCCTTGAATTAATTATAATTTATAATGTTGGTTAAATACATTATCTTAAAAAAAGATGGCTAAAAGTAAATCATTTTTTAATAATCCAATATTTTGGATAGTTTTAATAGTTGTTATACTTGTTATTATTTTGATTTTGTATTTTGGAGTTTTTACAGGGTATTCTGTTTTTAATAGACCAACTGCTGCAAAATCTAATCCTATTTCAGATTTAACTAGCCATTTTTTGTTTTCTCAGCGAGATATTGTCTATAAACCTCTTTTTATAAAACGTGCTGACGGGACAACTCTTAAAGTTGCAGTTTGGTCTCCTATGCCATTGAATACTCGCAGGCCGCTTATAGTTTTCTCACATGGTTCAAGTATGTGCCCATATTTTTTACCTGATGTAATTCTTTATCTTGTTAAGGAAAAGGGATATATGGTTGCTGCTCCTGATCATGAAGATAGAATTAAAGTGTGTTCTATGAATAATCTCGGAACAATTAATATACGTACATTAGTTTCTGCTATTAGTTCTGGATCTACTTCAAAATTAAATTTTTCAGCTCCTGCTCCCACTGCTCAAGAATTTTTAGCCCCTATTTGTAAGAATAATAGTGGTGTTGTTGATTGTGACTATAGGCTTGATGATATAGAGTTAGTAATTAATAAAATGATTGAATTAGATAAGGTAAATCGTATTCCATTATTTAGCAGAATTGGCAAAATTGATACTAATAAGATTGCAGTTGCCGGATATTCTTTAGGTGGGTGGGCTGCTCTTGGTGTTGCCGGAGCAAGTGCTACACATAAAGATTCTCGCATAAAAGCAGTAGTTGATCTTGATGGTGTTTCAATTAAATATCCTACTCCCAGTATTTTTACAGCTGATGATCTTAGTCGTATTGATGTGCCTGTAATGCTTGTAGCAAGTGATAATGTTGCATACCCTTCTTTCTTTCAAGAAGATGAAAAACCATATATTTTCTATAGCTGGATTAATTCTAAAAAATATTATATTGGAATGAAAGACTATAGCCATATTAGTTTTACCTCTTTGAACTGTTTTATGGGTCAGACTATGCCTGGGTGCAATCAAACAAAAGAAAAGAATGATGTTGTAAATCGTTATGTAAGTGCATTTCTTGACAAATATCTTAAGAATTCACAGACAGCTGAGACAGTGTTACATACTCAGCCAGATAGCCAGTGGACAACTGGATATGAATATGATGATTCTTAGAAGTAGAGAGATAATTAGATTATAAATTTAAAAGGTATAGTGACTTGGGGGTTAATGCATTTAAAACGGATATTTAGGTTATTTATAATTTCTTTTTATTAAATATATTTTAGTATACAATTGCTTATAAGTTTGATTTAACATAATAAACTATGAAGGTAAGAATAAAAAATAAACCTTTGGAAAAGGTTCCCAAAAGACTAAAATGAAACTTCGAATTAAAAAAGCAAATAGTGATGGAATTGTTAGATTGGAATCAGGTGGTCAGATTAAAGAGATATTAATTAATGAAGATTTCTTGCATCCAAAACAAGAATCAATATCTTTATGTTTTAAAGGGCAAAACAGTTCTGGGATAGTTGATTTAACTCCTGAAGAAATTGAAAGAATTTATCATTCTCTTAAAACAAAAAGGCATTTAATCAAAGGATTTAAAGTTATGAAGTTTGATAGGGATTAAATTTATCTAGCTTAATACTTGCCAAGAAGCATATGGATATAATTTAGCCCATTCTAATAAAATTGAAAGTGTTTTACCTACATTTCCAGCTGTAGGTTCCCAGTAATTTTCAGCAGGTATAAAATCATTTAGTGCAGAAACTACATTCTCTAATCTTTCTATTGTATCTTCTGCTTTCTTTCCATATAACCAAAATATTCCATCTTTACCAAGATGTTCATGAAAAAAGAATGTATAATTAAAGGTTATGTTTAACTCAGCTTTTTGTGTCCCATTATAAACAATCGTTCCACCTACTGAATGTGTTGGAACTTCTACAACTTCATAATCATAAATTAATCTAACTTCATATGACATTTTGAATTAGAATTAAATGAGTTTTTAAATCTTTTTATGAATTTTTAACTTTTAATATGCAGGCTTGCATGGACCCATTAAGTCCTGATATTCTTCACTTTGTTTTTGAATTCTTTTTTGTTCTGCAGCATATGCCCTTGCTTCAGGCCATATTTCTGTTATTGGCATACCTTGGAGTTCTGACCTACTAGGCGAGTGAAATTTTTCTCTTATCTTTCCCATCATTGCAATTATTTCTTCTGATGTCATTTGTACACTTGAACATCCACCTTCATTTTTTGAATCATAGAAAATTCTATATTGAATCATTAAAATATTAATGTAATGAACTTTAAAAATATTTGTTTAGTGAGATTTTTAATTTTAACAAGGTTTATAAATTAAAATTGTTTTTAGATATTATGGTAAAGAAAGAAGATTCTCTAAAAAAACTTGAAGAGGCACTTATTCAGGTTGGGTTAAAAATAGCTAAGCGTGGAGAAGGAGCTTTGTTTGTAATTGGAGATATTGAATATAAACCTTTAGTTAGCCAAGAAGTTCCTTCATTTAATATAATGAAAAATCTGAAACTTCTAGAAAGTTTAGCTATAATGGATGGTGCAGTAATTCTTGATAAAAATGGAATGATGAAAGCTTATGGAGTTATGATAAAATCAAATAAAGTTTTCAAAAATTTTGGAACTAGACATAGTGCAGCTATGAGTGCTTCAAAAAAAGGAAATATTGTTGTAGTTATTTCTGAAGAAGATAAAAAAGTAAGGATTTTGAAAGAAGGAAAAATGATTATGCAAATTGATGCTTTGCAAAAAGATGTAGAAAAATCTGTTCCTCAGGCAATGCAGATACTTGAAAGTATTGGGGCAGGAACTATTGGGGCAATTGGAACAAGCATTATAGCTCCCACACTTGGCGTTGCATTTTTGCCAGGAATTGTTGTTTTTGGAAGTGCATATTATTTATTTAAATTATTTGGAAGAAGGAAATAAAAATTAAAAAAGATTATTTTATACTAAGATAGTTGTGTTAGGATAATATGCCATATATAACAAAATCAAAACTAAATGCTTTTGGAAGTATAGTTCTTATTATTTTTCTTTTTTTAGTTATTTCTTATTTAGTTCAACAAAATATAAATTATATTAAAGATAGTTTAGATTATGGAGTTTATGGGGAAATTATTTATATTTTAGTACTAATTATCTCAATTGTTTTTGCTCCAGTTAGTGTTGTTCCATTAATACCTATAGCATCAGGTTTATGGGGTTGGAAAATTGCTGGATTACTTAATACAATTGGTTGGTCTTTAGGAGCTGTTATAGCTTTTTTAATATCTAGAAAATACGGAGTTCCTTTGGTTTCTAAGTTAATTCCAATTAAAAAGCTTAGTAAATTTGAAAAATATATTCCTGAAGAAAATTT
>CAYIXS010000063.1:0-3697 GCA_964367445.1 Candidatus Woesearchaeota archaeon | reverse complement strand
TTTAAATTCCTCATAAAGTCTTTGCAATAGTCTTCTTATCCCCCTAGTAGTTTGACCTTGTGAAGAAATAATTATACATCTATTTTTTTCCCAAAAACGGTCTTCATTCAATCGCTCCCAAACAGCAGCTTTCTCCATATACAAAATATATTTAGCATCAACTTTCTTAAACTCAATTTCCTCAACAGTGCTTGGAATAGAATAACCACCCGAACCAAGTTTATTCCATTGTATTGTATCTCCTCTATCTAGAATTGTGACATTACCAACAACAGAACCCATTTTATTTGCAGTAACATTTAGTTTTTCTCTTGAATGATCCGTTATTAACTCCAAATCTTCTATACAGCTATCACTTTCACTTTGATCATCAACCATGTTAACCTTAGTTCCTGGTATGGTTCTCTTAATCATATAGAAAACATCTCTTAAACTAGCGTGTTTCCCTTCTTTCAGTAAATTTTTACTTACACTAGCAACTTCCATTGTTTGTAGAAATTTCTTGGCATGAGCAACATTAAAGAAAATCCTCTGTGCCATCTTTCTTCCTAAGACCAAGGTCTTAGATTTTTTGTCAAAAGAAACATTACTTAGTGCTCTAACCGGTAAATTAATAACTGGCCCTTTTCCTTTATTGATTTGTTTAACTAAATCATTCCCTACTTCTTTTAATTTTTCACTTGGTTTTTGTTTTTTCACCATATTACTTCAGTTTAGTTTGTTTTTCTTTAATTATTTTTTTAGCATCTTTTGGGGTTTTAGCACTTTTCTCAAAAGGGCTAACATTATTCTTAACTTCCTCAACAATATCTTTATCCACTCCAGCCAATATATCTTTCATGCTTTTCTTCAATATCTTATTTAAGCTTTCCTCAATCTTCATCTTTTTCTCACCACTAAGGTTAGCTAAAGCATTGCTTAATTCTGGTATGTATTTTTCAAATAAATTAGCCCTTTCAGCTTGTTCTCTGGCTTTGACAGTTTTCCTAATATAACTTCCAACCTTTCTCCCAACTTCCTGTAATGCTAATTTTATTTCCTTAATAATTTCAGGATAGTGAGCAATAGCTTCTTTAGCCTCACTAGTAAATGGCACCCAAACAGAAGCAATATGAACAACAAGTACTAAAGGCCCGGTAGGCAAAGCACCTTTACTCTGGCTTATTCCATAATTTTTCCAAGCAGTATTTATCACACTTTTAGTAATAGCACAAGCACTTTGTTGGTATTGCAAAGACACCCTATTAGCAAACCTCATAACTCTGACTAACTCTTCAGTATTATTATTTAACTCACCACCATAGCAAACCGCAGCTTCAACTTGAAATGGAAATCCCCTGTAAACACTAGGCCTTCTAGTAATTGCTCCATAAAAATCAGCTTTAATCTCTTTTTGCAATCCTTTCAATAAAGCTTCTTCTCCTATTGGACTCAAACAATTTAAAGGTGGGCTTGAAATTTTTGTATTTTTTATAGCATTAATTAAAGCCTCTGCTTGATCATGATGCACTTCTTGAGGTTTTATACCGCCATCAACCTTAGATTTATCAGATATCTCTTTAGCAATATTTCTAGAAACTCTTGAAAACTCTTTTTCAAAAAAACCAAGAAGATTTTTTGCTTTAGTTCCCTTAAGCATCCTTAATAAAACACCTATTTCAACACCATAAGGATGTGGTTTTATTGCTTTTGGTTCTTTAGGCAATTCATTTATAACTCTTGGAAACTCAATTTTTTCTTTTAAAGGATTAATATAAACTAAGTGTAAATGTGGATTAGCTATTGCGGTTTGTTTTAAATATTCATCAACACTTTGTCTCCCTTTTTGATATTTACCTTCTAATTCAATTTCAACTTTAGTTCCATGATCTAACTCAAAATTAACAATATCATCCTTCACAATTTCAGGTTCATTTTTGTGAATATCAATTCTTAATTCATAATAATGCCCAGGCTTCCCTTTTCCTATTTTAGATATAATCTTAGATGGTTTTCCTGTAGTCAGTTGCCCATACAAAACAGAAGCAGAAACACCTATGCCTTGCTGTCCTCTTCCCTGCTGCATTCTGAAAAACTTGCTCCCATACAATAATTTTGCAAAGACTTTAGGAATTTGTTCTTTTACAATTCCAGGACCATTATCTTGTACAGAAACTACAAATCTATTTTCATTTAATTGTCTTACCTCAACTCTAACTTCCGGTAAAACCTTCATTTCCTCACAAGCATCTAAAGAATTATCAACTACTTCCTTTACAGTTGTACTCAAGGCCCTTAAAGGATTATCAAAACCAAGCAAATGCCTATTCTTTTCAAAAAAAGCAGCGACAGATATTTCACGTTGCTCTAACGCTAATTCTTCTGCCTTAGTTTTCACCATATTTTTTAAAAAATTTAAATCTCTTTATAAAATTTGTTATTTTGTTTTTAATTTTCTGATTTCTCTCTCAATAAAACCGTAAACATTGCCATGTGGGCTCCCGCTTAATAATTTTTCAACACCTTTCCTAGCAACGCCAATAGTTTCAACATCACCGATTAAAGAAACTGTTTTTCCATAAATGACTAAGTTGCAGTTTGTCAATCTTTCAATAACTTTTCTTGTTTTGCCTCGTGTCCCTATCAATCTTGATTTTATTCTCCTAAATTTATTTTCACTTCCTTTACTAAATTCTTTTATGTTTATTATTTCTAATAAATATTCGTCATTAATTAAATTCAATGCAATCAAAGGATTAAATCCTCTTCCAACAGCTTTTACCACATTTTCACAAATAAATTCATCAACAGAATTTCCAGTTATTATGACATCCCCTTCTGCAGATATTTCCAATTGACATTTTGTGTTTTTCTGTATTAATCTTTTGGTCTCTCCTTTTTTACCAATAAGAACTCCAACTCTAGATTTTGGTATTTTTAATTCAAACATTTTGATTTTATACTTCAATTCCTCTATCTATCATTGCATTTAACTCTTTTCTTTCAGCAAATATCCAAAGAATTCCTTTAGTTCCTATTACAATTTTTCCACTAAGTTGTAAATAATCTAATATTTGTATAAGTGTTTGATGCATTACTTTCCTAGGCAACCTTCTTTTTAATTCTGCGAGCGTTATTACTTCTCCTGCCGTTTTTAGAATATCCTCTACCATAAAGACAGTATTTAACGTAGGAGAGTGCTCTATTTTTTCTTTTTTTATTTGTATTTGAACCATTTTACGATATCTAATATAGATATATATCTCATAGATATACTTATATATAAATATTACTATCCCAAAAAATAGCAAACATAATATTAGTTTATATTTTTAAAACCTAAAATTCCCCGGTTTCTACTTGCTTAAGATGACCTTTAGCCTTTAACCAACTAACCTGGCTCGGCTTGTATTTAAATATAACATCCCCTTTTTCATCACCGCCAAATTCCCATGGTTCTATTAACAAAACATCCCCTTCTCTTACCCATAATTTTCTTTTTAATCTTCCTGGAACTCTGCAAACCCTGTTTTTACCATCCATACATTTAACTCTCATCCTGCTAGCTCCCAATCTTGAATCCAAAATACCTATAACCTGTTTATCTCTGGGTAATTTTATTCTTCTAATCTCTAATTGCTCCTGCTCTTCTTGTGATAGAGCATTCTTATCTCTACCAAATGTTTTTTCCTTATTCCCAAATTTATGGCCTATCATT
>CAYIXS010000062.1:0-3720 GCA_964367445.1 Candidatus Woesearchaeota archaeon | reverse complement strand
AAGGAAGCTTATCTTAGTGCGTTTGAATTTCAGAGAAATCTTAAAGTTTAAATATCAATTTCTTCTTTATATTACAACAAAAGAGTAAAATGGAATATAATATGATAGGTTATGGCAGCCTTATGAGCCATAATTCTCTTAAAGAAACAATAAATAACAAACATTTCAAGCCAGTAATAATAAAAGGCTATAAAAGAATTTTTGATATTTATATAAAGAAAAATGAAAATTCTGATATATTAAATCTTGAAAAATCAAAAAACTCAGAGCTAAATGGAGTAATGTTTAAAGTTAATGATGCAGAATTAAAAGAAATTAAAAAAAGAGAGAATTTGTATAATCTTGAAACAACCAAGGCATATGATTTCAAAAATAAAAAAATATTAGGAGATTGTTTTATAGTAATTGATTATTCAATAAGGATTGACAGAAAAAATAAACTGCCAAGTAAAAGTTACTTTATCTTATGCAGAGAAGCAGCATATCATTTAAGCAGAGAATTTGGAAAGTATTGGGATAAAACAACTTTTACATCAGACAATGAAAGAATTTCTGAATGGATAAAAAATCACAAAGAATATAACACATTGTAAAAATTCCATTTATATTTTATTATATAGATTTTCTTAATTTTTCATCAATTCTAAGTAATAACAAAAATATATTTCCTCGATGATAATTATGTTTAAATACTATAACTTTTGAGTAATACTAGTTGAGAGGTGACGGGGTTATGAATGTCACTAACAAATAAAATAACAAACACAGGACTTGCAGGAATTCTCGTCGCAACTTCTGTTTTCTCAGGTTGTGCAACTTATAGCAAAGCTAGAGATAAAGTAGAACCATACAATCCTCTTGCACAAATATTAATGACTGATAGATCAGAAGCTAAAAATCCGCTTCCAGAACCTGTAAATGAAATTGATTATACTCAATATAAAAATACTCATCAAACAGTAATTGTAGGTGATAGAGCATATCCTAAACCTAAGACCGAAATACCGATACAAGCCCCGTTCATAGAGGGTGAACCAAAAGTTGTTAGTTCTTTAACACGATATAATATTCCTTTAATTAATGCAACATGTGTAGAAGATCCAACAGGTGGATTATACAGAATAACATATGATGCAAGACTTCCTGCACCAGATTTAATTAAAACACTTGAAGGATTTGTTTCAGCAGACATTAAAATGACTGGGTTTGCTAATCAAAATAAAATAATTTTCTCTGGTAAAAAAGAAACTTTTGGGGATTTTTCTGATTTATGTGGACTATTAAATCAATTTGATCTTCCACTAATGCCTGTAAGACTTGAATTTAGGGTTGCTGAATATGTTTATGATAGAACAAAGAATAAAGAGATAGATGCAGTAAATGCATTAAGAGAGGGTTTAGCTATGTTTACTATGAATTTGCCAAGCGGGCCAAATCCAGCACAAGTTTTAACAACAGGAATGAGTATAAATCCTTTTATTGGAACAAATGATCCAACAAATCATACAACTTATAATTATGTTCCTAATCCAGCAGGAGGAATTGGAACTATAAATAGCACAACAACTTCTACACCTCCGCTATGGACTTTTAATGGTGCAATAAAATTTTTAGAAAGTACAGGACATACAAGCATAGTTGATAGAGTTGATATGACAGTTAATAATGGTAGCCCTGCAAAATTCCAAAATCAGCGAAAGATTCCATATGCTTCAATTGCCCTTGGACCTACCCCAATAGCAGGAATTCAATATGAAACAATTGGAACAGATATTCAAGTAACTCCTTACGCAACTGAAGATGGATTTGCTACTCTTATGATTACAAAAGCAACTTTTGGAGAACAATCAGGATTTGTTAATGTTGAGCAGCAGCCAGTATTTAGAATAGCTGATGTAAGTACAACTGTAACTTTAAGAAGTGGTATGACTTACTTAATTTCATCAGCACTAACAAAAAATGATCAGACAGTAAAAAGAGGTTTGCCTTGGTTTAATAAAATGCCATTTTTAAAGCATGCAACAACTTCAAAACAAGATGCAAGATACCAAAGACAGCTATTATATTTTGTAACAGTATACACTCCTGAAAGAGACAGTGATTTAGGTATTCAAAGAGATTAAAATTTTTCTTCTTTTTGTTCTATTCGTTATTCATATAATATTATCATTATAAATAAGATAAATAGTTAGACAAATGTTAATAATGTAAGGAAATATCTTTTTTTAAAATAAATATATATTTTAGATGTTACATATCAAATTTTAATATATAAAATTAGTTGCATTTACATTTAAGTTCATATCAAGATAAAACTTAAGTTAGATTAATTAAAAGAATTAATTATTGATTTCGTTCAATTGCTTTAAGAGTCTCAATAACTTCTGGATTTATATCTTTATAACCCTTTATTACAGGATCACCTTTTTCAACAACTATGTCATAATTTCCTGCTGCTGCAACAGCTGTAACTGATGTTCTGATATTAGCATCTCTCTTTGCAATTTTTGCAACACGATCTGAATCATCCTTGCCTGGTTGATACTTACTTGCTGCAGAAACATTATTGTATACAATATAAGCCGGAGTTTTAGATTTATTTAGATCATTATCTTCTGTATTTATGTAATAAATTTGGTTTGCATAAGCTTCAGGCGAATATCCAATTCCAGAAGCAATTACTAATCCTGCCAAACCTCTTCCTACATAATTGAAAAAATCTCTTCTTCCAATGTCCTTGTATTTTTCATCACCTGAATCTCTTGAACTTTTCATTTTCTTTTTTGTTTAAACCTCTGTTTAATTTAAATGTTGGTAAAAACTATTAAGTAATTTATTTAAAGGTTTATCTTAACTATGCAGTTGTAAAGAATAACTAGTATATATATTTTATGCAAATGTCCTAGGGTTAAATAAATTAAATCAAAAACCAAAAACCACGATATATTTATATTAAATTTACAATAAAATTAAATGTACAATACTGATTTTCTACCCCAAATTGAAAGATTTAGAAGGCATCTTTTTGGAGCTGGAGCAGATAACCCAAGAGCCTCATCTGACCAAGCAAATATAAGTTATTGTCTTCCCTCAAATATCTCACTTATTCCATGTGTAGAAGATAATAATGGAGAATATGTTCCGATAACTGCATTAGAAAATAGAGTTGATGATAGTTCTAAATAAAGTTATATTTAATAAACTTTACTAGAAAATCCCAATTATCATTAAACAATCTTCACTTCTTTTCCAAAATAACTCTTAACTATGTCTTTCATTTCTTCCAATCTTGCCTTGTTTCTTCCTATTAACATAGCTTTATTCTGCTGCCCTGCATTTATAATTAAGATATTATCCTTAACTTCAACACTTTTTAACTGAGCGGGATATATTATAGTTGAAATAAACTTTTCAGCATCTTTCACGCCATCAGGAATCATTACAACCTTAACTTTTTTATTAAGAACTTCAGATATTTTTCTTATATTTTTGCCATTATCTCCTATTGCTCTCGAAATCATATGTTCTGGAACAACAAAAATTATCTGCCCATTATAAATAAAACAATGTTGTGTGCTTATCCTAGTTATTCTAGAAAATAGGTTCAAATACCTCATATGCTGCATGTCAATAGTTTTTATCATTTTCGTTTTTGTCTAAACTTTTTCTAAAAGGATTATTTTATAAACTTCCATTTTAGTTGCTTTCTGCCCAAGCATT
>CAYIXS010000061.1:0-3774 GCA_964367445.1 Candidatus Woesearchaeota archaeon | reverse complement strand
TCTAGCTTAAGGCAGCAAAGTGAAGATGTTAAGAATTTGATAAAAACCTGTTTTGAAGATAATTTACTACAAGCCCTATATTTAGCAGGTGTACAAGGAGGTTATATAAAAGCTAATGAAATAAGTATTGTCATTAATAGTGATTTGAGCGTAGGTTATGGTTATTATGAAGGAGAAGAGGTTTTAGTAACAAATGATGAATTTGTTAATGAGGTTACTAGTTATTTGAACTTTGCTGTTTCTAGATGCACTGATTTTTCGAGATTTAAAGATTTTAATGTTAAAAAATTAGGAGAGGTAAGGTCTAGAATTGATATTTTTGATGATAAAGTAGTTGGAAGATTAAGCTATCCTGTTTCTGTAAGTAAAGGCAATGAAATTATTAGTTATGAAGAATTATATATTGCTGAGGATGGAATAAGATTGGGGAAAATACTAAAAACTGCCAGAGGTATAGTTGAATCTGAGAAAAAAAACCCAGATTTTATTGATGTGGATTATTTGAAAGAAGCAGATCTGAATATTAGGATTTATGATATAGATGTTAATACTAATTTATATATAATTACAGATGAGCAATCTGTTGTAAATGGAGTTCAATATGTCTTTGAATTTGCGAATAAGTTTTAATATATTATTATTGTTTTTAGTATTAGTTTTTGTTAGTGCTGAGAATGGTTTTTTTCAAATTAAAAACGGGTTAAATGTAAATGGACTAGGAAGTTTTGAAAGTAATTTACCCAAGAATAGTCTTGTAAATGGAAATGTGACTAAAATCGGCAATGAATACTTTATTGAATTATTAGAAGGAGAGAAATTTATTCCTGAAAAAAAATATGTGAATAATATTTTTGGGATTGTTAATTTTAGAACAATAGTTAAAGTTAATTTATTGGAAAATGGAGAGAAAGCAGTTATTACTGGAGATGGAAGTTTAACTTTGCCTGCTATTAGGGGATATATAATTAAAGGAAGCAATATGAATCTAACTTTGAAAAATGGTGTTTTTTCTGAAATTAAAAGTTTAGAAATAAACGGGGATTCTAGTTTTGATTTTAATGGGGTTAATCTATATATCCCAGAAGGCGTTATTTTTGAGGAGGTTAAAATAATTAGTGGTGTTGTTAAGAGCTTTACTTTAAAGAATAAGCTAGATAAAGATATTAGTAAAATTGATGTTGATAAAATAAAAGATATAAGAATTAAGAAAGGAAATGAGAACTATGTTAAAATTAATTCTGATGGTAAAGGAGGATATTGGTTAATTGGTAAGGGGGCAAGTGTTGGAGAATTATATGAATTAAAAGAAGAACAAAAGTTGACTGTTGATAGTACTGGAAAGATTTCTGTTCCTAGTATTGAAGAGAAAACAATAACTTTGAGAAGTGGAGATAGAGAAGTTCTGATAAATAAACTCGAAAGTGATGTTAGAGGAGTAAAAGAAATTAAACCTTTTGCTCGAGGTGATGTTAAAATTGTTGATCCTGGGCAAAGCATTAGGGAGGTTGAAGGCGCTGCTGTTCAATTTGGGGAAGATAAAGATAAAAAATTAAATCTGGTTTTTAAGGATTTTAGTGCTGCTAATGTTGTTGGATATGGTAAAATTGAGAATGGAAAGCCCTATCCTTCGAGAATTAGTTTTGATGTTGGAACCACTACGTTTGTTAACCATGTTGTTTTTTATAATGGGAATAAAAAAATTGAGCAGGTTTATGAAGGAAGTAGCTGGAAAGAAATAAGTTCTGGTAAAATTGTTAAAACTAAATTAGATAAAGAAATTTCTAATGATGAAACTGTGGCTAATGTTTTAGGTTTATTAGGAGATGCTAGGGGTATTGGAAGAGGGGCGTTTTTGGAATATGGGAAGGTTTAAATATAACCTAATGTTATATTTTATATAACTAACGGTATAATAATGGAAGCTTTAACTAAAACAAGGAAAATAGGGGGGTCTTTGGTAGTTACTATACCAAAAGTTATAGTTGAAGGAGAAGGGCTAATAGAAGACCAAATGGTTAAAATAGAAGTTGAAAAAGTTAAGAAAAGTGGGTTTGGTTTATTTAAAGGTATGAGATCTTTTACTAAAGAGGATGAGCTTGATACGCATGAGTAAATATGTTATTGATACCTATGCTTGGGTTGAATATTTTATAGGTAGTGAAAAGGGAGAGAGGGTTAAAGGATATGTTGAATCGTCTGAAAATGAAATTTTTACTTCAATTGTAACTATAGCAGAAATAACTAGTATTACTAAAAGAGAAAATAGGGATGCTGAAAAAATATACTTAAAAATTATGGATTTATCTAATATTTATAATTTAAATAAAGAGTTCTCTAAAGAAGTAGGATTATTACATGCTGAAATAAAGAAAAAAATAAAAGATTTTGGCCTAATTGATGCTTTTATTTTATTAACTGCCAGGAAATTAAATGCTAAAATAATCACAGGAGATCCACATTTTAAAGGATTTAAAGAAGTAATTTTGATATAGTTAAATTTATATGTTTATTATATCCTAGTTTTATTATGTTTAAAAGAGGACAAGTAAGTATTCCTGTAGTTATTGGTGTGGTATTATTAATTTTAATCGGAATGTTAATAGTATTGTATCAACAAGGGTATTTTTCTAGAGTTTCTGAAATTGGCACAAGTACTGAGCTTAAAGGACAGGCTGAAGATGTTAAAACCGTACTAGGACAATGTTTTAAAGATAAATTCTTACAAGCGGTTTATATGATTGGATTAACTGGGGGACATTTAGCCACTGCAAATCCTAGATTAAATTTAGCTAGGGGTTTAGATGTTGGTTATGGTTATTTTTTAGGAGAAAATGAAATGCCTAGCAGGGAAGAAATTGAGTTGGAGATAAGCGATTATTTGAACTTTGCTGTTCCTGATTGTTTGAACTCAATCAAGATTAAAGAATTTACTATTGTGAATAGTTCTGTTCCTAGTACGAGAGTTAAGGTTTATGATGATAAAGTTGAAGCGAAATTAAGTTATAACCTAATTGTAAGCAAAGGGGATATAAAATATACTTATGAAGATTTATATGATGCTAGCTATGACATAAGGTTAGGAAGACTGCATAAGTTTGCTTTGGATATTACTAACAAGGAGATTGATGATCCAGATTTTATTCCATTTGATTTCATAGAAAATTTTATAGAAGAAAATGGAGTATTAGTTAATATTAATGATATTGATGGAAATACTGATTTGAATGTTTATGTAATATATGATAAAAAATCAAATGTAAACGGGGTGCCTTATGTTTTTGAGTTTGCGAATAAGTTTAAGTGAAGCCTTTTTAGAAAAAAGCCTTGGGAAAAAATGAAAAGAAAACCTTGAAAAAGAAAAACGCTTACGAAAGAAATTAAAAAGAAAAGTGTTTGCGGAAAACTAGAAAATCTTGGAAAATGAGGATTGCCTCCTTATCAACCTGCGAAAAATAAAACCTGTCCATAAAAGAGTATGAAAAGGTTATTTCTGAAACTAAAAATTTATAAACTACCAAAGTTATATATATTAGTAACTTTGGTGAATTATATAAAATGGCTGAAATACCAGTAATACTAAAGCTAAGGAAACGGGCACAGAAAGATGTAGCTAGTGCTCAAGATAAAATTGTTGAGGAGATTTTCAAGATTTTTGGTAAGACGGCAGTATTGCATGGCGGGACAGGTATTTGGAGATGTTACAAGGGCAATAGGTTCTCAGAAGATGTTGATGTTTATATACCAAAGAATTTAGACAAGCTTAATTTGGTTTTT
>CAYIXS010000060.1:0-3799 GCA_964367445.1 Candidatus Woesearchaeota archaeon | reverse complement strand
ACTATTTCAACAACTCAATGCTTTTAATTTCAAAAACACTTAGCGGATATACTTTTTTTAGTTGCCCTTTTAAATTCCTAGTAAGTTCTCCGCCAACAACCCTGGTTAAAATATCATAGAAACTAGAGGTTTTTCCTAATTCAGCAAAATAAGCAGTTATTCCTTTCCTGATAGATGTTAAAACAGAATTTTTGGTTTTTGTTTTAGTTAAAACCAAGGTCTTAACTCTAATTTTTTTATTATCTTTTATGTCAGAAACAAACGAATATTCAAACTTGTCCTTTCCAGCCCTTATCATTCTTCTAATGTGAGCATTTGAAACAATGTAAGAAATAGCTTCAGCTTTGGCTTGATTCCCGCTAACATCTGTGATTAAAAAACCAAGAGAAACACTTTGCTTTCTGAAATCTCCTATTAAATGAGACAAGTCAATTTTTAACTTTTTACCAATTAAAACATTAGCATCATTAACATAACTTTCTCCTAATTCAGTATTTTTAAAATCCTTTGGTCCAACTATTCTAACCCATACTTTTCTCTTCTTCTTAATTCCTTCTTCAGCCATTTTTAAAACTAAATATTTTTAGCCCCTTTTAAAAGCTTTCCATTTGCGCTTTCTTCCAAAACCAATTTGTTCAATTCAAATTTGGTTATTTTGATAAATTCTTCCTCTTTTTCCTGGTCTATTAAGGCTCCTGCTGCTTGTTTATGGCCGCCGCAAACACCGCCGGCCTTATTGATAATATTATGTATAACTCCTCTTAAATCAATATCCTTCTTTCCAACCAATCTAAGGCTTATTTTTATGCTTCCATCTATAGTATATGCCATTGTGATAACAATAGTCCCTTCTTCATACAGATTGCTTCTGCATAATATGCTGCCTAACGTTCCTATCAAGGTATCTCTAATATTATTGCTTGCATTAATTATTACATATCCATTTTCTTCAATAAACTTATTTTTATTCATATTGTACCAGTTCAATGCATTGATTATTTCCCTCTTATAATTATTCAGCAAGATAAGGGCCTCATTCTTGCTTTTTTTATCATTCAAACAGCAGCCAATGCCTAAACTAGCTTTATTCATTCTACCACAAGAATTTAAAAGTGTACTGAATTCTTTAGCATCTTTCATAGGACTCTCATCTTCTTCTTCAGTTAATAAATAAATAGATCCCAAAACATCTTCAGGATTTTCTTCAACACCAAGTCTTTTTAATATTATTCCAGCTACTAGCTTCTTCATATCATCTTTATCGAGTTGAACTAATTTTTTATATCTTCCATCAACTTTAGCATTTATTCCCAATTCTTCAATAAATCTGTTCGCTAAGCCTTCATTACCAGTCACTCCAGGTATAAAGGGATCTATGCTATATTCAAGCATTTTATTTATAGGCCTGGTCTGCATCCCAAACATCCTTAATCCAACTTTAACTTCCACTTTGCCTTCATTTATTGCATCTTGCAGAATATAATCATTAAGCTCAGATTTAAAACCATTATTTTCTTGCATATCACCTATAGCGCCAAGCAAGGCTATATGTGCTAAATCATGATTTTTCGGATTTAGATATTTAGCAAAAAAATAACATATCCCAGAACTTGATACCTCAACGCCGCCGTCTAAGTTAAACATATGCGGATTAATCAAAAAAACTTTCTTAAATTCATAATCCTCAATTTTATGATGATCTAATATGAAAACTTCTCTATCTCCTAGTTTCTCTTCAATCTTGCTTAAACTGCCGCTTCCAAGATCCAAGAACAAGAAGATATCACATTTTTCCCTGCTCACCTCATCAATAACACCCTCATCTATTAATCTGACTGAAGAAAAAGAAAAATTAATGTTTTCTCTTTGTAATGCTTTTATTATTATTGCTCCAGAACTCAAGCCATCTGCATCAATATGTGTTATAATTTTTACAACACCATTTAAGTTTCTTAATCTATCAACACCTTCTTTTATTTTATTTAAAAAAACCTCCATTATTTTTACTCCTTTATCATTTCTTTTCCGAAGTTTTCTTTCTAAGAAAAGCTCTATTCTATTAACAATTTAGCTTTGCTTCGATCATAAGTCCAATCAAGGGGCAATTTATTCTTTCTCTTATAATATTTTGCTAGCCGGTTTATTTTGCTCCCGGTTAATATCAAACCCCTCCTAACAGTCATATCTTTCTTATTAGTTTCAACATGCTTCATTAATTTTATATCCTTTATAATCAAAGCAATTAAATCATCAGGCAATTTTTTGTTTAATTTATTCTCCTCTATTATTTGTGTTATTTTTTTATTTGTAATTAACTGAACATTAGAAATACCATAGCTATCCCTTAAGATTAAGCCTATATTAGAAGCGCTATTTCCAGATTTTGCCAATTTTATAACTAACTGCTCCGCTTCTTTAGCAGAATGAATATTCCATGATTTCTTAATCTTCACGCTAGGCTTGTTGCTACCAGATTTTCCTTTCTTCCTGCTATGCATCTTTGCCATTTTTTAAATTAACCAGAATAGCGTCTTCATGGTTTATTTCCAAGAAAACCATCTGGTATAAGTAAGTTTTATTTTACTAATTTTCCGCCAACGCTTTTTTTTCAAAAAGGGTTGTACCGACTTATCCTATTTGTTTACCCTAAATTTTCCCTTTATAAACCTTTTTCTAAGCCACTTTGTAAACTTTATCGTTTTTTCTTGCTTTGTCCATTACTTTTATCCCAACTTGTGTTCCTTTTTTAGCTTCCTTAACTATCTCATGTTCTATTTGCATACTTTCAACCACTTGTTCAAAATCAGTAGTGCTTCCCTTTATTCTGATTTTATCACCTGCCTTAAGCTTATCCTTTAATTTTACAGCTATTACCCCTATATTATTGTAATACGAAAAAACCTCCCCGATTTCTTTTTCTTGTTCCATTTTATAGAACACCCCCATAAAGACTAAAACTTAGAACTATATAAAAATTATTATGATGAAAGCCTAAATACTTTTGGCAAATATTTATCAACATACCAATGAAAAGTTCCTCTTTCTTTTGAAAAATACTCTTCTGCTGTGATTATTCTTGAACCAGAACTAGTCACATCTAATCTTGGTTTTTGATTTATATCAGCTGGTTTTAATGCATAAACCCATTACGGGTATCAGTCCCTTTATCATGTCCCATCCATTCTGGAGAATCATCAAAAAAAGTGTCATCCCATCCTAATCTAGAAACAATTTCTACATCCAAACCAGATTCCCTTTTGGCAATTTTCTTTATTGCATCATCGCTTCCTAATTCCCTAGGAACTTTACCGCCAATAGGCCACCACAACCCCCTTGCAGGATTTTCTCTTCTTTTTACTAATAAAACTCCATTTGGTAGCATTAAAAACCCATCTACACAAAAATGAGGAAAAAGCTGATGGTGTTCTTTAAAAACGTCAGCAGAAACTCTCTCATACGCAATAGGATTTTCTTGATATAATCTTTCAGGCAAACTTAATTCTAACATAAAAGAAAAATCAACATAAAACGGTATAAAAAACTATTGTGATTACTACAAGTAATGAAATTAGCCCCGCCAGGATTTGAAGTCCCAAGCTTTCTTTTCCAAGGTTTTCTTTTCAAGAAAAGCTTCCTGGGTTACAGGCTTACTTCTTAATCAGTAAACCAAAGGCCTGTGTCGTTGGCCACTGGACCACGGGGCTGTATAGAAATAGAGCAGAATACAATATTTTTAAACCTTCCTTTTATATCTTCCCCTTTTCTCAACTTTTTCTTCTAACCATTTTAAAACTTCTTT
>CAYIXS010000059.1:0-3837 GCA_964367445.1 Candidatus Woesearchaeota archaeon | reverse complement strand
GAATCACAAATTGATAATATTATCTTAAAAGAAGTGTCTTTTTGCCAGCAATTTACATAAATAGGCAATATATCATTTGTTTCCTGTTCAATCTCATTTAAAACATGTTTGGTAGCAACTGTTTTTCCTATTCCGGGTTTTCCAGTTATAAAAACATTACCCCCGTTTCTTTTCTGAAATAAAGGTTTTATAGAAGAAGCTATTTGAAATTGCTCATTCTCTCTAAATTTCAACAATTTTGGCTGATATTCAAAATCTAAAGCTAATTCTTCTTTAAACAAACTTTCAGAATCCTTTAAAACCTCATCAAACAACCCCATAGATATAAATAGTGAAAACAAGTTTTTAATTATTTCGTTGATTAAGCATAAGCTTTTTATATTAACTAAATCTCTAAACTGTTTATGGTTAATATCCTAGTCTCTATTTTATTAAGTGTTTTATTGGTTAGCGTTGTTTCTTTGATTGGTATAACTATACTAGGTTTAAGGAAAAGATTATTTGAAAGTATTTTATTAATATTAGTCGCTTTTGCTGCTGGTTCTATGCTCGGAGCTGCTTTTTTTGATTTAATTCCTGAAGGGCTTGAAAGCTTGGGAACTAACACAGTTATGCAGTTAATCCTTCTGGGCATAATAATTTTTTTTATAGTTGAAAGAGTTATACAATGGCACCATTTCCATGAAGAATGCAAAGTACATCCTGTTAGTTATCTGATATTAGTCGGAGATGCTGTTCATAACTTCGGTGATGGTGTTATTATTGCTGCTTCTTATTTAATCAATTTCCACTTAGGTTTAATTTCCACTTTAGCAATCATATTTCATGAGATCCCACAAGAATTAGGTGATTTTGCTATTTTAATTAAGTCTGGGTTTTCAAAAACAAAGGCCTTGCTTTATAACTTCCTATCTGCTATTTTAGCCATATTAGGCGCAGTTTTGACATATTTTGCTTCTAACATTATTGAAGGACTTGTTCCATATCTTATTTCTGTTGCAGCAGGCGGATTTATCTATATCGCTATTGCTGATTTGCTTCCAGGATTACATAAAGAAACCAACAAAAAAAAGCTGATATTGCATTTGTTATTCTTAATAGTTGGAATATTATTTATATTTTATTTTGTTAAATTTTTTGAAGCTTAAATCTCTTCTATTCCGTCTTTTGTTAATGCTATTAATCTTATTCCTATTCCCAATCTTAGTAAAGCGGAAACCAAAGCCATATGCTCTCTTCCAGTTCCGGAAATAAAATTTACTTCAACTTCCGTGTCTTTTATTTTTTCTTTTAATTGCCCCTGTATCTCATCTCTTAATTCTTTCAATCCAGAATTCATGTTCACAGAAATTAATTCTGTTTTATCATTTTTATTAAAATTCTCTTTTCCATAATCGTTTGTAATTAAAACCACTTTATCCCATTTCTGGTCTTCAATGATTCTAGCAACATGCCCCCAGGTTCCTTTTCCTGTTGATAAACAAGCGATTAAGGTTGACATAATTTTGAATAGATGATTTATCTTTATAAGGTTTTTGAAAATTAAAGATATTTATCAAATTAACTAAATAAAAATTAATTTTTGTGGATTTAAGTAGTAGGATACATTTTTATACCATATTTTAGTATTTTATTCAAAATGGCAAAATACATCAGGCCAATTGATCCCCATGTTCACCTAAGAGGAGAAGAATATCAAACAAATTACCTAGAACTTGGATTTGGAGATGCAAGAGCAGTTGGATTAATAGGATTACTAGAACAGCCAAATCCGAAACCGCAATTAACCAGGATTGACAAGGTAATGACCAGATTACATAATGCAAAGAGATATTCAAATGGAGTTTATCACGGAATTCATATGGGCCTTACAACAGACCTGAACCAAGTAGGACACGCACTCAGCTGTGTAGTGTCCGAAGAAGGCATTATAGCTGATAAAACCTTTTATGTGCATTCTACAGGAGATATGGGAATTTTAGATCCAGAACTACAAAGAAGAATCTGGATTATGAAAGGTAAATTAAATTACACAGGAGTTTCTATAGGACATTTTGAAGACGAATCTGAATTTGGACTTATTAGATTTTATCCGCATAAACCAATGACACACACAGTAAGGCAAACAGCAAAAGCAGAGCTAGTTCAAGTACAAAAACAGATAAGAAATGCATTCGATGCTAATTTTAATGGAGTTTTTTATGTTGCCCACGTATCTAATCCAGACACAGTAGATTATATTGAAGCAGAAAGAAAAAGATTGCCATTTGAAGTTGTCCTAGAAGTAACTTTTCATCATATGTTCCTAAATACTGATGATTACAAAATACATGGTAACAGAGTTAAAATGAATCCGCCATTAAGATCTCCAATTATGCAGGGCGCTTTATTAGGAAGAGTTTTAGATGGAAAATTACAAATTATAGGAACAGATCATGCTCCTCATCCATATGAACTAAAAACAGGAAATACTCCGCCATCAGGCATACCAACATTACCCTTCTGGCCAAGAGGCATTCAATTATTAAGAGATAACGGAATAAATGAATCTCTTTTAGAAAATATGATTTTCAATAATGCAAACAGAATATTCAAACTAAACTTACCCAAAGAACTTGTTGATATAGAATATGATGAGTCGCTATGGCAAGTTTATGGCTATAACCCTTTCTCTCGTTTGTGTTAATTATTTCTTCTCTTCTTCAGTTATTTGCGGTGTTGGTTGGCTAGGCACTAATCTTACTGTTATAGTTTGATTATTTTCAGCAGGTAAAGTAACTGAGAAAAAACCAAAACTATTCAGCTGAGTTATAATATTTTGCTGAAACTGCAAACTTGCATCCCTTACACCGGTTTGATAAGCTAAGTTCAAGTTCTTATTATTATAATCTTTTAAGAATTTATAAGATAAAGCCAACGCTAATATTACCACAACAATAACTAAAATTAATATAATCCTGTTTTTATTGTCAACCGCCATTTTTATTAATTAACTTTTAACCTATTTATATATTTATTGTAACTCTAGTTAATATATGCCTGTAGCTATTTTTCATTGCCACCTTTCAACATGTATTTGTTTTTTATTAATACCAATTAACTCTAAAACTTTCATAGTATCGGTAATCATAATATTAGGTCCGCAAATATAAAAGTCAATATCCTCTGTTTTTTTAATAATCTTTGGTATTAGATCTGTTACATAGCCTTTAAAGAATTCTATATTTTTTTCCGGTCTTGAAATTACCGGAATTATTTTAAAATTTTTATATCTCTTCTCCAAGTTCAGCCATTCCTCTTTTAATAAATAGTCTTCCTCAGTTCTAAAGCCAAAGATTAAAGTAACTTTGGTATCAATATTGTTTTCAAGTAAATCATATATCATGCTCCTTAAAGGAGCAACTCCAACTCCAGCAGCTATAAAAACTATTTCTTTTTTATATGGTTTTATTATAGTAAAAAAGCCAAATGGACCCTGAATAGTTATCTTATCATTCACATTACCTTTAAACAGTATTGGGGAAATTAAGCTTTTTTTATATTTTTTAATTAAAAGTTCTATATGATCTTTATTTTTTGGTGAAGAAGCAATTGACCAGGATCTTCTTATTTTTTTGTTATCCAATAAAATAATTGTCTGAATAAACTGCCCAGATCTAAAATCCATAGGTTTTTGTAATTTCAATTTTATTAAAGAAGTTTCACTAGTTAATTTCTTATTAAATTCAACTATTGACTCTTGTGGTTCTGGAAGTGCCATGTTTGTTAAGGAGTATATAAGTTTAATCTTGGAATATCTTCAAAATGTTTTGTATTTTTGGTAAATAATTGAAAATT
>CAYIXS010000058.1:0-3987 GCA_964367445.1 Candidatus Woesearchaeota archaeon | reverse complement strand
TGGCAACATTCAATTTGTAAAATTGAAGTATTTAAACCTGTTCAAATCCCAAATGTGTGGTGGCTGGATTCATAAAAACCCGCTGGAGGTTTTTATATGGACCCGAGGGGATTTGAACCCCCGACACCTGGATTAAGAGTCCAGTGCTCTAACCAGGCTGAGCTACGGATCCATAATAAAAATATATTAGGAAGGCTTATAAATTTAATTAAAATAGTTAATATATGACTATTAAAATAAGGAAAGCAAAAGGATCTGACTATGAAGGAATAGATAACTTATTGGGAAATATTTATGTTAAAATTAAAAGTAAGGATTTTACAAAGAATAAGTTTGTTAGTTTTCTAAAGAAAAATAAAAGTTACTGTTATGTTGCTGAAGCTAAAGGAAAAATTATTGGAAATATTTTTGGTTCTGATGATGGTGCTTTTACAGGATATATACAAAAATTAGCTGTTGATAAAGAATATAGGAGAAGAGGAATTGCTGTAAAACTTATTAAAATTGTGATTAAGGAATTTAACAAAAATAGAATAAGAATTAAATATGCTCATGTAAGAAAAGACAATAAATCTTCCTTAGAATTATTTAAATCACTTGGATTTGAGCTTAGAGATAGTCATCACTTAGCTGATTTAGGATATTAACTAAATTTCATCTTTTCGAGCTTTTTCATTTCTAACATTAATTGATCTTGATTTTCAGGATCACTTGAAGAATGCCCTGCAATTGTGAAGTATATTTTTGAGTTTTTTAGTTTTTTATGGAGGGCGTAAGCTGCTGAAGGGCTACAAACACAATCATATCTTCCTTGAATTAAAGATGTTGGAATGTGAGAAATTTTATCCGCATGTTTTAAAATAAAATCTTCTGGAAGAAAGCATTTATGAACCAGATAGTGAAGTTCAATTGTTGAAAATGCTTCTGGTTTAACTTCCTTAATTGATTGATCAACAAACTCTTTTAAATATTTTAACATTGAAATGGAGAATTCAAATTCTGCCCAAGCTAAAGTAAATTTATCACGAACTTTTTTATCACTATGGGTAATCATCTTGTAATAATACTCTTCAATTTTTCTTTCTTTTATTATTTTTTCAGGAACTAAACTTGCAAACTTATTCCAGACTTCAGGATACATTGCTTTAGATTCGTATGTAAAATAATCATTTTCTTTTTTTGAAGCTAAGAATATCCCCCTTAGAACCATTGCCTTAACCATTTGTGAATAGGCAATTGCAAAAACTAAAGATAGTGTTGAACCCCAGCTTCCTCCAAATAAAATTACTTTTTTAATTTCTAGAAAATCTAGCAATTTTTTCATATCTTTAACAAGATATGCTGTTGTATTGTATTTTATAGAAGCAAATGGTTTGCTTTTTCCAGAACCTCTCTGATCAAAGTGAATCATATTATAGATTTTAGGATTAAAGAATTTCTTGGCATTTTGTGAGAAACCTCCTCCAGGGCCACCATGAACATATAGAACTGGTTTTCCTTTTGGGTTTCCACTTAATTCATAGTATATTTGATGTCCTTCTCCGACATCTAAATAACCAGACTTATATGCTTTAACTGGTTTGAATGGTTTAACTGAACTTTTAGATTTGTTCTTCATAATATAATTAGAAAAAAGAATTTTATAAATTTACTTCTTTGTAACTTTTTCTTCTTTTAAGAGAGATTTAGCTAGAAGAAATACAACTAGAGCAATTATTATGAAGTTTATTACAGCTGCTAAGAAAGATCCCCAGCTGATTACAATTGGACCCATAGAAAACGTAGCGGTCTTCCATGCTCCGCCTGGAATAAATGGAGTTATTATGGGCATAATAATATCATTAACTAAAGACTGAATTAAAGATGTTGTAGCAATTCCAATAACAAATGCGATTGCAAGAGCAGCTATTTTATATTCTTTAATAAATTCTTTGAACTCTTTTACTACTTGTAACATATTGGAAATAAGTAATTTGTGTTTTTAAAACTGTCTACTTAGACTTTTTATTTTTCTTCAATTTTTCTTCTAATGTGGGAATATCTTGTTTTATGTCATTTACTTCTCTTATTTCATGATATACCATGTCTAACCATATGGGTACATATCTATAAATGTTTGTATTTGTACCCACATGAACTAGGAATAATTTTTAGAATTATTTGTATTCTCGCCAAGTGTGCTTGCATTTTACACATTTGAAGAAACGAGTTTCTGCTTCGTCTCCACTTCGTGTTTGGCTTGTCCAGAAATATGATTCTTTGTTTTGGCATTTTGGGCATGTGTTTGCAACAACTGGAAAAACATCAATATCTTTTTCTCTTACAACTCCTATCTCTTGGTTTTCATCTATTTTTTCGTGAGACTCTATTTTAACCTTAGCTTTGGATGTGTAACCACATCTAACACAACCATAATTTTTTCTTTTTTCCTCAAGAACAGAACCACACTTTGGACAGAATTCCATATTTTAATTTGTAAATCTTTATTCGTTACTTTAGTAAAGGAGTGTTTTTAAACCTTGCTAGCACCTGATAAAAACAATAACTTTCTGTGATTAATTGGTAATGCTATAAGATCTTTCCCTAAATTATGATTATTAATTTATATTGGTTTTGATTAAATGGTAAAGTTACAATATATTTGCCTAATTTAAATCATTAATTATCTGCATAATCTTATTTATTTTTTCTATTAAGATAATGTATTATGTTACCTATTTTCCCTACTTACAGAATCCTCTTTCATTTTCAGACCTGAAAGGTTCATAGAATATAAGTTTTATCCATCCTAATAGTGGGATTTTAAATGAAGCTGCTTTTCCAATTATCTGATTTTGTTTTATATCAACCTCATTTAGTTTTTCTATATTATTAGTTGAGGTAAATTGAAGAGAATTATGATCTCCTTTTGTACCAATTGGATCTAAATTTACCACCCTATGGATTATTGGCCTTCCAGAAATTCCTGATGTAAATATAATTGTATCTCCAACTTTAATATTATTCTTATTAGCTCCTGTTACAAAAAATATGTCTCCTTTTGCAAATCCCTTGCTTAATGGGAAGTCTTCAAAATCTGTTTTATTTATCCCTCTTGATTCATACCAGTCTTTATTGTCATCCCACCAGGCATTAAAGTCAGATTCGTGATACATTGAACATGACTCCACTATTACTATTGGCAGTTTTGTTCCTGTAACTAAAGATAGAGTTGGGAAAAAAACAAATTTAATGACTAAAAAAACTAATACTATGAATAAAACCCAGCTTAATATGCTGTCTCCATTCCACAAATAGTTCCAGGTTTTCTTTAATATATTGGAAGAATTTGATTTTTGAGATTTATCCATTTTAGTTATTATAAGTAGATAAAAATGCTATATAAAGCTTATTTAAGAATAATCTGAAGTGTAGAAATGTTTAAAATTAGCTAGAAACGTAAAGGATTATGTTTAAAATCACCCATGCAACAGATGATAACCTTCTTGTTTTTACATATAAAGACTTAGAACTTATAGCTTTTTCTGGAGCTCTTGATGAAATAGCTGAATTAGAAGCATCATCAGAAAGAAAAATTGGGCCTATTTTAACTGATGATAATAAGAATGAATCTTTAGATATCTTTTACTCTATACCTTTTGTAGAAGTAAGAGTTTGTAAATTAAGTAATGGGGTAAGTTATTTATCAGCTTTAGGATTTGACAGGCTTTACTCTAAAAATATTATTTCAAGAATTATAAAAGAAACTGGTTTTAGACCTGAAGAAACACCAGATATAACTTTATTTGATCTTTTAGCAAATAGGTTTGTTTGTTCAGATATACAAGATTATGAAAAAGCTAAAGGGAAGTCACGCTCTAAAAAATATTTTAAAGAAATATTTGCTGATATAAGGCACGATAATTTTCTTAAACAATCTCAACTGATCCATTGTTATGGGGCTGATTAAAGAGTAATTTTAGTTAAGTATATTAATTTAAAGTATAT
>CAYIXS010000057.1:0-4138 GCA_964367445.1 Candidatus Woesearchaeota archaeon | reverse complement strand
TTACAAAAAAAATTAAATTTCTAGCATTCATTTAATTTATACCCCTCTAAATTAGAATCGCATATATACTGATTCTCATTAATAATAACTTTGGGCAATATCACAACTTTGTCTAGCTTTCCCATGAAATCTTCATAAAATAAACCAATATCCTTAGTTCCAAAACCACTTAGTAAAGTTAGTGGTGCACTAGGAATATCATAAACTTCATTCCCATAAATTTTAAATAAAAAACCATTATTTACATCAATATCGCCATCATTATTTAGTCTAATAACAATTTTTTCTTTGTCATAACAAGCACTTTTCACATTTATTTTAATTTCATTACAAGGATTTTCTCCAAAATTAGAGATATATTTTTTCACATCAAAAGCAAAGAAAACAATAACAAATAATACAACAATAATTAAAATTACTAAAACAGATCCAACAAGTTCACTAATACCTCTTTTTTGCATTAATTTTAAAAGTAATTTAAGGTATAAATAATTTGCTAATAGCTTCCATGCCTATCAGTTAAGCAAACAACTTCCAATGGATTAGGGCCGTAATTTATAACTGCTAATTTATTACTTGATCTGCCAACAGCCCTTATGGCATCCCCTATATCCATATCTAAGGCACTACCAGTAATATTGCCGCTATATCTTCTAATTGGAAAAAAAGTATATGGCTCCCATCCAATAATATTTTTGAATAATGCCTGTCCTGTTATTACTAAAGAAACCTCAAAATCAAAATGATTCCCATCATTAATTATAATTAGCCTTATATCATCGCCCCCACCATCTTTCAATTCATGATCATATTCAGCTATAAGCCCATTAGGAACAGCATTAAGATTGCTACTGCTACGGATAGTTGTATATCCAGAATCAGTACATGACTGATCAATTAGCTCATCTTTATTATCAACATCATCCCATTCAACAACCCTCTGTGGATGTGGACTGTTTCCACTAGGTAACGGTTCATCAGGAACATAAGGAGGATAATTAGGAACATAAACACCAGGAAATGGTTGATCATTATTAACAATTTGTTCAATAGCTCTTTCTATACCACTACTTGTACAAGAATTGCCAAAAAAGCTAGCACCACCAATACCGAAAACTAGAGCTATTCTTTGCAATAACCCAAGTTTTTTAGTTCTCATCAATTATTTTATTGTTAATCAAAATTTATAAATGTTCTGTCATTTAACTCTTAGACAAAAACAACGCATTTTATAAATAAGAAACTATTCAAAATTTAATATGAGAACCATAATTTTAGACACAGATTTTATCTTAACATCAGTAAAATTTAAAATAGACATAGAGCAACAGTTAAAAAAATTATGTGACTTTAATTTTAATATTTCCTACTTAGATAAAACCCTAGATGAGCTAAAAAACAAGCCAAATGAAAAGCTAGCAAAAGCAGTAATTTCCAATTTCAATATAATAAAAACAACTAGAGATAAGTCAGTAGATGAATTAATCCTGAATATTTCAGATAATAACACAATTGTAGCCACTCAGGATAAAGAGCTAAAAGAAAAGCTTAAAAAGGGTAAAATTGCAATTATTACTATTAGACAAAAAAAATATCTAGTTTTTGCATGAGGCATAGAAAATGTTTTATGAAGTTGAAGTTAAAAGCCATATTCGCGTTCCACCACCTAAATTTAAGAATGATATCAAAACATCAATATTAGAAAGCCTAAACAGCCAGTTCTTTAATTTTATATCAAAGGATTTAGGAATTATTGTCTGTGTTTCAGAAGTAATTTCAATAGGTGATGGTGTTTTAATTCCTGGAGATGGAGCAGCATATTATGATACTGTATTCAAATTAGTTGTTTTTAAACCAGAAATTCAAGAAGTAATTAACGGAACAATAACAGAGATAGCCGAATTTGGTGCTTTTATTGACCTAGGTCCGATAGATGGTATGATTCATATCTCACAGACAATGGATGATTTTGTTTCATATAGTAAAGCTGGAGTTTTAACAGGAAAAGAAACCAAAAAGGTTTTAAAAGTAGGAGATAAATGCAGAGCACGTATTATTGCAGTTTCCTACAAGGAACTATTAAATCCAAAAATAGGATTAACAATGAGACAACCTTGGTTAGGAAACGTAAATTGGATAGATGAGGATATTAAAAAGCAGAAAAAAGAAGATAAAGAAGAAAAATAATAAAGGAAAGTAAATTGGGTTGATAAGGGTTTACCCTTATAACCCTCGGTGTTTATATGGCAACAAAAAAAGTTTGTAAAAAATGCAAGTTATTTGTTACAGGTTCACAATGCCCCATTTGTCATGGTAATGAATTTACAGATAACTGGAAAGGAAAATTAGTTATACTAGATTCAAATAAATCAGAAATAGCTAAAAAAATAGGGATAACTGTAAAAGGAGAATATGCTATTAAAGTAAGATGATAACAACTACAATACCTACACCAGAACAAGTATTAGAGGACCTAATATTACACTTAGCTATAAACCTAGGTCTTGAACAAGAAGAAGCCCAAAGATTAAACAAAGACACGTCATTACAATCTTTAAGTATGGATAAAGCGGATTTAGCAGAATTTGTGCACTTTCTTCACATCTACGGTAATATTCCTGAACAAGAAATAAATCAAAGATATTCTAAAGTAGAAAATGATGCAAACTACACCCTAGGTAATATAGCAGAAGAGGTTCACGCTCGGTTGATAAAATGTTAAACCTAAAAATATTAAATGAAAATCAAAGAAAATTATTAGAAAGAAGAGAGTTAGATATAGAGGCAATCTTTGATGGTCCAACACCAAAGAAACAAGATTTATTAAAAGAGATAGCTTCTCTAACAAAGACAAAAGAAAATTTAATTGTTTTAAGGAGAGTAAATCAAGTTTATGGTACTTCAAAGGCAAAAGTTTTAGTTTATGTTTATAGTTCAGAAGAGGCACTTAAGAAAACAGAGCCTAAGGAGAAAAAATCAAAAGAAAAAAAAGAACAACCCAAAGAAGAGGCTAAATAAAAGGCAATTAAGTGGGTTGATAAGGGCTTGCCCTTATAACCGTGGTGCTTATTATGACAAAGAAAAAAGTTAAAAACAAAAAACCAAGTAAGAAATATTTAAAGTATAAAATAGAGGGAAATAAATTAATTAGGGGAAAAACATGCCCTAAATGCGGCGCTTCTTATTTTCTAGCAATACATAAAAACCGGGTCTATTGCGGGAATTGTCGCTATACTGAGTTTTCTAAGAAATAATTTAATATGGAAGAACAAAAATATCCAGAACCAACAGTCGGGGCATTAATATTCAATTCAGAAAATAAAATTCTACTAGTAAGATCTAATAAATGGAAAGATAAATATGTAATTCCCGGTGGTCATATTGAATTAGGTGAAAAAATGGAAAATACCCTAAAAAGGGAGATTAAAGAAGAAACTAATTTAGATATTTTCGATATTAAATTTATCACCTTTCAAGAATTTATATTTGATTCTACTTTTTACAAAAAGAAACATTTTATATTTTTTGATTTTGCTTGTAAAACTAATTATAAAGAAGTGAAATTAAATTCAGAAGGACAAGAATATGTTTGGGTTTCTTTAGACAAAGCATTAAAATTAACAACAGAACCCTATACAAAGAAAACTATTAAAGAGTATATGAAAAAATTTTTCTAAAAAATCTTCTTATACAATATGTAAATTCCAGTAGCTATTAATATCAAACTTATAAAAGGCAAATAGCTACCAACAATCATATTTTTACTAGTGTAAGCAGTATAGCTGGGTTCTATAAAAATCAACAAAGTTGCAAATAACAAGATAAATACAGATAGGATAATATGCTCGTTCCTCCTGCTATTTTTGTTTGCCACAAAAAGATCTATTATTTGCAAGTTTATATTGTTTTCCATCCATCTTAATAAAACCTATAGTTTTCTTCACCTATATCGACTAATCTGGCGGCTTTTAGATATTCTTCAAAATTCTTCTTAATAGTAATATCGTCCTTTACTAAATCTCCGCAATATCCACAATAAAAATATGCTCTATTCTCCTCAGGGTTTAGAACCACTTTTGTTTCTTTATGGCATTTTTCGCAATCTATTATCATAACATTATTTTCTTTTCTTATCATC
>CAYIXS010000056.1:0-4159 GCA_964367445.1 Candidatus Woesearchaeota archaeon | reverse complement strand
CCAATAATAGAATCAAAAAAAGGCCAAATCAAGATAATTGCGGCAATTATAATTAGTATAAAACTACCAACAAAGAAATAATTCGAATGTTTTTTTAACTCCAACCCTTCTTCCATTTTTCTTTCCCAAATTTATTTTTCTAAAAGAAAGCTCTTTTTATTTATATTTGTTTCTATGTATATATTTGTGATAATATTAAGCAAAACTTTAAAAGCATAAATACTATCCAATAACAAATGGATAAGGTTATATTAGGATTAACAGAACAAGTTAAAATAAATGGAATACTGGTCAAGGCCAAAATAGATACAGGAGCAGATAGAAGTTCTATTTGTAAGTCTTTAATAAGGGAATTAAATCTAAAACCCACAGGAAAAAAAATAAAAGTAAAATCATCGCATGGTATAACATTAAGAGAAATTTATAGTGCAGAACTTGAGATAAAGGGTAAAAAAATGATTACCGATTTTAATGTCATTGATAGAAATAATTTAAGTTATTCTGTTTTGATAGGTAATAATACGCTAAAAAGCCATAATTTTTTAGTTGATCCAACTCAATGAAATTTGCTTTAATAAGCCTGGGCGGTAAAAGTAGTTTAAGAGTAGTTGAAGAAGCAAAAACCTTTTTTGAAGTATCGGATCATCTAGATTTAAGTGAGATAGAAGTGAGAGCAGATTCAAAAGAATTAAAAGTTTTACATAAAGACAAACCAATAGGACCATATGATTGTATCTACATCAGGGGTTCTTTTAGATATGCTTTATTACAGCAATCAATAACAAGAGCGTTGCATAACGAAGTTTATATGCCACTAAAGCCAAATTCATTTACACTAGGTCATAATAAATTTTTAACTTTATTAGAACTACAAAAAAATAAAGTTCCATTGCCAACAACATATTTTGTAAATAATGTTAACACTGCTAAAAAAATCCTGGAAAAAGTTAATTTTCCAATAATTATGAAAATACCTTCAGGCACGCAAGGCAAAGGAGTTATGTTTGCCGATTCAATGGGTTCTGCAAGATCAATGTTAGATGCTTTGGATGTATTTAACCAACCTTACATAATACAAGAATTTATTGATACAGATTCTACAGATATAAGAGCCATTGTTCTAGGAAAAAAAGTTGTTGCCTCTATGAAAAGAAAAGGGGCTAATGGTGAATTAAGAGCCAATATTCATGCAGGTGGCGAAGGAATAAATTTTGAATTAGACTATGATACAGAGCAGACCGCAATAAAAGCAGCAGAAGCAGTTGGAGCAGAAATAGTAGGCGTTGATATACTGGAATATGGCAATAAACCGTTAGTTATTGAAGTAAATCTCTCTCCAGCACTAGAAGGTGGAATAAGTAAAGCTACTAAAAAAAACGTGGCATATGAAACAGCAAAGTTTCTTTTTGAAAAAACAAAAGAATTCAAAGAAAAAAACAGTAAAAGTCACACAGAAAATTTGTTAAGGGAGATTGGATCAGCCAATTCAGATAAGAAAGAATTTCTTACCAACCTAAACATAAAAGCAGGCATAATTAAATTGCCAGATATTATAACAGAAATAAGTGAATTCCACCCAGATGACGAAGTTTTAATAGAACTAAAAAAAGGAGAAATAAAAATAAAAAAACAGGAAATTAAAAAAAACGATTAGCGATGTAAATCATAAGTTACTTTATCTTTGTTTATAACTGTAAAATAGGATCTCACTTCTTGTCCTGTTCCAACATCAAAGCCGCTTATATAATATCGTGCGCTTTGTATATTTTTGTCTTTTATAATGTCAGCAGGTATCTTAAGATAAGGTGTTCCTTTTTGCACGAAGCATCTTTTTTGATCACAGACTTTAAGTTTAACACTGTTAACTCGCCCACCTAATTCCCTATATACCTCTAAATACATTGGCGTAGTAGGTTTCACAGCTGAATTAGCAATACCTTTACTACCAGGCATTACTGTAACTTTTATCGTACCACCTTCAGTTACGCTGTTTTTATCTAAGATAATCTGTGTTTTAGTATTTGATACAGCACCACCAGTAATTCCAGATCCAAGATTAAAACTGATTAAGCTAATAATTAATATTAGAACCGCAAGTAATATCACCTTTTTTTCATCCATTTAATTATCACCTCTCTTTATTGTAAAATCTTCCATTATAAAATCTTTTCGGTTATAATCATATACCTTAACATAATAAACCCCCGGTTTCCAGCCGTCTGGTACCCAGTGACTTATGGTGGTTTCTTCAGAACATTTATAATCTCCTTCACAAAGCTCAATTGATGCCTTTCTTAAATCATCTTCAGCATTATAAAAATTAAGATTATTATTTACCCCCTCTAATCCAGGATATACAGTTATCAAAATCATACTGCCGGAAGTCAAGACTTTAGGACTTATGTTTATATTAGAAAACTCTTTTACACTAAAACCAGTTATACCTAGGTTAAAAGAAAAAATAGCTATAAGTATTATAATTATAGCTCCCAATATTATTTTTGACTCACGTTCCATATAGACAAAGAAAATAAAAAATTAACCAACATGATTAACTGTAAACACGTTGGAATCAACTTTAAAATTGTATGATGGATTTGATCTCTCGACTCTTACTACATAGTCACCAGAAGGAATCCTAGCCGGAATCAAAAACTGTTTACTAACAACTCCATTGCATAGGCTCTTAGTACCACATAATGTGTCAGAAATGCTTACTCTTTCTCTTAGTCCACCAACAACAGAGAATAATTCTAGCTGGCTATCAACCCCAACACCACCAGTATCAACAGTTACAGTAATAAACTTTCCTGTTTCATCTCCGCTAAACGTAACTACTGAAGGAGAAACCACAATACTTACATCACTGCCATCACCAACTGCCCTGCCGCTTATTTTATTGAAATTAAAAGCAACCAAAGCCAACAAGATTATCAATACTGCAACCAAAAGTGTCTTATTATTCTGCTCCATTATAATTAACCTCCTTTAAATTATATTAAAATTTGCTGTAGCATAAACCTTCTGCCTTATACCACCTAAAGATCTCTCTTCTACATTTTCTTCGACTTTTACAGTATAAGTTGCATAAGAAGGCCAAGTATCATCATTAGTACCTACTAAATATTTAACAGTTGATGGACTATAACAAACTGCGCTTTTTGTAGCTTCGTCTGCACATATTTTTTTATTAGTACCCTGTATCCTTTCACCATTTCTTTCTATCCACATCCACTCATTTTTCACACCGTCAGGGCCAGGATAAACGGTTACTTCTATAACCCCATTCCTGCTTACTGGGTTAGGATTAATATCAATCACAGTTCCACCACTTTTTATCTGATAACCAGATAAAGTTGAATTAGTAAAATTACTAGCAATCATCGCTACCAACAAAACCCCAATCGCCAAAAATATAGTTTTTCTTTCATTCATTTTTATCACCTTATCCTAAAAGGAGCTTCAATCGTAAAGTCTCCAGTACATACATCTTTTAATTTGACCACATAATCTTGATTATCAACCCAAATATTACTTCCTTCAGCAGGGAAAGTTTGTATCTTAAACATTGCTTCCTTACATTTGTATTCACCATCACATACATCCCTCGTGGTATAACTTATTTTGGAATCACGGGCAATTCCATTTCTATCAAAACTTCTCATAAAAACCTTTGCTTCTTCATAAACTCCCTCCCCATTGCTAACAGCTATGGTAACAACATCACCACCATCAATCTCTTTAGGCGAAGCAACCGCAATACTTTCTTTGCAATTAACAAGATTACCAGTTAAATTTAAAAAACTAGAGGATAACATTGCAACTCCAAGAACTAGAATAGCACTTAATAATATCTTATTCTCTTGTTGCATCAATACACCTCCTTTGAATATAAAAGTTATAGTTTCGTTATTTAAAAAACTTTCGTTAACTTCCTATCAATCTTGAGGGTATATTTAGCGCATCAATCTCATATAATGTGAAACCAACTATTAGTAACAGAACAAACAATAAAATAATCAAAGCAGTAAGTAAATTATTTGTCTTTTGTTGTAATACCTGACTGTAACTAACCTCATACCTCTTTACTTTTCCCTTATCACCTTTAAGTTCATATTCCATAGTTACTACTTTAAAATGCTTAATTTATAAAGATATT
>CAYIXS010000055.1:0-4164 GCA_964367445.1 Candidatus Woesearchaeota archaeon | reverse complement strand
AAGAAGGAATTTTAAAAAAAGAAAATCTAATTTTGATTGGAATAAGGGCAATTGATAAAAAAGAAAGGGATTATTTAGATGAAAATAGAATTAAATCGTTTACTGTTGATCAAGTTTTTAAAAATGAGGAAGATGTTTGTGATATAGTTATGGAAAATGCAAGAGATTTTGATGGTTTATACTTAAGCATAGATATTGATGTTTTAGATCCTGCCTTTGCTCCAGGAACTGGATATAAAGAAGTTAATGGATTAACAAGCCAGCAATTGTTTTATTTTTTGAAAAGAATAAAAATGATGAAAAATTTGAGAAAAATAGATGTAGTTGAGATAAATCCCGATAAAGATATTAATAATATGACAATTAACCTTGGAAAAAGAATAATTGGAGAATTTATTTAAAATGCGGGGCAATTACCTTTATTTAAATTTATAGAATCAAAAATAGAAATATTTATATATAAGTTAATGTATATTTTTATATAATAAATTATATAATATTATTAAAAATGGAACAAGAAATCTTACATTATCCAAATTTGAAGACAGTACTCATGGTGGAGGATGTTTTAAAGAAAGTGGAGACTCTTATTTCTAGAACCGAATTAAAGAAGAAGCTTCCTAAAGAGATCATGCACCAAACCTTAAACCTGATATTGGAATATTTAGAAGAAAGGGGGATGATTGCGGATACGCATAAGGGAATTATTTGGATTTATAATCCGAGCCAAAAACTAGCAAGGGCGATTGAAAGAGGTACTGGGGTTTAATGTTTAGAAATAAAGAGTTAAGGGTAATTCTTTCAGAAGAAGCAAATGAACAATATAAGGAATTAAATAAACTTGTTGGTGAAGAAATAAAAAGAGGGATCAATTCTTCTGAGCATCAGACCCTATTAAGATCAATCAATAGGGCGATTGAATTAATCAAAAATAATCCTTTTGTGGGGATTCAAATACCTAAAAAACAAATTGCTTTAAAGTATGTTACAGAATATGAAATAAGCAACTTATGGAAAATTGATCTTTCTAACTATTGGAGGTTAATTTATACTATTAAAGGTGAGGAAATAAGGATAACTTCCTTTGTTTTGGATATAATGGATCATAAGACGTATAATAGGTTATTTGGTTATAAAAGTAAGTAGGGTGGTAAAATTAGATTGGGATCCTAGAAGGTTAAAAATGAGGCTATTTACGGGAATAGAACTACCTGAGAACATAAGAGAATATTTATATGAAATAGAGAGAGAAATAGGGAACGAATTTGCTAAAATTAAGTGGGTAAGCAAAAAACAAATACACGTGACTTTGAAATTTTTTGGTGATGTTGAAGAGGATAAATTGAAGCTAGTAAAAGAGGCATTAAGCAATGTTAGATTTAAGAAATTCAGGATAAGTTTGGGCAATATCGGGTGGTATCCCAATGAAGACAGAGTTAATGTTCTTTATATTGGAGTAGAAAATGAAAAAGAAATTTTCAATCTGCATTCTGAGATTGAGTTAAGATTAGGAAGTTTATTTGAAAAAGATAATAGATTTAGTGTTCACATAACTTTAGGGAGGGTTAAATTTGTTAAAGATAAAGAAAAATTTTTAGAAGTTTTAAAGAATATTAAAATTAAAAATGAGGAATTCTTTGTTAATGATTTTAGCTTAATAAAAAGTGAATTAAGTAAAGATGGGTCCAGGTATTTTCTAATTGAAAAATATGATTTAGAGTAAAGTTTTTGTTTTTATAGTCTTTATGGTTTATGAACTGGTCTTTTGCAGATTGATAATTATTATAAACTGAATTGAGCATTTTTACTTTTTTGATGATATATGTATTTGGATACTAATGTTTTCTTAAGAGAAGTGTATGGTGTAGGCCTGTCTTTTGCGATTAGGCATCTAGCAAGCGCGGGAATACTTAGAGACTATCTTTTAGGATATATGGGTAAGTATTTTGTGCTTTCAGATAATGCTGATCTTTTTGTAGACGCAATAGTTGCTTTAATTAATGAGGAACGTAGAATTACTAATGATGAAAGAGACAGGATAAATGAAAGAGATCTTGTTGCGTTATTGGTTGAAAAAACCCCTGAATTTTGGCGCGGGTTAAAAGTTTCTAGGAAAGCAGTATAATCTATTAAAATTAATTTTAAAAATCAACTTTTGTTTTAATTTAGATTCAATAGTTTTATATATCTTGATTTTGGATATTTAACTATCATTTTATATAAAAATGGAGGTGTAATTATGACTGGCACTTGTGGAATGTATGTCTGTAAAAAGTGTGCTGTTGCAAATCTCATATTTGGAGTTTTGCTTTTGATAGTGGCTCTCGGTTTATGGAGCAGTGCACCAGCTTGGTGGAATGGGTGGACCATTATAGGGGTCTATTTATTGCTATGGGGAATAACGAGTGTTGGCGGAAAACCACATTAGATTAACCCTTTTAGAAAAAGCGTTAACGGAAAAAAAGAAACTCTCGCGAAAGAAAAAACTAGCTTAAGTATATTGAGAATCAGTTATTTTTTTTATTTCTTTTGCTTTTACCGGGCCGATTTTTTCTACTTTTTTTAGATTTTCTTCTGAAGCATTAATTACTTTCTCTACCGATTTAAACTTTTCAAGTAAATTTTTAGCTAAATTTGGACCAATACCCGGAAATGATTCTATGACTAATTCTTGTTGCTCTTTTAATGTTAAAGGTTTTCTTTTTTTAAGCAAAGAAAAAAGTTTCTTTGGCTTTTCTAGTCTTGAAGCGATTGTATTTATTAGTGCTGCAGTATCTCTATAATTTCTTGTTTGTAGGATCGGAATTTGATAATCTATCGCGATTGAAGCCAACATACCACGAATTGCATTTGGGTGGAAGTTTCTGATTGTGTAAATATTTTGGGTTCCTTCTATTATTAATAGGGGGATTGTGAAATTTTCTTTTAAATAGATTAATTGTTGTATTATTCTTTTATCTATTATAGAATTTAAGAAATCGTTACTTGTTTTTCTTTCTATGCCGATGCTCAAATCTGTATTATCTGAATTCTTGCCTTGGATTATATAATCTGCTGTGACTAATTGCTTTATTTCTATATCGTGTTTTTTTGATAGTTCTTTGATTAAAGATTTATCTTCTCTATGGTCTACTAGGAGTTTTATCATTAGGATCCTATAAACTTCTCAATTTCTTCTTTTTTTCTTGGGTTTAGAGAAACATGCCATTCACCGGTTGACATTTTTTTCAATAAAAATTCTTTTTTATAAAGTTCTTGGATGGCTTTCTTAGTGATTTTTTCACCACGTAAATGTTTTGGTAAACCTTTAACTAGATTAACTTCTTCTGTATGCGAACCTCCCCATTTTGGCGGATTAAAAGTCATTAATTTTCTAATTATCTGTTTTTGAATTTCCTCTTTTTCCATAAAATACTTGTAATTTATTAATATTTAAACCTATCTATAAAGGTATATTATCATTCTAAAATAGAAAGTTTTATATATAAGGTTAGTTATAAATATTGAAAATGGAAACTACAATTTTTAGAGAAACCTTTGGAAACTCGCCCAAAATTAGAATTTTGGAGGTTTTGATAAATGGTAGAGGATTAGACTGGAGTTTAACAGATATAGCCGAGCAAGCAAGCGTTGGTTGGACTACTTTGCATAGGATATTTAGTCCGATGGTTAAATTGGGATTGGTTAAATTTACAAGAACTATTGGGAAAGCTAAATTATACAAGATAAATGAAGAAAATGTAATGGCCCGAGAATTAATCAGAGTTTTCGATTTAATAACTAGAGAATGGGACAATAAGGTTTTAAATAAAATTGAAATTACTGCCTGATTATTTTCTTTTTATTACTTGATTTATGATTAAATTTATTATCTTACTTGGTCTGTTATTTAAATATCCTTGGTAAATTATGAAATCTGCTTTTGACATTATTTCCTTGTTCAAGTTTTTTAATGAAGTCATGTAGGGTTCATTTGAAATATTAACTGAGGTTGTTATGATCGGAATGTTTATTTCTTTGACTACTTTAGAAAACCAATTCTTTGGGATTCTTACACCGATTGTTGAAATACCTTTATTCGGAGAAAATTTTTTACTTTTTAATTCTAAAATTAGGGTGTATTTTCCTGGAATTTTTTTAAGATACATCTTTAAGTTTTTATTA
>CAYIXS010000054.1:0-4196 GCA_964367445.1 Candidatus Woesearchaeota archaeon | reverse complement strand
ATGAGTCTCAAGATTGTTAATGGAACTAAGATTAGAGATCAGAAAGAAATTTGTTTAGAAGTAAATAGCCTAAAACAAGCAGAAGTATTCCTAACTTACTTGGGTTGTAAAAAGAAAGCCTATCAAGAAAGCAAAAGAGAATTATGGATTTTAGATGGAACAGAGGTAACTATTGATGAATGGCCTTTTTTAGAGCCTTTTGTAGAGATAGAGGGAAAGACTGAAAAAGCAGTAAAAAATGCTTCTAAAAAATTAGGCTTTGATTATAGTAAAGCACTATTCTGTTCAGTTGATACTCTTTATAATAATAAGTATAATATATCAGAGGAGATAATAAATAATAAAACTCCGATAATTGCTTTTAATAGAAAAAATCCATTCTTAAAAACTAAACAATAGTAACTTCTACACCAGAACCGATTTTGATTAACTGGCCTTTATAATTCTTATTAACATAGTTATGATAGTCTGAGATATTATGGGAAATAATATTATCAGCAACCACTATTGCATTTTCATTTAATTTTAATAACTTAAAATAATCTAAATATTCTTTTTTAGTTGCGTCTATAAAAACAAAATCAAATTTTTCTTTTAGGTTTTTTAAAACGTCTAAAGCAAAGCCTTGTAAAATTTTGATATTTTTTAAACCTGCTTTTTTGAAATTTTCTTTTGCCAAAATTATTTTTTTAGGGTCTGCTTCTATTGAAATAATTGGAAATCCTGGTTCTGCCAGCCAAATAGTAGAGTAACCATTACTGGTTCCAATCTCTAATATTTTTTTAGGTTTTTTTATTCTAACTAATAAATTTAATAATTCCCCTGTTTCTCTCGGAACATTAAACATAAAGTTCAGTTTACCAAATTCTTCTAATTTTATTAATAAGCCCGATATTTTTTTGTTCATTTTATATTGATATGATCCTTATTTAAGCAACAAGTTTATATAAGGTTTTTCTTTAAGGCTGGAATATGGAGATTAAACTAAAATCAATTGGTGTTGCAAAAAATCAAGAAAAAAAGCATTTTGGTAATTGGAAAAATGTTATTACCGAATTAATCATTAAGGAGGAATACAAAGAAGCCTTGGATGGTTTAAAAGACTATTCACATCTTATTGTTATTTATTGGATGCATGAAGTTAAAAAATGTGACATAAAGCATATACCTCAAGGAAAAATTAATGATGTTCCTGAAGTTGGTATTTTTGCATGTAGGTGCGCTGAAAGACCAAATCCAATAGGTGTATCAACAGCAAAAATAGTTTCAGTTAATAATAATGTTGTAACTGTAAAAGGTTTAGATATTATAGATAATACTCCAATCTTGGATATAAAACCATACACACCGCAATATGATCTTGTTAAGGATGCAAAGGTTCCTGCTTGGACAAACAAATTAGAATATTAAAAATAAGAAATAACTTTATAAATAATTAATTTGTGATTATTATATGGAAAAAAACGTAGTAGACAGAAAAGTATTAAGCCTTCTTCTATCAGCACAAAGGAGCGAGCTTACAGAATATCATATTTATAATAAATTAGCAAAAACAGAAAAAAATAGCATAAATAAGAGAATTTTAGAAGAGATTTCAAAAGACGAGATAAAACACCACGACATATGGAAGAAATACACAAATCAAGATGTAAGACCGAATAAAATCAAAATCTGGTTTTATTACTTTTTTTCTAAATTATTAGGATTAACTTTTGGTGTAAAATTAATGGAAAGAGGAGAAGAATTTTCTCAAAAAGCATATAAAAAAATAGCTAAATATATACCAAATGCAAGAAAAATAGAAGAAGATGAGCACAAGCACGAAAAACAACTTCTTTCTATGATTAATGAAAAAAAACTCAGCTATATAGGCTCAATTGTTCTTGGATTAAATGATGCTTTAGTAGAATTAACTGCGGCATTAACAGGATTAACTCTTGCTTTGCAAAATACAAGATTAATTGCCATAACTGGTTTAATTACCGGGGTTGCGGCTAGTTTCTCGATGGCAGCTTCAGAATATTTATCAACAAAATCAGAACCTGGCAATGAAAAACATCCTGTGAGAGCAGCAGTGTATACAGGAATAACTTACATAGTAACGGTTTTTATATTAGTTATGCCGTACTTCATAGTTTCTAATATCTTTTTAGCCTTAATATTAACAGTATCAAGTGCGGTATTGATAATATTTTTATTCACTTTTTACTCTTCAATTGCAAAAGATATACCATTTAAGAAGAGATTCTTTGAAATGGTTTTTCTTAGTTTAGGAATTGCTTTATTAACCTTCTTGATAGGTTTATTAGTAAGAAATTTTTTTGGCATTAATGTTTAATATGGATAAAAAACAGAAAGCATTGATTATATTAAAAATTCTAAAAAAAGAATGTGAAAAATATCAAAAACCGGTTTCGACTTCAATACAAGAGAAAACAAAAGATCCGTTTAAGGTTTTGATAGCTACGATATTGAGTGCAAGAGCTAGAGATCTTCAAACAGAAAAAGTTTCTAATGAGTTATTTAAATATGCTGATAATCCAAAAAAACTAGCGAATTTTGATATAAAAAAATTAAAAAAAATTTTAAGGCCAATCGGCTTCTATAATGAAAAGTCTAAAAGAATTAAAGGGGCTTCTAAATATATTTTAAATAATTTTAATGGGAAAATACCAAATAAGTTTGATGAGTTAATTAAAATTCCCGGTGTTGGAAGAAAAACTGCAAATGTTTTTTTAGCAGAGGTTCATAATCTAAATGTTATTGGTGTTGATGTGCATTGTCATCGCGTCCCAAATAGACTTGGTTTAATTAGAACTAATAAGCCCATAGAAACTGAAAAAAACTTAGAGAAACTTTTTCCTAAATCTGAGTGGAAAAATGTGAATAGAGTATTTGTATCTCATGGTCAAAATATATGCAAACCAATAAAACCCTTGTGTTTTAAATGCCCTATTGAGAAGTATTGTAACTACAAATTTAAAAATTTACTTTCTTCTTAATATTTTTTTCTTGGCAAGTGAGATTGTTTTTTCAACAAGGTGTCCTGTTAAAGCCCATGATCCGAGATAAATACCAAGTACAATAAAACCATTACTCGTGTTGGTATCTCTAACTAGATTTTCAATAGAATCAGCTACAAAATCTAAAGGCCTCCTAAATACGTAATAAACAAAATTATCTTGAAAACTTTCATGTGGCAGAAACTTATCATAAAAAGTGCTTCCCCCAGAAACATAAAAAAGAATTGTTGCAGGCCAAACTAAACTATAACCTAAACCAACTATGGCTCCTTTGTATTTTAAAGGATTATACCATTTTCTTTTTGGTTTTTCTGGCTTAGCATAATCCAAAACAATTGGCTCTTCTTGGAGTGTTATAACTTCTAAGGCCGGGTTATTCATATATATGAGAATAACTGGTCATTAATAAATTTTGTTTAATATATAATGAACTAATTTACTCAAATTCACTACTTGGTGTGGTGAGAAAGGTTAATTAATTTTATATATTTATTAAATGTTATGGAAAGAAGGCCTTTTCTCGATCTAATGTATAAATCTACGAGTGATGGAGCTAGTGAGGCATTAGACTATGTGGAAAGGCACCGCCGGATTTTATCTAGGGGGTATTCAGTAAACACTTTTGATAGGACAGAGCGGGTTCATAGTCCGGGGGGATTAGAACTTGATGTGGAATCAATTGCAGACCCCCCGTCAAATCTGTCAATTAGAGAAAGACTTACTTCTAAAGATGAGATAATGAAAAAACTAGGAGAATTAGTTAAGTCATTAAGAAGAAGTAGGAAAGAGAGTAATCTGTCTTCTGAAAATCAGCAAAATGATTAAACAATAAATTTATATATTTTTATCTTATAGTATTTATCTATGGAAAGAGGATCAGTTCCTACACCAGAAGAATTAACTGATAAAGAAGCTTTTCCTGTGCCAAAAGAGCTAACTGATATGGTTGCCAGAGATTTCTACATATCATCTATGCGTTCACATCTAAATCTTTACGGCTCAAGAGATGTGGTGCCTTTCAATGGTTGTCCAAAATATCTTGATTATAAAGAAAGGTTTTTGCTAATAAACAGGTGGAACATTTATGAGGGGGCATTAAAACTTCAAAGAAATCCGGCAACTGTTGTAGTATAACTACTTTCTTAAAATAGAAACAAAAAGTTTAATAAGCTA
>CAYIXS010000053.1:0-4232 GCA_964367445.1 Candidatus Woesearchaeota archaeon | reverse complement strand
AATATAGAAGGAATATTTAATGGTAAAGTACGTAGGAATATTAATATAATAGCAGATATAAAGGAATGGACAGATACAAACACAGATGCTAAAGTAGACTATGAACTGACAATGGAAGTAGATAAAAACAACAAAAAAGAATTTTGTGGTATTCCAAAAAAAGCAACTTATTTAATAAGAACAGAAGGTGCTGCCTTCCATAAGGGGCTCTGGCCTATCAGCGTAAGCTATGTCAATATAGCAGAAACATTAAGAAACTCAGCACTAAATATAATAAGAAAAAATTCTCTTAAACTATATGGTCTATTAAAACTAGGGATAATAGGACAAGGTGGAGTTATTGTAGATCCACAAGGAACAGGAACCAATCCAAAATTCATAGGTATAGAAAAACAAAGAACGTTATGGGATTTTTTAAGGATCACAAAGAAGGAACCAAATGGATGGTTAAAGTTTGAGATAGAAACAACATTTATGCTTAACACAGACAATACAGTAACAGCCACTATAAAAGAAAAAGTCATCAAAGACAACCAAGTGATTTATGAAACAACTCCAACTAAGAGAGAAGGAATAACAATTAAAGAATACAAAGAAAATTATATTAATGACATGATAAAAACAATAGATAGTATTGAAAATTTAAAAGAAAAGTTTGATCAAATCACAAACAAAGGAAACAAAAAGATACTAAAGCGTACAGTATACAAGGGGGCAGATATAAAAAAATGGGTAGAGGATGAAAACTTAAAAGAAATACCTAATGATCCAAAGATAAATTCAGTCACAATAAAAATAGAAGAAACAGTAGATAAAGAACAATTAGAAAACTATAAAAAACAAAATTGAAAAGCAGTTATCCAAATCAATAATTTTATTCTTTAATATCCTCTATTTTTTTTCCTTTGATAGTAGAATATGAAGAAAACGCACCCTTTCTAGTAGGAACATATCTTTCAACAATTCCACTCCCATCATTATATATAAAATCCAAAGCAACAACTTTTCCTTCACTAACAACATCTCTTATACCTACTTTTTCCTCCCAGAACGTTTCTTTTTCCATTAATTCAGCTAAATGAGGTAATTTTCTTCTAACTTCATTAAAAAATTCAGGACAATAAAGAGTATTTAAATGTAAATCAACTTCCCATAAATTATCCCCTATTTTTCTTCTTTCTTTAAAATTTAATACCCCATCATCAACCTTTTTCCCTCTCAAAAATATTTCTCCTCTCAATAGAGTCTGACTTCTGGATTCATAACCTCCTCCATCACCGTAATATCCACTAACATCGCAATCTCCCCAATATAATCTAAACTCATTTACTGGGTTGTTTGGTTTTAAAATACTACATCCCGGAACAAAGCTACCTAAAACAATTCCCACTAAACCGCTTCCAACTGTTCCTAAAAAATTTCGTCTGTTCATATTCATTAAAAACTTATTAATTTACAATACTTCATTATTTATAAACTTTACTACTAATAGGTTACAATATCACTACGGCATTAAATTTTCAAAATGAATAGACCTAAGAATGTAGTAATCTCCTAGATAAACCAAATATTTACAAGTAATAGTTCCAGCAACAATACTCCCGCCAACAATCGCGCTGAGAATGGCAATTTTTTTACCTAGGCTCATTTTATGTTCAACAGGACAGTAATCAAAAACTATAGGCACATCTTCACAAATTTCTTTCAAATCATTTCTTTTCATTATCTTCTTTTAATATCAACAGTAAATAATTGTATCTTATTAGGATCCCTTCTTATCTCTTTAACAACTGTTGCTGGTCCTATGATAGTTAACCCTTCCCTATCGCCTAATAAAAAACTGGTAAAGTTTTTTCTTATTTTCCTAAAAACAGCTAGATTCCTGTCTTCTGGAAAAATAGTGCACAATTCAACACCCTTAAACTCTTTATCTATCGCTTCCATAGTTTTCTGAATTAACATGGTCTCTTCACCGGGTTTCAATCTGCCTTCCATCAAAACAATATTTTTATTCTTAACTATTCCAAGTAGTTTACCTATCCTACTTTCAGAATCTAAGCTTTCAATGTCAGCATAAGGAACAAATTGTAAAGTTAAAGCCATAGGCACCTCCTTTTTTATCTTACCTGCCTAAACAATGATTCATAAAGCTCTTCCATATTCTCCCCTTTTAAAGCTGAAATGCCAATAACATCATATTGTGGAAAAGCGCTCTCTATCTTTTTAATGTTTGCTTTTCTCAAATCAATTTTATTGGCAACAACAACCAAAGGTATTCTCCTTGCAACCAAGTTTCCTATTATTGTGATATTAACCTGGCTATAAGGATTCTGAGTGGCATCTAAAACAACCATAACAATATCCATATCATCCAGCCATTTTATAGATTCAACAACACCCTTAGTAGCTTCTTTAGCTCTCTTTTTAGCAACATCTTTTTTTAATTTAAACTTCATAAAATCTTCATAATCAATCTTAGTAGCTATTCCTGGTGTATCAACTAGATTAAATGTTAATTCTTTACCTTTGTGTTTTATTACAATTTTCTCTTTAATTATAACATCCCTGGTTTCATGAGGTATATTAGAAACAGCACTCATTTTCTCTCCCAACCAATCCTTGGTAATCCTGTTTGCTAATGTGCTTTTTCCTGAATTCGGAGGTCCATATAAACCTAGTTTAAACTCCTTTTTTCTAGAAAATATCTGATTAAATATCCTCTGTATAAAGTTTGTAAGTATTCTAATCAAATTTATCCCTCTTGTTAATAATTGAAGAAGAATATATTGTTTTTAAATATTTCTATGCTACCGGATTATATAATAAAAAGCAAGAATTTAGTATCTAAACTTCACAAATGCCTGCAAAACCAATAACACAAGAAGAAAAAACGTATATTTCATTCTGCGGCTATTTTTTACTAGAATCTAACTGATCAACTGCCAAAATATTTATATACAAGATTTCTTAACTTTAAGCTATGGAAAAGATTCTCGTTTTGGATGTTGATGAAACTTTGCTAAATATGGAACGTTTGTCTTTTCTAAAAATATTTAAGAAAAATTATAAAGACTATGATGGAAGATTAATATTCGATAAATACTATCTTAGCCCAAGACCAAAAGTAAAAGAATTTATTGAAGAAGCCAAAAAACATTTTAAATTGGTCGCATTTTCTATAGTAAATAAAGAAATAACTATAAAAAAATTAGAAGCAATAGGTGTTTTAGACAGTTTTGTTAAAGTATACGGAAAAGAAGATCTGCTAGATGGAAAAAAATCACTTAAAAAAGTAGTTAATGATTTAGGAATAAGTAATATTATAGGCATAGACAATTTTCCAGAAGCTTTTTTAGAGAAAGAGAATATTATTAAAATAAATCCTTGGTTTATTGGAGACAGTAAAAATGATAGTGCTTTATCAACAATTTTGGAAGACCTAAAACTTAATGTTATCAAAAACCTTCCTTGATATCAATAGTTTTAAAATTTCATTATCTTTTACTATATCCTTAATATCTTCATCTTTTATTTTTATAAAATCATCATGTGTAAAACCAAGTTTTTTTAAAACTTGCACCGCTGTTAAGTCTTTATCTAATAAATTTTCTATTATATCAACATAATTTTTATTTAATTTTCTTCCCATATCCAATTTAATGAACTTTCTTGCATCCCCATCTTGGAAGATATTGTCGTGATCAAATATAATTAGATCATTATTGATAAAAACATTTGCCGTATGCCTATCTTTGTTGCATATCCATATATCAAATAGGATTATCTTTTTCAATTGTTTCATTTGATTTTTATTTAATTTATTTTTGTAATTAGTTAACAAAGTACTGTTCTCTAAATAATTCATTAAAATACCATCACAATTTCCTATTTTAACTGGCTTTGTTTCCAGTGTTTTTATACCAAATAAGTTAGCTAGTTTATTTGCTAATATCTCTTTTTCTGAATTCTTGCTGGGTTTAAATGCAAATAAGTTATTATTTATCTCATAGATATAAATTATATTAGAAACTGTCTTTATTGTTTTGATTAATTTCATTCTCAAATTAGTTTTTAGCTTTCTTAAATATAACTTTATAATATTGTTTATAACGAGATATTTAAATTTAACTAATAAAGACAAGTGTACTATAGCTCTCATTAAAATAAGAAGAAAAAGCGCGATATTTCATCCCGCAGATAAGTGACTTCTATATTAGAAACTGTATTGCCCT
>CAYIXS010000052.1:0-4233 GCA_964367445.1 Candidatus Woesearchaeota archaeon | reverse complement strand
TTTTAGGTGATTGAGGGTTTTTCGCACCAAAAAGGCTTAAAAACAAGCTAAACTACGACGATAGTAATGATAAAGGGGTATGCACGCAAGTATTTTGAGGGTAAAACTTGCATATTTTGTAACAAATATGGACTGTACAGGCTTAAAGATAAAAGAGTTAAATGTAAGCACTGTAAGAAATATTATTCATTAATTAAGCTTAGAAAAGATTTACAGATTCTTTACTATTTTTACTTAGAAATATCTGCCCGCAGGGCAGCTAATGAATTAAATTTAGATTATGGATCAATTCATAGAAAGTTTATGCAGTTCAGAAAAAGGATTGCAGATTACTGCAATAGTGAAGCAGAAAAATTAAATGGAGAACTTGAATTAGATGAAACATATTTTGGTGGAAAGAGAAAAGGCAACAGAGGCAGAGGAGCATTCAATAAAGCAATTGCATTTGGAATCCTCGAGAGAAATGGCAAGGTTTACACCATAATTGTTGATAATGTAAAAGCAGAAACATTAATGCAGGCAATTCAGTTAAAAACAAAGAAAGGTTCTGTTTTTTACACAGATGGATTTAGAAGTTATGCTGATTTAAAGCAGTATGGAAAACACAATGTAATCAGGCATGATAAAGATGAGTTTGCAAAAGAGAAGAATCATATTAATGGTTTAGAAGGTTTCTGGAGTTTTGCCAAAGAAAGATTTCATAAGTATCATGGAATCAATAAAATAAATTATCCATTCTACTTAAAAGAAATGGAATTTAGGTTTAATCATAGAAACGAAAGTGTTTTAAATTTGTTATTTGATATATGTGTAAGGGGGGTAGTTTAGTGCGGAATTGCACTAATCACCTAATTTTATTGCTCTTGCTATAATTTCTCTTTCATTTAGATTAAGCTCTTTTGAAGCTATTTTAATGCTTTTAATTAAATCTTGAGATATTTCTATTTCCATATTTGCTTAAATTTAATAGTATATTTAAAGTTTCTTGTATAACATTTTTATTTCTATTTTTGGAAACCTTTTTTCATGTTTTATTCAACTCACTGAATTTTCTATTTCTAGCTCTATTAAACGATTTAATTCAACTGCATATTCTAAAGGAAGCTCTTTTATTATGGGTTCTATAAAACCACTTACTATCATGTTTGTCGCTTCTTCTTCTGATAAACCCCGAGACATAAGATAAAAAAGCTGTTCTTCTCCTACTTTTCCAACAGCTGCTTCGTGAGCTACTTTAACGTCATTTTCTTCAACTTCCATACTTGGAAATGTAATTGCTTTGCTTATATTATCTAACATTAAACCATCACATCTAACTATTGAGTTTGAATTTTTACAGCCTTTCTTTACATGTATTAAGCCTCTATAACTTGCAACTCCTCCATTTTTTGAAATTCCTTTGCTTAGGATTGTTGAGCTTGTATTAGGGGCGTAATGATAAACCTTACATCCTGTATCTTGATATTGGCCTTGGCCTGCAAATTGTATTCCTATATAATTTGATTTTGAATTTTTTCCCAGAAGAATACTGCATGGATATAACATTGTAACTTTACTTCCTAAATTTCCGTTAACCCATTCAATTATTCCGTTTTCATGTACAATTGCTCTTTTTGTATTGAGATTATAAGTGTTTTTTGACCAGTTTTCTATACTTGAATATCTTACTCTGGCATTTTTTAGCACATGAATTTCAACTCCACCTGCATGAAGAGAATTTTCAGAATACATTGGAGCTGAACATCCTTCAATATAGTGTATTTCTGAATTTTCATCAGCTATAATTAGTGTGTGTTCAAATTGTCCTCCCTTTTTTGCATTCATTCTAAAATATGCTTGCAGGGGAATATCAACTTTAACTCCCTTTGGAATATAAATAAAAGTTCCGCCGCTCCAGACAGCGGCGTGCAATGCGCTGAATTTATGAAGATTAATTGGAATACATGTGGTCATGAAATATTTTTTAACAAGTTCCGGATATTCTACAAGGGCTTGGTCCATATCTAAAAACACAACCCCTTGTTCTTCTAGGTTTCTTTTTAAATTATGATAAACTATTTCTGATTCATACTGAGCACCTACTCCTCCAAGTGCTTTTTGTTCTGCTTGAGGAATTCCAAGTCTTTCATAAGTTTTTCTTATATCTTCTGGAACATCTTCCCAATTTCTGGAATTTTTTTTAGCATTTGGTTTCATATAATAAATTATGCTGTTTAAATCAAGATTTGAAAGATCAGGTCCCCATGTTGGTGTTGGTTTTTCCATAAAAACTCTTAATCCTGTTAATCTCTTTTGAAGCATCCATTCAGGTTCATTTTTATCTTTTGATATTTGTCTTACTAGCTCTTCATTAATTCCTGGTTGAGCTTTAAATTTTAGATCTTCTTTATTGTGATGGTCATAGTTTTCTCTAGAGATCTCTATTTCTGAATTTTTATTTGATATTTCTGGTTGTATTACTTTTAAATCTACCATTTTAAATCGTTTTTTGTTTAAACTTTTTCTTAAAAAGTTTATTTGGCTTAAGCCTTTTTAAAAGGTTGTTTTGTCGTTTTGGGAACCTTTCCTAAAGGTTCATTTGGGAACCTTTTTCTAAAAGGCTTACTTAACTATTGTTAAGTTAAAGCATATATAAAGTTTTTTATTAGAAAATAAATATAATTAAGCGACTTCTAATTTTTCTTTTAGATCTCTTACTTTTAATACTCCTTTTGCTGCTTCAATTAATCTTGGAGTGTAAGCTCTTGCATAAGACTCTATGTCTCTTCTTGATGTGTTAATTCTTCTCAAAGAGTTATATGCACCTATTATAATTTCTTCAATAGGTTCTAAAGGTAGTCTAGAAAAATCTTCTTCAGTTAAGCTGTTTTCTATGCCCTCCATAATAGTGGAGTAAAACTGGGCGTATTCCATGCACTGTTTACTAGATAATTGATGTTTATAAGTTTTTCTTTGAATTTCTTTTTATTCGTTTTTGGGAACCTTTCTCAAAGGTTGTTTTGTCGTTTTGGAAACCTTTCCCAAACCCTAAAAATCATACGGATTTTTGGGCACCAAGTTTCATTGAAACTTTAGTGGGTTCATTTTCATAAGATTTATAAATCAAATATTTATTTATCTAAATGAATAAAAAATTAACTATTGTTATTTTTGCTTTAGTTATAGTGATTTTGGTTGGAGCTATTGTATTCTCAGTTGGGAATAGTGCTAAAACAAGTAATACACTTCCTAGTACATCTACATCTAAATTATCTGGTTTAGTTGTTAAAGATTATAAAACATATTATCAAGATGATGAAAATGAAATGGAAGATGGAGAAGAAGATGATAGTGGCTATACAAATACTAATAATGTTGCTTCTAATTTGAATAATAGTGTTTCAGTAACTGGAAATGTTATTAGCATTTCGGAATTAGCTAAACATAGTTCTGAAAGCGATTGTTGGGTTGTTTATCAAGGGAAGGTTTATGATTTAACTTCATGGCTTACAAAACATCCTGGAGGTGTAGAAGCAATAAGTCCTTATTGCGGAACTCAGGGTTTTGAAGCAGCATTTATTAAGAAACATGGGGATACTAAAGCTTCTTTATTTTTCCAAGTTGCAAAACTTACAGGTGATTTTCAGCTAAAAGGAAGTTTGAATTAAAATGATGATTAATGATCAAATTGAAAAGATTAAGAAATATTCTCCTGCTCTTTTAAGAGTTGGAATAGCTGTTGTTTTTTTATGGTTTGGATTTTCGCAAATAAAAAATCCTAGCTCTTGGACAGGACTTTTACCAGCATTTTTGAATTCAAGTGTTAGTTTTATTTATCTTAATGGGATATTTAAAATCATATTTGCTACTTTACTTTTATTAGGAGTTTTTACTAGAACTGTAAGTTTCTTACTTGGGTTACACTTAATTGGGATAATATTTTCATTAGGATATGGGGCAATTGCAGTGAGAGATTTAGGATTAGCAATTGCTACTTTTTCAATATTTTTGCATGGAGCTGATGAGTTTTGTTTAGATAAAATTATTTCATGGAGAAAGAGTGAAGATGAAGATATAATTGATTCTAATAATTTATAGAAATATTTATAAGTAAAAATAAGATGAAAATTTAGATAATTAAACTTATTTAAAACATCAAAAATGAAGTGGACACCAAGAAGAGAAGAAAGAGAAAAACTATATTATGATGGAGAGTTTAAAGACTTAGCTTTAGTTAGTGGAGAATTTTTATTT
>CAYIXS010000051.1:0-4368 GCA_964367445.1 Candidatus Woesearchaeota archaeon | reverse complement strand
GACGTTCAGTCAGTTCAAGTTATTGATATGAGACGAGCGTTTGGCTGAAGCAAATAAAAACAATAAACTATTTAAAACAGAAAACATAATTTGATTGATGAATAAAAGATTGATAGTATTATTTCTAATTTTGTTTTATATAGCAGGTTTTATTGCTTTAAACATATCAGCACTTGATATTCCCGCAAGTAATATAGGGGGAAATGAAGAAACAAACCAGCCACAACCCACACCAACCACCCCAAGTGAAATCCCAAGCGGAACACCTTCAGCCCCAAGCACAAGCACTGGTTCAAAACAATGGTGGCAATTCTGGAAAACAGAAACAGATGCCGACAAAATAGCACGCCTTGAAAATGAGCTAAATCAATATAAAGAAAAAGAAACAAATTCTATAGAAAGCTGGTTTAATGCTTTCTGGAATATTGCACAATATATAATTTTACCTTTAACATTGGCTTGGTTTTTCAGAAATGCACTTAGAGCATTTGGAACTTGGATAGGTAGTAAAATCAGGTTTGGAGAAGGAATAATAAGATTCATTGCAGGAGGAGGCATAATTGGAACAATAATTTGGGCAGTAGTTATAGCAGTTTTATATTTTATTATATTCAAGGGATATAATTTTTTATGGATAAATTCATTTTTCCTACCTTTAATAAAAAAACTCATACTATACCCTACAATATGGTTACACAAACTATTTAATTTAACTCCTTCATTCCTAAAAACTTTGGGGATAATAATTTTAGTCGTACTTATATGGTCTGTAATATTTTACTTAATATCCTACTTCATAAGAAAGTTGTTAAATAGATCCAATGAAGAAAGGGATAGTGAAGAAGCAGAAAACCTTGGAAGAAATTTAAAAACAACCAAAAAAGTAGCAGAAGAAGTATCCAAATCTATAAAGAAATAAAATTAAACTTTTGGGAAAATTTTTTAATCCTTTTTCTTGCAATTTCCGTCTCTTCCTCCTCTTCCCGTTTTCTTTGTTCTTTCATGAATTTAACAAACTTTTTATTAAAACGGCTTAAAAAGATAAAAAATGACAAAATTAAAAAGAACATTACAAAACCAAAAATCCATCCGCCAATAAAACTACCAAAAATAGGAATTTCTTTTGAATTAAAAATTAAAAATAAGATTAAAGATGATAGAAAATCCAATACCTTTAAATGAGAAATAACAATAGTAATAACCAGTCCAATTAACAAAGAAAATCTTGCGCTAATTGGATGAATTTTAAAAAGTCTGGAAAATTCTAGTAAAAACCAAATCCATAAGAATAAAATAATTAAAAAATAGAAAGATAAGTAATAATTTGTATTTAATAAAAAAATAAAGATAGGGTTCAAATTGGTAAGAAAAGTATTAACCTCTGAAATAAATTTATTTTGTAATAAAATCTTATTCCATTCTTGGGCTAAATAATCTTTATCATTATATTTATTTAAAGTATCATCTACCCCATTAACCTTACTTTCAATACTGCCTAAATTGCTCTGTGCAATAAAGAAAGGTAAAAAGTAAAATAATAGCAATAAAAAAATAATGCCTTTTTTCATAACACATTTAAGAGTTAATTATTTAAAAATGTCACCTTCGGCGATTTCCCCTTGTAGCTTCAGCTCTTTCGTCTTCAACAGCTCGCGCTCGTCTTTGTGTATCTTTAAAACTTTCAATTTGATCATTTCTAATCGATTCTAATAAAGGACCAACCCAAAACCTTCTATTGAAAACTCCTAACCATATTGAAAGAAGCCCTATAACAAGTATCATCAATCCAACAATTGAAGAAGATTTTGAAATTTGAACTAATGATTCAGAGGATAACATTGTCAATAAAGGGGCATATAATGGAGAGATTACCGCATTACCCCATGCTACATTTCCATCAGCAGCAACAGAAATGCTTTCATGATTAGTTATCATTAATTTGAATAAAAATATCATTGATCCTTTGTAAATCATATAAACACCATAAATTGCCCATAAAAATACAGATGAAGAAACCCCTAAAGAATTTGCTCTTCTGGCAAGCATTACTGTCGATAAAACTAAAATAAAAACAGGCAAAAATAAAGATATTGTTAAACCTAATCCCGAATAAGAAGCCAAAAGCGCATAAATCTCATCAGGAGTAATAAAAAAAGTAGCTAAAAAACCAATAACTATTGATAAAAAAAATCTTAAAACCGAGCTTTGGGGAAAGTCTGCGCTGCTCAAAACCGCAAGAACAAACAGCATAATTAAAAATAAAAAGAGATATTTAGCAGCAGTTTGATCTAAAGAGGTGCCTTTCTCCCATATATCCAAAAAAGAGAAATAATTATTGACATTTGCGACACTTTTATCCCCTTTAACATTATCTTTAGGAACATCCAAAGCTTTAGCAAAACCAACAAAGCTAATAACTATCAACATTAAAATAAAAATACCTAACACCTTTTTATCCATCACAGAAAGATGAATAACACATTTATAAATATTTTTATCAATAAAAACTCCTTTTCTAAAAGAACTATTAATCTATCAAAGGAATATTTTTAAACTATACAATCGTTTTTAAACAATGAGAAAAGAAGTTGGATTATCCTTATTAATCCTTTCCATGTTTCCTATAATAAGTGCAGAGCCTGCTCCAGAAGCAGTCCAGTTCACTCAAGAAATTATAAATTCTGCAATTGGTGTTGCAACGCCAATCTTTCAGTTCATAATTGGAGATTATTCAACAAACGAATTCTTCGCAACAAAAGTTATGATGTTAATTCTACTTTTTGTTGTGATACAAGCAATTTTAAAAAAAGTAAATTTATTTGATGCAGGAAACTCTGTAGCAATAGTCATAGCTGCAGTCATTTCAATAATAGCAATAAGATTTATTTCAGAAAACCAATTAACTCTTGGAATTTTGCTACCTTACGGAACATTAGGAATAGTGATATTAACTTCTTTAAGTCTTATGATAGTATTTTACTTTATACACACAACAAATCTTGGGAGTATAGGAAGAAGATTAATTTGGTCATTCTTTGCACTTGTATACATAATGCTGTTTATTTATAGGTATAATGAACTGGGAAGCTTGACAAGAAGCATTTATGGATGGTCAATAGCCTTAATTATATTTTTCCTTATTTTTGACAGAGGAATTCACAGGTATTTTTCAGTCTGGGAACTAAATACATTTTATCATGGTGCAGACCAAAAAACAATAGCTGCGCTACAAGCAGAGTATCTTAACATAATAAATCTAAACACTACTGCAGCAGTATCAAGAAGACATGCAATCGAACGGCAATTAAGATCTTTGGGGGCTTCACTTCCTTAAAAATTTCTACAATTCTATCCTTATAAAGTAACTACTAGAAAGTTTTAAAAATACCAATTTAATAGTGAAAAAATGGTAGAGTACTCTAATCCAAATAAAAAACGAGAGGATTTTGTCAAATACAACCCTTTACATGATTATCCTTTGGAAAAAAAATTTTCGACTTTTTGGCCAATTAAAATAATGGAACTTCCAGACGGATTTGAACTCGTCAAACTAAGAGGGGGGAAAAATATTAGACCCAAAAGATAGAGATAGTCAAGTTTACAAATTACTTTCAAAGAAAACAAACTATGATTGGATTTGGGGATGGTTTTTTTTATATCAAAGTGGAATTGTTATAGATCAAAGAACAAGACAAAAAAATCTATGTGCAACAAACGTATTGACTAGAGATAGTATTGAAATTGAACGATTAAATGCAACAATGAATTACAAAATATTCGATGCACGAAGATTTGTAAGAGAAGCAGAAGAAAGTGCAGAAAATTTTGCTTCAGCAATAGGACACTCACAATTAGTTTCATATGCAGGAGCAAGAAGCCTAAGTCAATTAAGGTACGAATCAGATCAAAATGCGCTAGTCAATCAACTTAATATAGCTCCGCCACCAAGAAGCCCCCCTTATGGGGAGTTAGAAAGATTAGGTATAGAAATGACAGGGTTATATTTGGAAGATATTAATCTACCAAACCAATATAGAACAAGTTTAGTAAAACAAGCAGAGGCAGAAAGTGAAGCTGCAGGACAAATAAAATTAGCCTGGGCCGAGGTAGAATCTATAAGAATTACTGGAGAAATCCTAAATAAAATGGGAATAGAAGAAGGCAAATTATTTGAAGCATACAAACAATTAAAAGCATTAGACATAAAAGAAAATTTTTCTAAATCAGAAGGTGGAAAAACAATTGTATTAGGATTAGAAAATGTTGTAAAAGATGTTCTAGGAAATTAATTATAAAAATCCAAAGAAATCAATTAATGTCTTCTATAACCTACAACATTTTTTCCATGATAAATTGGAACTTCTTCAA
>CAYIXS010000050.1:0-4385 GCA_964367445.1 Candidatus Woesearchaeota archaeon | reverse complement strand
AAATAATCTCCACTATGTAAATCTCTTTCAACATCCACAGATATATTAACTAGTACCATTTGCTCTTTTTGGTTGCACAGGGTTTATAAGGGCATCGCTGGTGCCATTATTTTTCAGCAATAAAATGCAAAAAAAATCCAAAATATTTTCCCCTAACTTTATTTAATTTATTGTCCATATAATTAAAAACATTAGCAACCCTTAAATGTGGCGATATAAAATACCTAGCATTCTTAAAACCAGCTATACTCAAAAGTTTCTTAAATTCCATTGGAGTAAAAGATTTCTCATAGCCAATATCCCATTTTCCGATTAGCATTTTAAATCTTTTAGTCAAATGAAAAAAAGAGATTTTATTTGGAACAGTCAAATATATCTTGCCTTTTTTTCTCAAAACCCTATAAATTTCTCTTAACACTTGCTCAGTTTCAGGGACGTGTTCTACAGTTCCTAGTGAAAATATCTTATCAAAGCTTTCATTTTCAAAAGGCATATTTCTCATATCTCCTAGTCTTATATCTAGCTCTTTTGATAATTTCTTATTAATAGCAGTCTCAGATATTTCAATTCCAACACATTTTATACCATTGATCTTTCTTCTAATATCTTCTAAATGTGCCCCAGGACCGGCACCAATATCCAGAACAACATCATCTTTTTTTATATCTAGGACTTTTATTATAAAAGAAGCATCGCTAACAGTTTCACCAAAATAGTTTGTTTTTCTTTCCGAATAGTATTTTTCCCAAGAGTTCACCATTTTTCTAAAACCCCTGAAACTTTATTTGCGATAAGATCCCAATCATACTCTTTAGCTTTATTTTTTCCATTCACACCTATAAAATTAGCAAATTTCTCATCATTAACTAGTTTTAATAATTCTTCTCCAAGTTTGTTATAATCTTTAGGTTCAAACAATAATACATCTTCCTTATCTGAAAAAATATTTCTCATTCCATTTAAATCGGAAGCAAGTGCTGGTCTTCCAGAAGCCAGTCCCTCTAATAAAGCAGGCCAAGGCAATGCTTCCCACAATGAAGGATAAACTAAAACATATGAAGAAGCGATTTCTTTAAATAATTCTTTTCTATCCAAAATAAATCCCCTCCAAATAACTTTGCTATCAGGAAATTCATTCATAAGTTTCTTAGCATAATCATTAACATTTCCTATTATCTCTAATCTAAACTTAGGAATTTTATCTTTTATTTCATAAAATGCTTTAAGTAAATAGATTATTCCTTTTTGTTCATGTATTCTCCCAACAAAAGTTATTTTATTACTCACAGGAACTTTGATTTCTTTGTATGTTTTAGTATCAACGCCGTTTGGTATATAAATCAAATTATTAAAATAATTTTTCAAAATTTCTCTATCAGCTAAACTGACAACTATAATCTTATCTGAGAATTTTAGAAAATTCTTGAATATAAACCACAAAACTTTATTATCATAAAACCTAAATCCTTTAATTCCATGTATAGTTGCAATAGTTTTAAATTTAATTTTAAATAATGGTAAAAATAAAAATAAGTAGTTCTCATGTATATGCACTACTTTGAATTTTGATAAAAATATCTTGGGTATTTTCAAAAAAACAGTAATAAGAAAAAACAAGCTCTTTAAATAATTAATCTTTGTTTTAATTAATTCAACTTCAATCTTACTTTCACATAAACTCTCTTTCTGTGTTAAAACAGTTACATTTTTTAGTCTAGAAGAAACCTCAAATATATGCCTTTCACTCCCACCCTCTAAGGGCGGTGTTAATCCGATCATTAGTGTTTTAAGCATTTTCCTTATTATAAAAGAAACCTATAAAAAACTACCGTTAATTAGGATTTACTACCACAGCGAACACTATTTAAAGATAAAGTTTATTAATATTAGAATCAAAATCATTAAAAACACCGGCTCCTGGAGTTGATAAGAACGCGGAGGAGGTTCTTATAATGAGATTTAAAAAAGTTATGTTTGTAATACCTGCACAACAGTTTTATTATCCAGACTTCCCACAAGCAGGAATTGGCTATTTATCAGAACTTCTATTAAAACACAATATAGATAATTCTGTTATTGATATGCGTTTAGGCTATACAATAGAGCAAGCATTAGAAAAAATAAAGAAATTTAATCCAGATTTGGTTTGCGTGTCTTTAACAACATATAACCGTGATATAGGTTATGAAGTAGTTAATAAATTAAAGGAAAATAATTACATTGTATTTGCAGGTGGTCCTCATGTTTCAACTTTAAAAACCGCAGTTCTAAAAGAGTGTAAAGCTGATTTTGCAGTAAAGTTAGAAGGAGAATATCCATTGTTAGAATTATGCCAAGGCAAAGAGCTAAGTGAAATAAAAAACCTTATTTTCAGAAAAGATAGTGAAATTATTGAAAATGATAACCGCCAGTTTATTTATAATTTAGATGAACTTCCGTTTCCGAAATATGAAAAATTTGAATTTGATAAATATAAAAACTCAAGCATTTCATTAGTAACATCTCGTGGTTGCCCATATCAATGCACATTCTGTTCAGTAAGATTTGCATCAGGCATGCCCTTTAGAGCAAGATCACCAGAACATGTATTAGAAGAAATAAAATATTGGCATGATAAGGGCTTTAAATATTTTCATATAATCGATGATAATTTTACATTGCACAAAAGCAGAGTTAAAGCTATTTCAAATAAAATAATAGAATCAGGATTAAAAATTACTATTGCCTGCGATGGAGTTAGAGCAGACATGGTGGACAGAGAAGTATTAACTGTAATGAAACAGGCAGGATTCAAATATGTTTCATTCGGAGTTGAAGGTGGCAATAATAAAATTATGAAAGCAATTAAAAAAGGCGAAACAATAGAGCAAATAGAAGAAGCAATTAAACTTTCAACAGAACTTGGTTTTGACGTATTCTTATTTTTCCAAGTAGGTTCTCAATCAGAAACTTTAGAAGATGTAAAAGATTCAATAAACTTGGCATTAAAATACCCGATAGTGGGAGCAAACTTCTATAATGTGGTTCCATATCCAGGAACAGAATTGTTTGATTATGTAAAGAAAAACAACTTATTCATAATACAACCCGAAGAATATATTAAAGAAATTCCTTATTTTGGAGATGAACCGGTATTTGAAACTCCAGAATTCCCGGTAGAAGAAAGAAAAAAAGCCTTGAAAATGGCTAGATTGGCAGCAACAAAAATAAAAAGAAAAGCCCTAAAAAGAAGACTTCAAAAATTAGGAACTTTTGGCAATTTTGCATATTTGTTCTTAAGATACGAGTTTGTAAAAGACAAAGTTGTAAATCAAACTTTGATGAAATCTGGTTTTTTAAGAAAGATAATCTCACCACAAATATCGAAAATGTTTATAGAAAATTAAGCCCCTTCTTGAACATATTTTTTTCCAGTTTCTAAACAAGTTTTAGCATTAGCCAATTCTCTCCCAAGATAAGCAGAATGATCTAATTTTGTAATCCATTTATCCTCTATTATTTTTTTAGCCAAAGCAACAGGATCTTTGCTTCTATACGCCTTAATCAATTCATATTTATAATTGCAAATTCCAACTTCAATTTTTTTATTCTTTAATCTAATCAAAAGAAAACATTTTTTATCAATAACTACCTGTTTTTTAAACTCTTTAACTTCTATAAATTTCAATTTTTTTGGTATTTTTATAGGATGCAATTTCATAAGTTAATTTCATAATACATGATTTTATAAAATCTTTTATTTGAACGAGTAGTCAATAACATTTATAAACCAATATTCAATAAAAATCAGCAATGGAAAAAGACCCGAGAGTAACCATAGTTATTCCAGTATATAATGAAGAAAAACTAGTTTCTAATGCACTTCAATCTTTATTAAATCAAACATACAAAGACATAGAAATAATTGTTATAGATGACGGTTCAACAGATAAAACAGTAGAAAAAGTAAAACAATTCCCATCAGTTAGATTAATACAAAAAGAACATGGCGGTACTGGAAAAGCATGGAATATGGGTGCTGAACTGGCAACTGGAAAAATAATGGTTTTATTTGCAGGCGACATGCAAGCTCCAAAAGATTATATCGAAAAATTAGTAAGACCAATTATAAAAGGGGAAGCAAAAGGCACATTGCATGATATGGAATATATTTTAAATGCAGACAATATATGGGCAAGATGCTGGGCTGCTCGCTGGGGTAAACGCGACGGTAAATATGTTTCATTTATCTCAGGAACCCCTTCAGGTTGGACTCCCAATTTTGAAGCTATTTTAATTGACGAATACCTAAAACGGGGTGGTATGGATCCAAAAAGAGGCTATGCTGATGACCAATCAATAGGAGAAAGAAATTTTGTAAAATTTAAGATAGTATATGATTGTTT
>CAYIXS010000049.1:0-4460 GCA_964367445.1 Candidatus Woesearchaeota archaeon | reverse complement strand
AACCCAGACAACATATTTAATTAAACATGGCAGAAGAAGATAAAAGATATTCAAAACAAATCCTAGGTAAAACAGTTATAACCAAGTCAGGAAAGAAGTTTGGTGAAGTAGGGAATATAACTTTCGAAACCAGGACAGGAGAGTTAATACAAATTATACTTAAAAATCCAACTAGTTACACAGAAGGATTAGAATTGGAAAAAGACACCGAAGGAAACCTAATGATTCCCTTTTCAGCAGTAATGGCTATTGGTGACTTCGTAGTTGTTTCTGAATCAGACATAATTTAATCACTACAACATTTAAACGTAAGGTTTTTATATAATTTATATATTTAAACTCACATGAAAGATCTTTCTAAAATCAAATCAACAGCAGAAGTAAAGGTTTCTAGTAAAATCTCAGAACAGATAATAGGGCAAGAAACCGCTTTAAATTTAATTAAAAAAGCAGCAAAACAAAGAAGAAATGTTTTATTAATTGGAGAACCTGGAACCGGAAAGTCAATGTTGGGCCAAGCAGTAGCAGAATTGCTTCCTAAAGAAAAACTAATTGATATTGTTTCCCTGCCTAATTTAACAGACGAAAACACCCCAATAGTAAAAACATACCCAAAAGGAGAAGCCAAGAAAATTATAATGGGCGCGAGAATTAAAGCAGCGACTTCTTTTAAGAATCAAACCTGGATAATTTTATTATTTGCCGCATTTATTTCACTACTCCCATATTATTTTTGGAAAATAGGAGAAATATCGGATATAATATATGCTGCATCTATGATCACAGGAATGATTTTTATTTTTGGTATTATAATATTTATAAATTTAGGAAAAAGACAAAAACAGGTTTCATTTCAGATACCAAGGTTATTAGTAGATAATTCAGATAAGAATAAGGCACCATTCGTGGACGCATCGGGAGCACATGCAGGAGCTTTACTTGGTGATGTGCTTCATGACCCACTTCAAAGCGGGGGTTTAGGAACACCGGCATATGAAAGATTAGTTCCTGGAATGATTCACAGGGCAAACGGCGGGGTTTTATTCATAGATGAAATAGCCAATTTAAAACCAGAATCTCAGCAAGAATTATTAACAGCAATACAAGAAAAAAAATATCCCATTACAGGCCAATCAGAGCGCTCATCCGGAGCAATGGTAAGATCAGAACCAGTACCAACAGACTTTATTTTGGTTGCAGCAGGAAATTTAGAAACAGTTCGCCATATGCATCCCGCATTAAGATCCAGAATTCGCGGCTATGGTTATGAAGTTTATATGAATGATACAATAGATGATAACAAGCAAAACAGAAACAAAATTATTCAATTCATAGCACAAGAGGTTATCAAAGATAACAAAATCCCCCATTTCTCAAGAGAAGCAGTTTCATTAATAATAGAAGAAGCAAAAAAAAGAGCAGGAACAGCAAACAAATTAACATTAAAATTAAGAGAGCTTGGCGGTTTAATAAGGGCCGCAGGAGATTTAGCTTTAGAGCAAAAATCAAAATTAGTTTCAGCAAATCATGTTTTGGATGCAAAAAAACTAGCGAGAACCCTAGAGCAACAAGTAGCAGATAAATATATTGAAAACAAAAAGAAATATAATATTATTAGAACAGAGGGAACGGAAATTGGAAGAATTAATGGTTTGGCAGTTATAGGTTCAGATTCTTCATTCTCGGGCATAGTCTTGCCAATAGAATCAGAAGTAGTTCCAGGTGGAAAAAATGCAGAAATAGTAGCAACCGGCCAACTAGGTAAAATAGCAAAAGAAGCAGTAAAAAATGTTTCAGCAATCATATTAAAATATTTTGGCGAAGATATTAATGAAAAATACGATATCTTTGTCCAATTCATAGGAACAATGGCAGAGGGAGTAGAAGGGGATTCAGCCTCAATTGCCGTTGCAACAGCAATAATCTCAGCATTAAAGAAAGTCCCTATAAAACAAGATACTGCAATGACCGGATCTTTGTCGGTTCGTGGAGAAGTTTTAGCTGTTGGCGGAATTTCATCTAAAATAGAGGCAGCAATAGACGCAGGCATTAAAAAAGTAATAATTCCAAAAACAAACTTAAAAGATATAGTAATTTCTCCTGAAAAACTTAAGAAAATAAAGATAGTTCCAGTCAACACAGTCATAGAGGTATTGGAAGAAGCGCTGGATTGGAAAGGCAAACAAGACATATTCAAGAGAATAAAAAGCTTTAAATAACCCTCTTCTTTTATTTTTCTTAAAATGCCCATCGTTGGTTTTAATTTTACAAAATTGCAGGCTGAAAAGCTGAATCCTATTAAAGAAGCAACCAAAGTAAATATTAATTCTAAACTAGGCATCAAACAGGTTTCAGAAGAAAAATTACCAACAGGAAAAACACAGTCAGACGGTTTAAGATTTGATTTTGAGTTTATTCTAGAATATAACCCCAAAATAGCAAATATTACTATTGAAGGTTTTATTTACTATATGGAAGATCCTAAATTAATGAAAGAAATTATTAAAAATTGGAAAGACAAAAAAGATATTCCACTAGATATAAAACAACTTGTTTTAAACACAGTTATCTTAAGATCTTCAATAAAAGCACTAGCTTTAGAGCAAGAAATTAATATTCCACCACATATACCCTTTCCAACAGTACGTCCCGTAGTAAATGAAAAAGAAGAAAAGGGAAATTATATAGGTTAAGCTTTTCTTAGAAAGAAAACCGTGGAAAAGAAAACCCTTTATTTTAGTAATATAAATGATAGGACAATTTATGACAACTAGCACACAATATTCAGGTCCAGTAAGGGTTATTTTTGGATTTGATAGAGAGATGTATACAAGATTAAGAGAAGCAACACAAAGAGCAGGATTTACAGATACAGGAGAAGTAGTAGTACAAGCATTAAGACTATATCTCTTAGCTCAAGAATTATACAGAAGTCGAGGAAAGGTATCTTTTGAAGATTTACTCATTGATGGGAACACAGACCTAGCCAATATTATCGAAGGGTTAAAAGATTAAATAAGATTAGATTAACAAAACCTTTATTTATTCTAATACTTTAAAGTAGTTGATAAGGATAATATTAAAAGGGAAGTAGTAGAAACCACAGGTACTTATATGTATATTAGATCAAAAAAGAGAAAATTAAACTCGGGTAAAATAGTAGAATATGCTTATTTAGTTTCAATAAAACACAGGAAAACAAAAACCCCCAAGCAAAAAGTAAAAAAATACTTAGGTAGAATCTATAAATTAGAAAAAAAAGAAAATAAACCTTTTAAAGAATTTATTGCTCAAGACTTAGATTCTTATTTTAAAAGTAATTCTTTAACAAAAATAAAAAAAGATTTAATCAAATTAGAATTGTTCAATTATGGTTTTTTAGAGATTTCCAAAGACATACTTGTTTTTAATAATTTTAGAGTAAATCTAAAAAAATTAGAAGTTTTAGATAATAAAAATAATCCCATCTCTCTTGAAATAAATAATAATTTTATTAATTCTTATACTTTAAATAGGATTTTAAATTATAACCCGCCTAAAAGTTTATCTCAATTGCAATTAGCCAAAGAATATGCTAATAGTTTGCTATCTTTAGGACTTACATTACCAGAAGATGTTTTCGTTATGTTGTTTAAGAGGGAATTTTCTAAGTAAAACAAAAGATTTAAATAGAAGTAAGATTAATCTTATTTTATGATAATCGATACAACTAAGATGAGTTCAAGAGGACAAGTTGTCATACCTTTAGATATGCGTGAAGACATAAAAGAAGGGGATAAACTGATTATTATTAGAAGAGATAATGAAATAATCTTGAAGAAATCAATCCCAGAAAGCGCTATTTTATCAGAGAAATCTCTTGCTAAAACATGGCTTAATAAAAAAGAGGATGAAGCATGGAAGGATTTGTAAAGGGAGATATTTTAGTAATCGAGTTCCCTTTTTCTGATTTAAAAAATACCAAAAGAAGACCAGTTTTAATTTTGAAAGTTCCTAAAGGCGATGACATAATTGCTGCTCAAATAACAGGATCTTCATATGAAAAATCTGTAGAAATTTCTATAAAGGGAGAAGATTTTAAACAAGGTAGTCTTAAAAGAGAGAGCTATGTAAGAATAGACAAAATATTTTCTATTGAAAAATCATTAATAAAATATAAACTTGGTTCATTAAAGCAAGAGAAGTTTAACGAAATCTTGGATAAAATCTGCTCTTTTCTAAAGAATTGAAAAAATATAGCTAATTTAATCATTAGGATTAACTAACCGTGGGGGAATCGGAAGATTTAAATAGTAATATCAACTGATATTATTAATAGATCTTGGAGTGAACTATGCAAACCAAAACCATACAAAAGGAAAAAAGCTATATTGAAACAAATGAGATAGCCAGATCTCCAACTTTACAAACAGTTTTAATGGTAGAGAAATTCATAGATGAACATTCTGGAGAATATAAAA
>CAYIXS010000048.1:0-4525 GCA_964367445.1 Candidatus Woesearchaeota archaeon | reverse complement strand
TGAATATGGTTTAGCTTCTAAAAAATACCCCTATGTTGAATTTAACAGAATAAGAATGAATACTAAAGATAAGAAGGTAGTTTTAAATGAATAAAAGAGGAACTTTTGCTATATCAACTGAAATGTGGATGCTAATAGTAAAATCTTTTGTTACTATTTTTGTTGCTTTTGCTGTTTTTAGCTTAATAAGCTATGGTGTGAATAAAAAAATTGATGTTGGTGATGTTGAAAATGAAGTAATAATAAGCGGTTTATTACAGAGTGAAAATTGTTTTATTTATATGGATGAAAGAGTTTACCCTGGGATTATTGATTTAAATAAGTTTAAATCTAATATTAATAATTGCTTAAACTCTAATAAATTGGGCATTTTATTAAATTTAACTGTTGAAGATAAAAATTATGGGTCTTTTATAAAAAAAGATTTTTATGAACTTGAAAAACGGTTTTGTCCTTTTAAACAATATAAGTGCAGTAATAAGGAGTTTTCTGTTTTGGTTTTTGATAATGATCAATTAAAAAAAGGAAAGTTAAAAATGAATCTGGTGTTGAAAAATGTCTAAAAAAGGAATCTTTGGTTCATTACTAGTAGATCCTTGGTTTATAATAGCATTTATATTTATATTAATAATATTTTATATTTTATTTAGTTTAACTGTTACTAAAGAAACTGAAGAGATTAAGGGAGAATTTGTTGATTTGGATAGTAGCTTGGTGTTTATTAATTTCTTAAGGCTACCTGTTGGGAATAACTTGAATATCTTGGATTTGTTTTCTTTGTATTCTAGAGATAATAAAGAAGAAACTGCTAAGAAGATAAGGGAAAATGGCAAGAATTTTTTTATTAGCAATTCTTGTTTTGAAGTTTATATAGAGGATAAAAAAATGGAAAAGGGTTATTTTGGTGATTGTGATCCAGATTACTTAGGTGAGGAAGTTGATAATTTTATTTTTACTAATTTCGATGAAAAACAAATGAAAATAGCCTTGTTTAAATGGAACCAAGAAGATGAAACGTGTGATTATTTAAATTCTAAAGAAGAATGTGAAAGTTGGCTTGGCTGCAAGTGGGAGAATGGGTGCAAGGAAATATGAAAAAAGGTTTTGTTTTCATTCCGTTATTAGTAACTTTATCTCTTGTAGTTTTAACTTTAGCATATTATCTTTATTTAACAACTGAAAGAGAATCAACTACTAAGGTTTTGGGTGAATTACAAATTGATGCTATAAAGGAGATTTATAATTCTGAAAAAAGTTTATTTGAAATTGACACTAATGTTAGATTTAATGTAATTAGGAGTTTGAATATTCTGGCAGATCGTGGTGGCGTAAAAGAAGATAATATTTGGACTGAGAGTTCAATAAGGGAAATAAATACCTTATTTAAACAGACTTTTGAAAATGAGATGAAGAATTACTTAAGTAAAAGTTATAGTGATATAAGCTATACTTATTTATACTCCTTGGATAAAAATAAAATTGAGATAAGGGGGATTGCCAATAAGGAGCTAGTTTTTAGTAAAAATATTTTTATTTATAAGGTAAAGCCAAGTTTTAGAGTAATCGTTGATTATGATTTAAATGAATACATAAAAATGTATAATGATTTTAAGGATGTGAAAGAATGTCCCACTAATGAAGAACTAAAGGTCTTTAAAGGTGTTTGGAGAGGGATTAATTGTTTAAATGGTAATTCTTGGACCTATTTTGAGGTTGAAAGTAAGGATTTGGGGTATCTAAAGCCCATTATAAAATTTAAAATACCTAAAAATTCTTGAAAAAAAGCGTAAAGTTTATATATTAGTTGGTTTACATCACTTTTTATCATATATTTTTGTGATGTAGAATGGATTATTTAGAATTGGCTAAAAGATTAGAAGGATTACAAACAGTTAGTACTATAGCAAAAAAATTAGGAATAACTAAAAGAACCGCGGTTAATTATGTTTCTAAGTTGAGAAAAGAAGGATTTTTGAAGAATTATATGGGGGGCAGAAAAACTAGATTTTATGTTATTGATCCATTAAAAAGAAAAGAAACAGGGTATCCTGGCATTTACGAAATAATAAATAAAAATTCAAGAATAGGTTTAGTAACCAGAGTAAAATATAGAGTTCATGGAAAACCACTAAGTATAGAAGAAGTAATAGTTGAAGCAATTAAAACTAATGATTATAGAGTTATTCTTGCTAGCTTAGATTTGTTTAGAAAGGTAAAAGACTGGAGCAAACTAAAAGATTTGGCCATTAAAAACAAAATAGGAAGAAAAATAGGCGCTTTGTATGATGTTGCAAGAAAATTTATTCGTGTTAGAAGAATGGATTTAAGGACTAGAACCGCATTATTAAACAGCAAGATAAATAATAGATATATTATACAGAACTTAAGAGGAGAATTAGAGCATTTTGAAGATGTTGAAGTAACTTGGAGAGTTTATATACCATTTAACAAAAATGATTTAATGAGGTACAAAGAATGATTGATTTTAATAGACAGCTAGATTTATTAAAAATAATAGGAAATGAATTAAAAAGAAAAATTGAAGTTTTAATAATAGGTGGAAGTGCTATGATGTTTCTAGGTGCTAAAACAGAAACTAAGGATATTGATTTAGTTCTTTTAAATAAAAATGATTTTATTTTAATCAAAGAGGTATTAGAAAAAATAGGGTTTAGCAAGAGAGCATTAAAAATTACCAGAGGGAATTATCAGGCAAAATTTAGCCCTATTTTTCTTGAAAGAGGAGATGTTCGATTTGATTTGTTTTTGAATGAGGTTATTTGTATTAAAATTACCAAAGAGATTTTAGATAGAGTAAAAGAAGTACATGAATTTGATAATCTAATTGTTAAGGTTTTGAGTCCTGAAGACCTTATTCTTATGAAAAGCACTACAGAACGGGTTGGTGATAGAGAAGACGGCAAGAATTTAGTTGAAAAATATAAAATTGATTGGAATATAATTATAGAGGAAAGTATAAGACAGACAGAGATAGGAGATAGTATTTTCCCTGTTTTTTTATATGATTTTTTAGTTGAATTAAAAGAAGAATTAAAGGTTGATATTCCTAAGGAAGTTATTTTAAAAATTATGAAGATTGCTGAGAAAGAAATGATAAAAGCAAAAAAGAAAGGAAAATTGATTAAAGAAGAAAAATATTAAAGAAAATTAAAGTTGCTTCTATAAAACAATAATGTTTTAATACTAGTTATCATTTTTCTAGTTTTAAGATGTTTAATGTTAACTATAATGATATTATTTCTAAAATAAAAGAGGAAAAAAATCTTTCTGATGAAGAAATAGAGTATAAGATTAAGGAGAAATTAACTAAACTCTCAGACCTAATAAGCAAGGAAGGAGCAGCGCATATAGTTGCTAATGAATTAGGTGTTAAATTATTTGACATTACTAAAGAGTTAAAAGTTAGTAGATTATTAACAGGAATGAATAATGTTGTTATTAAAGGAAAAGTCATACAATTAAATCCTATTGTTGAATTTAAAAAAGAGAACAGAGAAGGTAGAGTCGGGAGTTTTGTTTTAGGGGATGATACTGGAATTATAAGGGTTGCTTTGTGGGACACTAATCATATTAAACTAATAGAAGAAAATAAAATAAAAGAAGGAAGTGTTTTGAAATTAAAGAACGGATATGTTAAGTCTAATGGTATTTTTAAAGAATTGCATGTTGGAAACAAAGGTGATGTTGAGATTGATTCTTCAGGTGAGGATATAGAGGTGAATAATAAGCAAAGCTTTGATTTTATTAGAAAGAAAATTTCTGAATTAAATGAGAATGATAATGCTGTTGGAGTGTTGGGGACTATAGTTCAAATTTTTGAGCCAAGATTTTATGAAGCCTGCCCTGAATGCAGTAAAAAAATGGAAATGAGTGACGGAAGATTTAATTGCAAGACCCATGGAAATGTGAATGAAGTTTTGGTTCCTATTTTGAACTTATTTCTAGATGACGGAAGCGATAATATTAGGGTCGTGGCTTTTAGAAATCAAGTTGAGAGATTGTTGAACTTAGATGCTGAAAAAGTAAGAGAATTAAAAGATAAGCCTGAAAATTTTGACAAAATAAGAGAAGAAATTCTGGGCAAGCAATTGGTGATAATAGGAAGAGTAACTAAAAATGAGATGTTTGGAAGAAAAGAATTGATGGTACAAAGAGTAATTGAAATGACCCCTGATGAATTAATAAAGGAATTAGAAATATGATAGATTTATTTGGAGTTATTGAATTATTTAAAGGATATAAACCTTGGTTGATATTGATTTTTGCTGCTTTAGTTTGGATAGCTCCTTTGCATTTTGCTGTTAAATTTGTTAGAGGAAATACAAATATATTGAAGTCGTTGGTTTATTCTATATTAAGTGCTTTTTTACATTTGTTTTCTTTTTTAGCTTTTAGTCTTATTAAGTTAGGTGAAGTTGGTATTGGGGTTGGATTTGTTTTAATAATATGGCTTTATTCAAAGAAATTTAAAGTTGGTTTAATAAGGGCAATATTAATAATCTTG
>CAYIXS010000047.1:0-4592 GCA_964367445.1 Candidatus Woesearchaeota archaeon | reverse complement strand
ATAAAGTTTACTCAAACCTTAAATTTTTCATTTTGAATTGCCCTCAAAAATTTTAATTGTATTTCTCTATATTCTTCGATATTTTTATTAAATGGCTTTCCGGCCTCTATGATCTCAATCGCTTTTTCTATAGGAATCAGTTTTTTCCCCATCCAATAATCTTCCCCCATCTTCTCTGATTCATTAAATTCAATTATCTCTCCAATAAAAAAATGCATATCTTCCCCCTGATATTGTCTATATCTTTCCTGCTGTTTTTCAGTCTTAAACCAATTCTGACCCCAAATAAATTTCAGTTCTCCAATTTTTCTTAGATTTTTTATGACCGCTCCAGTTTCCTCAAACGTTTCTCTAATAATGGCATGCTCAACATTTTCACCATCATAAACTCCACCACCAGGAAAAACAAAAATACCATTCATTAGTTTAGCTAAAATATTCAAATTTTTATCATAGAAGTAACCTTCACAATTTTTTCTAAATGGCAACCTTGATCTATTCGTTTTTTTAGGCATTATTTAAATAATTATATTATTAACTAATCACAAATAACATTTAAATTATATATTTTTCTATAACTATAGTTTTAAAATATTGTTAATTTTATACTTCAACATTAGAAAACAAATAGCTTCCTATAGCAACAATTAATCCAGACAGAATTAATAAAATTAGGAAATCAAAAAGTAATCCAAAACCAAGACCATTTGTCAGAGTCATTCTTAATCCATTAACACCATAAGTAAGGGGATTAAACTTGCTTACAATGAAGATTGGTTTTGGAAAGTTATTCAGTGGAAACAAAGCTCCAGATAAGAAAAACAAAGGCATTATTATAAAATTCATAATTACCGGAAAAGCCTGCATATCTTCTAGCTTAGAAGCAATTGCTGTCGCAAGAGCGGTAAATAAAAAAGCTATTAAAAACAAGAATATAAACGCCAGAGGCAAATAAACTAAACTCACGGGTCTAAAACCAATAATTAAACAAACAGTAAAAACAAGCAGGCCTTGTATCGTAGCAACAGTCGCCCCACCAAGAGTTTTTCCCACCATAATGCTAACTCTTGAAACAGGAGCAACTAAAGTTTCCTTCAAAAAACCGAATTGTTTATCCCAAACAACTTCCATTCCAGAAAACATTCCAGAAAACAAAGCAGTCATTGCAATTATCCCGGGAGCAATAAATTGAATATAATCCCCCCCTCCAGCAGCTTTGTATATTGGACCAAAGCCAAATCCCAAAGCAATTAAAAACAATATAGGTTGACCTAAAAACCCAATCATTCTTCCTTTTGATCTCCAATATCTTTTAAGCTGTCTTAGCCACATAATATAAACTGCTTTCATCTCGTACCCCACATTTTTCCAGTTATCCTCATTCTATCTTTCCTAGTCGTGCTTTCATCGTCTCTTATTTCGTGTCCGGTAAGTTTCAAAAAAGCCATTTCAAGAGAAGCAGTTTTGGTTTCTTTCTTTAATTCTTTCCCGGTTCCAATTTTTACTATCTTTCCATGATCAATTATCGCTATTCTATCAGCCATCTTCTCTGCTTCTTCCATATAGTGAGTTGTAAAAAACACGGTCATCCCTTCTTTTTTATTCAAATCTTTAATATAATTCCATACATGATTTCTAGTTTGCGGATCTAATCCTAATGTAGGCTCATCCAAGAATAATATTTTAGGATGGTGAATTAACCCTCTTGCTATTTCAAGTCTTCTTTTCATTCCGCCAGAAAAAGTTTTAATATAATCATCTTTTCTGTCAAATAGTCCTACAAATCTTATCATTGAATCTATTCTCTCTTTCCTTACTTCCTTTGGAACATGATACAAAACAGCATGAAAAACAAGGTTTTCATATGCAGTTAATTCATTATCCAAACTAGGATCCTGAAATACTATACCAAATGAGCTTCTAACTTTATTCTTTTCACGCAGAGGATCATATCCATTAACTTTAATACTACCCTTAGTGGGCTTTAATAAAGTAGTCAACATCCTAATAGTGGTAGTTTTACCAGCACCATTTGGACCTAAAAAAGCAAATACACTGCCTTTTTCAACTTCAAAAGAAATATTATCAACAGCAGTAAAACTATTAAATTTCTTTAAAAGACTATCAACTTTAATTATTATTCCTTTGTCCATTTTAGATTTCAAGAGATTAGAATTATCAATATAAAGTTTTCCTTTAAGTCTTATAATTAAAAATTTATTAGCATTATAAAAGTACACTATTTAATAAAAAACGCCTGGGGAGGGAATTCCTTCAGCAGAGAAAAGACCCAACTGAACTCGAACCTTCGACCGCGCGGTTTCCATAAAATTTAACAGCCGCGTGCTCTACCTATTGCTCAACTCTTCTCTAGGTTTTATTTCCAAGAAAAGCTTTTTCTGAGCTACCCAGGCATAATAATCCTTCACAAAATCCAATTTAAAAACATTTCTAATCTTAAAAATAGAAATATTTATATACACATCTATACACACCATTTTATGCTATCTAAAAAAACAATAGTAAAATTAAATAAGCAATTAGATGAAAAAGGAAAAATAATAAATGAATCGGCACTAGACTTCGCTATTTCAGCCCAAAAAAGAACAAAAGATTGGGTAACTCAATTGTCTTATTTGGTAAGAGCAATATTAATAGACCATGTTTTTGAAGACGGAAATAAGAGAACAACATTGGGATTGATTATAGGAACGTTAGATGAATTAAAATTTGGATATGATGCTAAAAGACTAGAACAAAATATAATAAGAATATTAAAAGAGAATATTACAGATATTAAAAAAATAAGGAGATTAATAAAAGATGTTATCAGATAAAGGAATATTAGAAAAGGCAAAAAAAGCGATTAGGGAAAGACCTGAACTGTTTGAGGCCTTATTAGAATTCGAAAGAACAGGAAAATTACCTAAACTCACCTATAAAAAAAGAGCTAATTTCACAATAGATCACAATACTTTAATAAAATTTAGGTCATATTGTAAAAAAAATGGATACAACATGTCAAATAGATTAGAGAGATTGATGATAGAAGAATTAAAAAAAGCTAACTAAACATCAAATTAAACTCATTAATAAATTTCTCAGCTATTTCCCTATTATGTATTATTAGAACATTCTCGTCATTGGCTTTATTTCCAGAACTGGTAGGATTATAACTGCCTAAAAACACCGCATCATCTACAATAAAGACCTTATGATGTAAAAATCCTTTTTCTTCCTCTTTTTTTACATTTAATCCAGTTTTATTTAGCCTATAGAATTCTGAATACTTGCTTCCAGCCTGAGTTTTATCAAAAACACCCTTAACATCTAAACCATAATGATAACTTTTTATCAAACTTTCACCTACTTTATCAGAAGTAAAACTAAAAGCCATAAAGTAAACCCTAAATTTTGCATTATCAATTAATTCAATTAATTTCTCCTCGCATTCATCTTCAGGGCAGAAATAGTTTTCAATTAAATATCCATTAAAAATAACCTTACTATTCTTTACATTATCTCCTTTACCAAAATCCAAGTTCCATAATTCATCAAACTCATCTTCATAATTTTCATATAGAGTACTAGACTCGATTACAACTAGGTTATTCTTATTAATCCTAGCATCGTTTTCAGTGGGATTCATGCTTCCACTAGTAATAAATTTTCTTCCATTAACATCTAACGCACAAAACTTATTGTGCATGTATTCTTTTCTATTATCAAAAACAACACTACTTAGATTACCGAGAGATTTAGAATTGTCTTTATCTATTACTAATCTATCGTCTTTTCCTTTTAGACTAGTAATTAATCTCTTTAAATCCAAATCAAAAAAGGCACAATCAACTTTGCTAGATTTATTAATTATTTCAACAAGCTTACCTTCACAATCATCTCTAGGACAAAAATAAATATTTATCTCACCAAACTCTTTTGGAATCTCTTTGTTATCAATCTCATTTACAACATTACCTGTGATTTTATCATCAAAATATCCTCTAAAAAAATAAGCAAGTACAAACAATATTAAAAATATTATTAAAATTTTCTTCATATGTCTATATTAACAAATATCGGATTAAAAAACTTGTTATGTCACTAAAGGTGATAAAAATAGTTCAAATCATTCATCCTCAAAAAAATGAGATTACTCTATAAAATCTTTATTTTTTATTTTCTCAGGCAAATATTTTTCACTTATGAAACTAATTCCTTTGGCACTTAGGGCTTGTATTTCCGCTTTAGCATCCAATTTCTTCATCATCTCAAATTGTCTTTGCCAAGCTTTATTGTCTTTAAACCACTCATAAAAAGAAACCTGTTTTATCCTATCCTTATCTGTATCCTTCATTTTGATTAAATGTTTCTGCAAACCATATTTTTCAATATCATCATAGGTTATCCCTAAATATTTTACAGTAGGAATTGCCATATGTTCAGACATATGCGCCAAAGCTATGCTACCATATTTGATTACAGAATAAATGTATGCACCATAAATATCCCAATCGGCTAATACATATATTGGCAATTTAAATTCCTCATAAAGTCTTTGCAATAGTCTTCTTATCCCCCTAGTAGTTTGA
>CAYIXS010000046.1:0-4915 GCA_964367445.1 Candidatus Woesearchaeota archaeon | reverse complement strand
GGCTTCATCAATTGAAACTGTTTTTTTCTCTTTTGCTTGTAGTTTTCCAGCTTCTTCACAAAGCCACTCATAATTTTCTTTGCTTATCTTAATTGTTTTTGTTTCCATGGTTACAAAGTAGTAAAAGTAGTATTTAAATCTTTTGATATGTTTCTTTTAATAAAACAGCATCTTTCTCTATATTGGGAGATTCACAGATTACAACTCCCTTGCATTTAAATTCTTTCAATGTCCTCAATAAGTCTTTATAATCAAGCCTAGAATCATCCAGATTCAGATGGTTTTTTTCTCCTTTATCTGTAAATTCAATTCCAGATAAATGTATATGCATATTATTTAAAGAGGTTTTACCTAAATTTTTCTCCAGATCTTTTAAGATATTTTCAAATTCTTCTTTAGTATTGTTTTTTCCAACTGTTCTGGCATATAAATGAGAAAAATCTATGCAAGGTAATACTTGATCAACCTCGTTAGAAATCCTGATTATTTCATTTAAATCACCAAACTGTACCATTTTCCCTGATATCTCTGGTCTTATCCATATGTTTTTATCATGTTGTTTAACATCTTTTACTATGGTTTTAATGGCATCTCTAATTTTATTATAAACTTTTTTGGCATCTTGTTTTTGATAATAACCTGCATGAAAACACACAGAATAGCCACCACATAAAGAAGCAATTATTGCAGAGTTTTTTATATATCCAATAGAAGCATAATATTTCTTCTTATCTTCAGAATTCAAATTTATGAAATAAGGAGAATGTACAGTTAAAATAACATTGTCTTTTACAGCTTCTTCTTTTATTTCAGGTGTATTTTCTTTTTTTATATATATTTTTCTTACGAATTCTAATTCTAGCGCATTAAGTCCTAGTGATTTTACTTTCTTTATCCCATTAACAGTTCCTCTTGGCATTGTCGATAATGGAATGCCTGCCGTTCCAAACAGAAGTTCTTTCATCACCATATTTAGAGATTATTATATTGAAATATATAAAATTATGGTTTTAGAGAAAACAAAAATATTTAAACTATGATTACTTATTTCTAGTAATGCCTAAAAAAACAATTAGTAAAGACATACCTTTAAGCGAGATTACTCTAAGGAAATACGAGAAACCTTCTGATTTAACAGGAAGAGATTTGTTAAGAAAACTATGTTTAAGCATAGGACTATTACAACCAGGGGATTCCAGAGATGTTATAGTTGAAGTATTTCAGGCTTTATTGAATTCCTCTAAGAGTAAGAGATTTTTGAATAGCTATCAGGTTACGGAAGAAGTTATAAAATTAAGAAAGAAAAATAATCTGGCTTTAAAGGGCATAGCAGAGAGCAATATTAGGAGACAATTAAAAAGATTAAGGGATTTGTTTTTAGTTGAAAAAATAAACAACAATTATAGGATAACAGAATGGGAAGACTTAGGAAAAATATTTGAAGAAAGAATTGAAAAATACTATTTGGAAAACATAAAGTTAAGGACAAAAGAGTATTTTAATAGTATTAAATAATCTAGTAAAGTATATAAACGAATACAAAACCTATTTTTTAAAATATTGTAAGGGTGAAAATATGAGAAAAACAACATCAATGTTATTAATCTTGGTGCTATTGATTTCTATAGTGCCATTTGGCTTGGCCGCTTATGGTCAGGAAAATAGAGAAAAATTTGAAAAAAATGAGGTTGATGATGAAGATGAAATAGATGACGATACAGAGGACGATTTAGACGATGTTAATGAAACTGAAGATGACGACAGTGAAGTAGACGATGATGAAGATAATGAAAGAGAAGGCATTCAAATCGGTGGCAAATCTAGAGCAATGATGAGATTAGACAAAGTAAGTGAAATCGCTTTAGAAAACATAAAAAAAGCAAGAGAAAACTACCTAAATGCAAGGGAGAGATATGAAGAAGCTAAGAAAAAAGCCAGGGAAAATAAAGAAAAGATAAAAGAATTAAAAGATGAATTAAAAAAGTGCAAAAATGATGAAAGCGATGAATGCAGTAATGTAAGAGATGAAGCAAAAAATGAAACTAAAGAATTCTTGGGCAGATCTGCTGACTCAATAATTACCGCTTTAGAACGGGTTAAAGCAAGAATACAGGAAAGTGATAGGTTTACTGAAGAAGAAAAAGCAGAAATGATCAGCGAAATAGATGCAAAGATAAAAGAAATTGAAGAAGCTAAAGCAAGCATTGAAAACGCAACCACCGGACAAGAGATTAAAGAAGCTGCAAAAAAGATAAATGCTGCTTGGAAAAATACCAAGCCAAAACTGGAAAAAAATTCACATAAGACAGCAATTGCCAGATTTGGTAACGTTGCAGGAAAGTTTGAAAAAGTAAGCAACAGACTAGAGAATGCTATTAACAAATTAACTGAAGAAGGAAAAGATACTAGTGAGTTGAACACATTAAAAGACAGTTATGATATTAAATTGCAGGAAGTAATAGATAAGCTCAAGGAAGCCGGTGATTTGATTGAAAACGAAGCTTACGCTGAAGCAAGAATAAAATTCAATGAAGCTAAAAATATCTTGAAAGAAGCACATAATATCCTGAAAGAATTAGTAAAAAAAATTAAAGAAACAGGAAATGAGATAGTGCTTGAGGAGCAGGAAAATGAATAAAAAAATTATTGCTTTCCTATTTTTGGTATTGGTAATATTTTTAGTAGGCTGCACTAAACAAGAAACAGCTAAATCTGGTGAAATTAGTACTGGATTAGAAGATGATTTAAATACTTTAAATGAAACCGATACTAATCTTGATGACTTAAACAACTTAGATTCAGAATTAAATGATATCCAAGATTTGGATATCTAGTTTTATTTTTTTAAAATGATATACGAACCTTCTGATGATTCTTTCTTATTATTAAACTTTGTTAAAAAAACAGTAAAAGAAGGTATGGAAGTTCTGGATATGGGTACTGGTTCGGGAATACAGGCAGAAGCCGCAATTGAAAACAAAGGCAAAGTCTTGGCCGCAGACATAAATGAAGAAGCAGTTAATTATTGTAAGAAAAAAGGAATAAATGCAATTAAAAGCGATTTATTTGAAAACATAAAGGGAAAATTTGATCTAATAATATTTAATCCGCCTTATTTGCCTGAAGAAAGAAATTACTTTGGTATAAAAATGAGCAAGGAAGATTTTAATTATGTAAACGACATTGCTTTAGTTGGGGGTAAACACGGTTGGGAAACAATGGATAGATTTTTTTCTAAAGCCAAAGATTATTTGAAGGAAAATGGCAGATTAATAGTAAGCTTTAGCAGCTTAAGCGGAGATGTTTTAAAGATAATTGAAAAATATGGTTTTAAGTGTAAGAAATTAGGTGAAAAAAAGATATTTTTTGAGAGGTTGTATGTTTATGGGTGCTTTAGATAGTTTTTTAAATATCAGATTATTTTTAAATTATGAAAACCGGTGATGCAAGTTGTTACCAAAATTTAAATCTGATGGAGAAGATGCAATAGGAAAGTTTTTTGCTTCTGAGAAGATACATTTTTTATATGAATATCCCTTAGCTCTAATTGATGAACAGGGGCAAGTTAGGATATGGTATCCTGATTTTTTCTTGCCTAAGTTAAACATTGTAATAGAATATTTAGGAATGAAAGGAAAAGACGAATATGATAAAGCAGTGGGTAGGAAAACCAAATTGTTTAAAGCTTTAAGGATTGATTTTATTTATGTGACACCGCAAAGACTGGAAAGACCAGATTGGAAACACTACATAATAACTAGAATATTAGAAATAATGGACAGTAAGGGTTCTGAATATTCTAAACTGAAGGGCTTATCAAAGAAGTATAAATATATACCAAAAAATGTAGGTGATGATTGGGGATTAGGCTAACATTTTATATGGATAAATATCTTAGGAAATTTGTTAATTACTGCAAAAGAGAGTTTAAAGATGAGTTAGTTGCAATAGTTATATATGGTTCATATATTTGGGACTATTTTGATAAAGAAAAAAGCGATTATGATCTTTTTGTAATATTTAAAGACAAAACCCCAAGAAAAAGAAAGCATATAAGTAAGAAATTTAAAAGAGTTGCTTTGCAATACTTTTGTAATATTGATGACATTAAAAGATATATCTTAGAGGGTCATTGGGCAATTTATATTACTTTATTAAAGGGAAGCAAGGTTCTGTTTAAAACCAAGTATTATAACAAATTAATTCAACATATTAGAAATATGCCGCACTTTAAGAATAATAATATTTTAGGAATTGAAAGAAAAAGGGGGTATATTAGAAATGTTTTAATCAAGAAAAAAGGATATAGTGCGATTAAATGGACTTTACCAGAACTAAGAAAAAGGTTACAATTGTTGACGTATATTAAAAAGGATAAAATAATTTGGGATCTAAATAAAAACATAAGATTAAATAAAAAATTTCTAAATAAAGAAGAAAGTGATTTTATTAAAAAATTACAGAAAAAAGAAAGCATCAGATCAAATGAATTCAACAAATCCGATAAAAAATTCTCTTTGTGTATTTTAGATAAACTAGATAATGTTTTACTAAAAAGTTGAGATTTTAGTTTTCGATATCTTTATAAATCCTTTTTTCCAGCTAAAAATTACCCATTATTACTACGCTTCCTGTTTTAAAGGAAGATGATAAAACTCCATAATGGGAGTTGATAAGAACCTACGAAAGGAAGTTTATAAGAAATGTACTCTTATAAGGAAGTTGATAAGAAACGTAGTTTCTTATGTAGGAGGGCAATAAATGAATAAAACAGATATATTAGAAACTTTAAAATCAGCAAGAGAAAATTCTAAAAAAAGAAATTTTGCTCAATCTATTGATTTAATTATAAATCTAAAGGGTATTGATTTAAAAAAACCAGAGCAAAACATTAGTACTTTCGTTACTTTGCCTT
>CAYIXS010000045.1:0-5180 GCA_964367445.1 Candidatus Woesearchaeota archaeon | reverse complement strand
CATGACCAGTGATCTTTATATAAGGGGAAAATAAAAAAATGCTTAGCGTAATAATTACAAAAAAAGACGCTACTATTTCTAATTTATGCACACTTTCCATTTTTATTTATTATTATTTAAAAATATAATATATTAATAAACCTACTCCTAATAAAATCAAGATGTGTAAAGCCTTAAATATCTTCTTGTAAAATTTTGAATATTTAATACTATCATGCTCAAGTCTCATTTCATACTTATTTCTTAAAAATAAAAAGCCCATAAGCACACAAAGATTAATAATAAGAGCAATAGAGTATGTTTTTTTACTCTGATCCGGAGGCGGAATAGCTATTGTTCTTCCTCCAATTAATGATCCTGCAACACATCTATCAGCACAAGGCCCGCCGCAATCTACTCCTAACTCTCCCTGATTTTGTATATCATCTGAACAAGTTGGTATAGTACAAGATTTTATTTCTATTGGTTTATTTAATGTTATTCCACAGTTATTTTCATCATCACATGCTCTAATTTGCACACCTTCTACATCACATTCTGTCCAATTTCCACATGTCCAATTTTCAGTACAAGCTATACACTCCCTTTGTGTTTCTGGCCGTTTAATAATGCTTCCACATTTATTTTTATCTATACAATTTCTTGTTTGTATTCCTTGATTGCAAACATCCCAGTCTAAACATGTCCAGTTTTCAGTGCAGTAATAGTTTCTATTGCTACTTCCTCCACCTCCACCGCCTCCTCCACCACCACTAGGAGGCGGACTAATAGGAGTTGATGTATCTACAGAAAAACTTGAACTCTTAGAATTTGCATTTCCAGCTGAATCATTAACATAAAAATTTAAAATAAAATCAGCATCAACTGTTACATCAAAGCTAGAACTTCCTAAAGAACAATCAACAGAAGTATTTCCAATTTCAATACTTGATCCCCTAAATACATTATACTTACAAAAAGTTGGTGAAGAATCATTTATACTGAATGTTAAAGATATTCCTGTTCTAGAAGTTTTTGTTCCAGATGGTTGACTTAAAGTTAACTCGGGAGTTATTGTATCAATATATAAAGTATTATTAGCACTAGCTTTTCTATTCAAAGTATCATTACAGATAATCCCCCACAAATAATTCCCATTTGGCAAACCATTTAAAAAGAAATTATTTTCAGTTACAATAGAAGAATTTGTCTGATTTAATGTCCAATTTCCATTAAAATCTCCCCAGAACTGACATGAAGAGACACCGATACCAGAAATAACACTATAATTAAAATAAATATTATTAGTATAATTCAAATAAGAATTATTACTTGGAGAAATTAAATTTAAAGCAGGTGCATTTGTAAGAACACTAAAACTTACACTTTTATTATTAGAATTTCCTAAACTATCATTAGCAAAAAAGTATAATGTATGTGAACCATCTCCTGTAACATTAAATGTAGTATTTAAACAATTATTCAAAGTTTTATTTGCACCATTGTCAATATTATATCTACAAGAGCTAACACTACTAACAGCATCACTTACAGAAAAATTCAAAGATAAAGAATTATTTCTTCCATAAATAAAAGATTCTTGAGGATGATCAATATTAATATTAGGCCCTAAAGAATCAACTACAAAAGTTACAGATGAAGAATTAATATTATTTACAGAATCATTGGTGTAAGCTATAACTCTATTAGAACCTTCAGAAAATAGCTGACTTATAATTTTTGTATAAGTTACATTTGTACTTCCATTATAAAACCATACAGTCTGAGCATCTGAGGAATTTGTTATATTTATAGAAATATTATTGCTTGTGTAGGAAATATTCTGAGGAGATAATAAGCTAAGTAAGGGAGGAATTGTATCTCTTATGAAAGTTACAGATGAAGAATTCATATTTCCTAAAGAATCATCTACATACAAAATTATAGTATTACTTCCCTCAGTTATTGGAATAGAACTAACATTATTTCCACAAGTTATTGTAGTATTTATTAAACCATTATTAAGAGAATATTTACATGTTCTCAAGTTAACATCACTAACACTATAATTAAGTGTTGTAGTTGTAGCTGAATAACTAATATTCAAAGGATGATTTATAGCAACACTTGGGGTAATACTATCAACAAAAAAACTTACAGATGAAGAATTTAAATTTCCAAGAGTGTCATTTGCATAAGCTATCAAAGTTGTTGTTCCTTGGCTAAAAATATATGTATTTGATGTAGTATAAGTTATATTTGCACTTCCGTTATAAAACCATATCATACTAACAGCAGTATTATCAACAGCAGAAATATTTACCAGAATACTTGCATTTGTGTAATTTTGTGCCAAAGGAGAAACAATTGTCAAATTTGGAGGAAGATTGTCTAAAATTGTATATTCAATTGAAACATTATTCAATACTGGTTGAATGCTTAAATCATCTCTAGAAAAATAAGATCTATACTGAAAATATCTCCCTGTCAAATTCATTACATTAGTTAAATTTGTAAAATAACTGTTAGAAGTACTATCAGGTCCTATAAAATTTCCATCTGCACAATTAGCAGATGAACAATTTCTAGCTTGAAATGTTAGATTTGTCTGCAAAATTAATGAAACCATTGCCCTCGAATTTCCATTTCCGCCATTATAAGAATTATTAACTGCATTCCAATTTGTTCCGGAATTAACTGACTTATAAACCAAGCCATTTGCTCCTGCGATAGTGTAAATATTTCCATAATGATCACCAATTCCTGCATTAAGAGAAGCTGATCCAGAAAAAGTATTGTTAACTACATTCCAATTTGTTCCGGAATTAGTAGACTTCCAAACTTCTTTATTTGAACTAGCTAAAATATAAAGATTATTAGAACTATCAAGAAACATATCATGGGTATCTGTGGTTCTTCCATAGCCTGAATTCTTCAAAACCCATGTTGTTCCAGAATTAGTAGACACATAAACTGCTCCGGTATTATCCACAACATAAACAGCGTTTGAAGAATTTATTACTGCTGCTCGTGCTGTTCCACCACCATAAACTTTAGCAGAACTCCAACTAACCCCCCTATCACTTGAAGTAAAATAAACTGCTCCTTCTCCTGTTCCTGCAAACACATAAATATTATTCATATCAGCAGTTCCTGTAAATAAATCCTTATTTGCAAAAGTGCTATTAATCATGTTCCAAGAAAATCCTTTATCATCTGATCTAAAAATTTTCCTTGCCCCGCTTTTTATTATATATAAACTTCCAACTGCATCAACAAATATATCTTGCGTATCTCCAGGAGTAACTCCAATGTAACTTGAATTTTTCAATATCCAGTTTGTTCCATTATCAAGTGAATAATAGGTCTTTGCTTGAGCATCTACAGAATATATCGTATCTGCAGAAGGGACATTTTTATTGCTAGAAAGATTATCCCATCTTGAAACACTAGAAGAATCAAAAATTCTTGAAGTATAATTTCCTGTTAAATTTCCATTAGAAAGCTGCACAAAACCAGAAGTATTATAAAAAGTAGCATTATAAGCACCAGAATTAAAATCAGTTTGTGAAGAGTCTGAAAATGTTGCTGCATAGGTTAGTGTTAAAACAAGAAATATAATCCCAAATAATAAAATAACTAACCTCTTTTTCATACTCACCTTAGTGAATTATTGTTTTTAAAGTTTCTTATAAACGAACGAGTTTTTTGAGTAGTGGGACAGGATTAAGGTTTTCTTCTTAAAATTTACCTTCCTGATAAAATTAATAAAATCCAATTTAAATATTCTATCTGATTCGATTATATGGGATTAATTATACATAAATATTAAAATCAAAGGTCATATATAATACAAAAGAAAGACTTATATATCTAGAAGATTAAAAGTAATTGAAAAAGATGGTGCTTGAAATAGTATTATATACTCTTGGAATTTATATGATTAGTAAAAGTATTCTTGTTTTGATTTTCAAAAAACCAGTTATAAGCTGGGCAACAAGATTATTAAAAAATAAAAAATTAATTAATAAAATAGCAATTTTAGAGATTATTCTGGGTATAATCTTAATTGTATTAGGGTATTTTGTTATTTAATTAAATATAAAATCAAAAAAATCACAAAAAAAGATTTATTTTCTACCAAGGACAAAAATAGGAAAAATTTCTTTTGGTTAGTTATATCTGGTTTTATTTTAATAATAATCCTGAATGTTATTTCAGGACTAATGCAAAGAAATGATATCTGTGATGAAAATGGCATATGTTCTCCAGCTCCAGAATCATTAGATGGAAGCTAAATTTTTATATTTCTTACCAGAGTTATCCCAGGATTATTAGCAATGGGATGTATTCTCGTCGCAGGCATAACTTCTATCATATCAATTATAAAATATAAAGACTATGCTATTTCATTATTTCTATCTTCATTAATAGGAATCTTGGGTATAATATTTGTATTAGGAGAAATTTTTGTACCACACTAACCATATTAATACACAGATAAAATAATTTAGGAAACTTTTTAAAGTTAAGATAATTGATTATCAAAGAGGAAACAATGAAAAAGGGTGTAGTGATTACAGCTTGTTTAGTATTAATCTCACTGATTTTAATAATTGGCATTTATAATAATAACCCTGGCAAAATAATAGGAAAAGTAGTTTCTAATGGGCCAAATGCTTTTGGTCCAAGTGCAGAAGAACAAAGTTGCATGATGGGTTGTATGAAATGCACTTCTCCTGGTGTTGGGTGTACTGGAAATCAAGAGCAGTGTTTGCAACAATGCAATGCTAAAAAGCCAGAACAAACATCAGAAGAGAAATGTGTAGAAGAATGTACATTAAAAGGATGTGGAGAATTTGATTTTTCCTGCCAGCAGAAAAATCAAGCAGTATGTGACAAAGAGTGTGGAATGATTAAAGAACCAGAAGCAAAATCAGAAGAAGAACAATGCATAAGAGATTGTGTTAATGCTGAGAGTCCAGGATTGATTTGCCAAGCAGGAGAGGGTGGAGAGAAAGGAAATGAAATATGTCAGACATGTGCTAAATCATGTGAACACTTGTATGCAGGACCTTGTTTAACTGAACTAAAACTTGAGGAAGCAAAAAGTGCTTGTAATACTTGCGAGAATTGTTATGGAAAACCTGTAATGGGAGATTCTGGAGAGGGTTATGAATGTATAGTTAGTATTGAATGTG
>CAYIXS010000044.1:0-5253 GCA_964367445.1 Candidatus Woesearchaeota archaeon | reverse complement strand
AGAAATGAACATCCCGAAAAGAAATAATTCTAGTACATTTTTAATTTTCCAGTTACTTTATCAATTTTATCTTCTTTATCAGGGCCTATGGCTAAGCAAGTTCTAGTTGGTTCTTTAAAAAAAGTCTTTCCAGCATCAGTTATCAAAGAAGTTACTAATTTCAAAGCCTTGGCTTTTTTTTGATATTCTAATAATTCTTTTTCATCTTTTACTTTAAGAACTACTTTTTTCATTCCTTCTATTTTCCATTCGTCAACTATTTCTTTAGATGATTTTAAAACTGCCTCAACTGAAGCATGGCATGCTTGAACAATGGCTTTTCCAGTTGGCATTTTTATATCAGTACGAACTAATAACACCTGTTTCATATGGTTTTTTATTACTTCATCGTTTAAAAAACTTTTGAAGTAACTTTTAAATAATGTTAAATACTACATAAAGTCATGAAAAGAGGATTATTTATATTATTTATACTATTATTTAGTATTTTAGTCAGTGCAAGATCTGTTGATTTAATAACTGGCTCTAATTATCAAATTGAGAATAAAAACATAACCTTGCTTAGAGTATATGAAGATAAAGCTTTAGTTTGTGTAAATGGATTTAAAACAATAGTAACCGAGAATATTATAAAAAAAGTAAACGAAGTTAATATAGAATTAAAAAACACCAGAGATAGTATTGCAAACTTTAATTTTGATTATGATTGTAAAGGAGAATGTACTTGTGAAGAAGACTGTAATAACAATCCATGTCTTAAAGAAGTTAGCGAGATAGTTCCAGAAAGCAATACAATAGAATATGATCAGATTGATAATATAATAGATGATTCACCAGTATTAAATACAGAAGAAGGCATTGTAACAAATGAAAGTATAGGTCTAGGAAGCATCGTAATCGCTGTTTTAGTAATACTTGTCTTGTTCTTAGGAGTCGTTGTTTTGTGGAAAAGATATTAGCGTTTTAGTTTCCTTTTTGCCTCTTCTTCTAATTTATCAAAAATTTTGTGTGCTGCCTTGGCCATATCCCAATCATTTGCCTGTGCTATTATTTTTATTTTTGGAGCTTCTATTTTTCCATTAATAGAAATTTTAGCTCTCGTTCCCTGGCTTTTTGAATGTGTCTTTATTACTAGAACCAAGGTTTCATCAGGATAATATCTCTCTAATTTTGGATATGCTTTTTCTGAAATTGAAGTTAATTTCTCCATATCCTTTTCATCTAAATTGTCTAAACCTACATATTGAATCGGCATGATATCACCTTCTATTTTATATCTTTTAATTTCCCAAAGTTATAAACTTTATCCTCTACAACAAAGATCTCAAAATTCTTCAAATCTTTCAGATAAGGAGATAGAAATCTTTCTTTTGTTATATCAGAACCTTCTACTAAAGGATTAAAAGAAGGCATGACTATTAAATTATGAACTTTATATTTGCCTTTTAAAAAACATTTAAACTTTTCATCAGGCCTTTCCCTAAACGAAATAGCAGGATGCTCATGGCTGATTATTATTGTTTTTTTTAGATTTTTAATTAAAACATCTCCATGAATAATAGATATATTATCAATATCAAATCTTTCTTTTATTTCAATCTCTCTTTTTCTCGCAATAGGTTCTAGAATAGTATCATGATTTCCTTTAATAAAAATTAATTTATGTCTTTCTTTTAAAGTGTCTATAAACTTTAAAGAATCTCTCCATTCTTGTTGGCTTATTCTTCCAAATTCATCTTTTAAATCACCGTTAATGATTATTATTTCTGGTTTTGTCTTTTCTACTATTCTATTAACTCTTTTTATAACTTGATCTATTTGAGAATATGGAACTAAAACTCCTTGACTTACTAAAGATTCCTCAAAACCTAAATGCAAATCACCAAATATTAAATATTCTTTATACTTTAAAGCCAAATCAATTATTTCTATATTATCTAGTATTTTCATTAATAAAAGAGAAATAAGAAAAAATAAAAAGGTTTCTAATCTTATCTAAATCTGTGTCTTGCTCCTGTTGTTATATTTAATGGCACAGTACTTGATGATGAACTTGTTGAAGTAGTGGAAGTTGTTTCCTGTGTTGTTGTACTTGTTATTTCAGTTGTTGTACTTGTTTCAGCACTAGTTGTACTGGTTTCTTGTGTTGTAGTGCTAGTTAATTCTGTTGTAGATGTGCTGCTTGATGAAGTGCTTGTTTCTTCAGTAGTACTGGATGTTGTAGACGAAGTTGAGCTTGTTGAAGTACTAGAAGTTGTAGTTCCAGCCTCCTCTCTGCAGATCTCTTTACATTGTAAATCAGCATCCCTAACTTCTTCTTCACAAGATTTTTTATCTTCCCTTGCTGATTTTCTGCATATCATATAATTTCCAATACATGCCGTCTTTTGACTCAAGTAATTTATCCTGCATACAGTTCTGCTCTCATCAGATGATTTGCATTCTTCATAACCATTTTTTGCTTCCTCTGTACAGGATTTATAAGTTTCCCTGCAATCAGAACTGCCTTCTTTATATGTGTGTACACAGTCACTCCTATTTGCTAATTTATCTTCTCTGCATTCACTATAGCAGTCACGTATGAATCTTCCATGACCTTGAGAAGAAATATCAGAGTGAGGATTTACAGCATAAACTGCAATTGCTGAAAGTATTATCATAGAAACAAGAATATACAATATGACTTTTCTTTTCATAATCTTACCTCCTTTTATTAGAAAATGTTTTATTTATTTTTAAATATTATTGTGATTTATTTGTATATCAAAATTTTAATCAGGTGGTAGTAAAATTATGCTTATTTTTGATAAATCTTAGCCAATACCATATCATGCATTCTTCTTATGAATTCTATCTTATCTTCCATCTTCATTATGTCAGTATAACCTTGTAAAACTAAATTAAAAGCAAATGGTGTTGGCAAAGTAGTATGTACTTGCTTTATCTCAACTTTTCCAGATTTTATCTCAGTTAAAACTTTTTTAGCATTCTCAATATCCATTAAATCCTGCAAAACTTCTCTTCTAGCCTCTTTCAATATTGAAAAATCATTATCTATTTCTTTCACAGCTTTTAATAATATCATTGAAGAAACAGTTTGCCTTCCAACTTTTTTAACTCTTCCCTTATATGAGCGTAAAATCATTAAAGCCCTCATAGCACAATGCCTGAATCTTCTTTTCAATACTTCAGTTTTCTCAATAGCTCTTTTCATCACTTCTTCTAAATTCTCACTAGTTAATAATTCAAAAGCCCTTAAAACTTGCATATTCTGATATGAACTTAAATAGAATCCATTATCATTTATTCCGATTTCAACATCTCTTTTTTGTATTTTTGCTATTGCATAAGCTACCGCCCTTGATAATACATCATTGACTCTTCTGCCATATAAAGAATGAAAAATTACATACTTTTTATTTTTTTCATCATGATAGAATTCTATTAATAATTTTTTATCATTTGGAACTTCAGAATACAAATATTGCTCATTAAAGTATTCATAGATTGCATTTGCTGCATTTTCATCTAAATATAAATATTCATTGATGAACTTGATTATCTCTTCTTTTGTTTTTTTATTAACAAATAAATCTTCAACATATCTTCTAAATTTCTGAATATCACTAGCTAAATCAAAGCTTAAGGGCAGCATCTCTGAAAACCAACTAGGAACAGTAGGATTTTTCTCAGGAACAGCCTTAACTTGTGCCACAGTTCCTCTTGAAAACAAAAATTGGTAAGTACTTCCCCCTAAAACAAAAATATCTCCACGTTTTAATTTTTCTAAAAATCCTTCATCTATAGATCCTATTACTTGATCCTGTATTTTAACTTTAACAGAAGTTTCATCAGGTATTGTCCCTATGTTGGTCATGTAAAGAACTCTTGCCATTTTACCTCTTTTTCCAATATTTTTTGTTTTCTCATCATACCATATCTTGGCATAAATATATCTATTTTCCAAAGAGGCATATTCTCCTGCGAGATATTTTATAATCTCATCAAAGTCTTTTTTTTGTAAATTTTTATAAGGATAAGCTTGTTTTATTAATTTAAATAAATCATCAATATTGCATACATTTTGGATTGCCATTCCAAATATTTGCTGTGCTAAAACATCCAAGCAATTTTCAGGTATATGTATCTTATCTATCTTTTTTTCTATTGCAGATTTTAATAAAACAGAGCATTCTACCAAATCATCTCTATCTAAGACTATTAACCTTCCTTTAACTGTATCGTGTAATGCATGTCCACTGCGGCCACATCTTTGTAAAAATCTAGCTACCGACTTAGGACTTCCCAAGCAAATAACCAAGTCTATAAAACCAATGTCTATTCCTAATTCTAAGCTTGTCGAACAAACAACCGCTTTTAGTTTCCCGTCTCTCAACCTTTGTTCTACAGATAGCCTGTGTGTTTTTGATAAAGATCCGTGATGAGCAGCTATATTTTCTATGTATTTTTTTGGAAATTTCTCTTTCAAATGATGAACTACCCTTTCAGTTCCAGCTCTTGTATTTGTGAATATTAAAGTTGTTTTATGTTGTTCTATCAATTCATCAAGTAATGAGTAAAGTTTATGATGTAGTTGATATTGTGTTATGTTTATTAGGTCTGGAACAGGAGAAATTACTTTTAGATCATATTTTTTTAAGTGTTGGACATCTGCTATTTTGCAACTTCTTTTTGTCCCAACCAGAAATTGTGCAATTTCTTCTAATGGAGCAACAGTAGCTGACAAACCAATTCTTACCATACCCCTTGATATTTTTTGTAATCTTTCTAATGAAAGAGATAAATGCGTTCCTCTTTTATTCTCAGCTAATGAATGAATTTCATCAACAACACAATATTGAACATCTTTCAATAATTCTGAAAACTTTATTGAAGACAACATTAATGCTAAAGATTCTGGAGTAGTTATTATTATATGTGGAGTGGCTCTTAACATCTTTTGCTTCTCTGAAGCTTTTGTATCGCCTGTTCTAACCCCAATCCTGATTCCAAATGGTTTATTGGCTTGTTCAGCCATTTCTTCTAAAGGTTTAACCAAATTTATCTGAACATCATTAGACAATGCCTTAAGAGGTGAAATATAAACAGCATAAACCCTATCTTCTAGTTTATTCCTTTCTGATAAATTAATTAATTCATTAATAATTGAAGCAAAGGCCGTCAAAGTTTTCCCACTCCCAGTCGGTGCAGAAACCAAAATATTCTCTTTTTTATGTATGGGAATTATGGCAT
>CAYIXS010000043.1:0-5686 GCA_964367445.1 Candidatus Woesearchaeota archaeon | reverse complement strand
TCATAATATTTATGTTTATCCAAAAACAAAGCAATAAAGTATTCATTCTTTTTTTTAGTCAAAATTGCTCTAAGATTAGTATCCCTAAATCTCAAAACAAAACCTAATAAATATTTTATTCTATCTGAACTTAACGCAAGATGTTTTCCTTCTTTGCATTCTTTCACCCATTCAATAAGCTGTCTCTGTTTATTTTCCTTTAAACTATCAAAAACCAGATCAAAATGTCCTTCAAAAGTAATATAATCTCCTAAAATTACCTTTATGACATTTCTAGCTTCTTCATGTAACAACTTTTAATACCTCTCTATAAGTCTTATTATATATCTTCCAATTTTCATACAGTTTTTGTCCTTTTTCAGGTTTGCTATTTTTTTCTAAAAATTGTTTTAAAGTTTTTTTCAACACCGCAACATCATAAGAACCCACAAGTTTTGTAAGTATATACTTGTTAATTACTTCTATTGTATTTTTACTATTGATTATTTTATCTACTGTTATTTTTAATTGCATAGAATTAAGCACAACCCTATTAGAAATATATTCTGCCATTATTATTAAATCTCTTAATTCTCTAATATAATCATCTTTTTGTATTAAAAGCAGAATAACAAGTTCATAATAATTAAGAATATCTTCAACCATAAATTTTTCTTTTATTTCTTCTTCAGATTTAAAATTGGCAACACTTATTGAATATATTGATTTAAAGAAAATAGTTTTTTCAACATCTAAAGGAAGATAGTTTATATGTATCAATCCATCCCTATAGTCTTCTTTATTATACTTTGAGAGTATAAAAATATCTATGTCATTATATCTTTTATTGTATAAAAAAGAGCCAGATATTAGAATTTTCATATTTTTATGTTTTCTAGTATATTTTTTTAACAATGCAATTACTTTTTTAAGCCTATCTTCTCTTATAAATTCCTTCCCTTGTACTTTATCAGTTATATCAAATAGTTTAAACATTCCCTGTAATTTCTTTTTAATAAAATGGTTATAATAGTGGCGTTCATTATAGGATAATTTCTTATTCTGGAGCCTAGTCTTTAATATATCAAAATACCTCTCAGTAAATACGTATGGAACTAAGTAAGGCTTAGCTTTACTTAGATTCTTTAAAGATAATTGATTTTCTAATTCTACCATTTAGTATATTAAAATATACTAATATAAAAGACTTTCGCTTTTAATTTTGATTAGAACAGCAAATCAATAACTCCTCTAAAGCAAAAGAAACATATTAAATTAGTTTCCTAACAATAACACATTACCAAGAAATCATCTTTAATCCATTAATTTTCTCAAAATGTTTAGTATTTCTTGTTATTAGTGTAAGATTATTATACATAGCAATAGAAGATAATAAAACATCAATTTCACCAATTTTTTCACCTTTTTTAGTTAAATCGGACGATATTTTTCCAGAGATTTTAGCACAATCAAGATTAAAATCAAAAATAAAAAAATTATTGATAAAAGTTCTTATTACCTCTAAATTTTCTTTAGGTTTTGATGATAAATAAGCTCCTTCAATAAGCTCATGAATAGATAAGGAAGATATGTAAAAATTAATATCTTTTTCTTCTATATCTTTTATTTTTTGTATTGCTTCTTTATTATTTCTAAATATTCCTACTATGAAGTCTGAATCTAACAAATACATTTAATCAAACCTCAAAACCATTTTTGATCTATTCTTTCTCTTAGAAAGAACGATTTCCATTGCCTTATCAAAACTAGTATCATTAATCGCACCAGCAAAATCAAGAAGACTATTTTTTTCTTTCATAGTTGTTCTCCTAAGCAGTTGCGAAAAAGATTCATTATTTCTTTTCATACTTTTTAGTTTTTCATATACATCATTAGATAATGAAATTAGTTTTACCATAGTTTACATATATGTATACGTATATATAAGCTTTTCTATTTTAAATCTTTCTAACAATAACACTGCCTTTTAAGTTATCTTCTAAATATTTCCAAGTTTTTTTATTTAATTCACCATTAGTTAAAAAAAGAACATGCATTTTATGCTTTCTTCCTTTATCATTAGCTAAACTTAAATCAGCTTCGTTTATTTTTTTCTTATTCTTAGATATAAAATAAAAATCCAAAACTCCAAGTTCAGATTTTACTCTAATATTCCCCTCTACTTCCCTATTTTTTCTTGTATTATTAATATTTAAAACTTCAATGTTCTTAATTTTAAAATAATCATTAATGTACTTAAAGAATAAATCTTCTTGTATTTTATCGACAAATTCCTTTTTCTTTATTTCAACTTTATCATATATTCCTTGTTTTTCAATTTTTTGAGGTTTTAGCATTTCTTTCCCAAGGGTTTCTTTTTTAAAGAAAGGCCTTAAAAGTGCTAATGCTTCCTCTTCCTTAATCAGATACCATCTCCAATAAAGTTCATTATTAATATCTAGTGGTTTGGCAAAATCCCTTATGCTTCTTAAAGCAACTCTAATTCCTGGCTCGCATTCACTATCTTTCAAAATCTGTCTAGTTCTTAGCAATTCATAAGCTTCTTTTTCTTTCCCAGGTAAATGACTATATAATATATTTAACTTATTTTCTTGTCCGCTTATATAATAAACAGGACTTCCTCCAATTTTAGCATTGCTTATGAAAATTAGTTTATTATTTACTAATTCGCTCAAAACAGCACCAGCAAAAATAGTATCTTTATCTAACTTTCTAGATATCTGCACGGGCAAAACAGGCCCTTGACTTCTAATAATGCTCAATATACTATCTTTTACAGCATTTAAATCAACCATACCAAATAAGAAGTTTATAAACTATTTAAAGATTATTTTAATACACCACATATTTAATTTAAAGAAATATGATATTATCATATAACTAATAGGACCCATTTTAAACTCTTTTTATTAAACCATAAAAAAGAGAATTATTGTCAGAATTGTAGCTAAGCTAAGCAAAAGAGCAGTCTTTTTTTCTGCTAATAATATCCCAATACTTTCTATAAAAACCGCTAATAATGAAACAATTTGAGTATCTATCATTTTGGAATTAGTCTCGTAAGACTTAAAACAGCTACACCGCCCGCAAGAACAAAACCTCCAATTATCGAAAATATATCATCCTTTGAAAACCTAATCAATAAACCACCTACAAAAAGTAGGGCAAATCCAATTATATCTAAACTTATTATTAATGCCTTTGTTTCCCATTTTCTTACCATAATTATTCATATAGCTTTACTTCTTTATATTATTTTATATTTTAAAAGAACATGCATAAAAACAAAAGGATATGGCAAACTATGGTTTAATCCAGGTCACAGTGTAATATGTTACATCATTTTCTGCATCAACTACAGCGAGCAATAAATTTTTCCTAGTGCTATGAGCCACTCTATTTTTAGCACTAAATTCATACATACTCATAACTTCAGTTTCATGAACAGGATAAACAATCCATTTAGCATGATCATCTCCAGGTTTAATTCCTCTATCATAAACTCTAAAATCAGCTCCGAATTTCAAAGCAGTTTTAACAATATAGCCCCTATTCCTTAAATCCTTAAAAACACTATACCTAACCCCAAAATTAGGCTCAATTTTCCTAGCTTTCCTATTAAAACTATCAATATTAATTTTTTTACCATTATCATCAGTAATATTTATCTTTTTTTTCTCTAACAAATACATAGCTTCAACTAAAGAATATATTATCTCATCTTCTTTTATTTCGCCAAACCTGCTCTGGCTATAAACATCCTTAGCTTCTTTTGTTTTAGAAACTACATTCTCCCTTAAGAATACTGCTTTAATCTTTTTTTCAACCATACAATAAATCAGGCACAAACTATTTAAAAAGCTTTTCAATTAATAAGAGTCATGAAAATAACATTTCTAGGAACTAGTGCAATGGTTCCGACTAAAGAACGTAATCATCCTGGCGTTTTAATAAATTATGACAGAGAAAACATTTTATTAGACTGTGGAGAAAATACCCAGAGGCAATTAAAATTTATTAATTTCTCGCCTAATAAGATAACAAGATTATTAATATCACATTGGCACGGTGATCATATTTTAGGCATTCCTGGTTTAATACAAACACTAGGAGCCAACAATTATGAAAAGATATTAGAAATATATGGCCCTAAAAACTCAAAATCATTTATGAAAAAAATAATTAATTCTTTTTTATTAGAGGATAAAATAAAATATAAGGTTCATGAAGTTAACGGAAAATTCTTTGAAAATGAAGATTTTTATTTAGAAGCAACATATTTAAAACATTCAGCACCTTGCTTATCTTTCTCTTTAATAGAAAAACCAAAAAGGAGAATAAACTTAAAGTATTTAAAAAAATTTAATCTAACTAAACATCCCCTATTAGGAGAATTACAAAAAGGAAAAGATATTACATATAATGACAAAAAAATAAAAGCCAAAGAAGCTACTTTTTTAATAAAAGGAAAAAAATTAACATATTTATCAGATACCGTTCTAGATAATTCTTGTATAAAAGCAGCCAAAAATTCAGATTTACTGATAGCAGAATCAACATTTGCAAATGATTTCAAAGAAAAAGCAAAAAAATATCAGCATTTAACAGCAGAGCAAGCAGCTTTAATAGCAAAAAAATCAAAATCTAAACAGCTAATATTAACACATTTCTCGCAAAGATATAAAACCCTAGAAATTTTAGAAAAAGAGGCAAAAAAAATATTTAAAAACACAATAATGGCTAGAGATTTTATGACTTTAAATTTATAAAATTAAAAACACCTAAAAACCCCATTAAGTATTTTTCCACCTAACATATCTCGGCTTCTTGAGCTATCAGGTTTAGTAGAAACTCTACCATGCCCATCCTCACGGACAACACCCACAGTCATCCTCTCCAATCCTAAATCTTCTGATCCTTCATCATCAGAATCAATTTCATCAGATCCTGGAAATACTTCGCTTAAACCTAAATCATCATCTATTAATAAGTCATAGAGCTGACAACCTTTAAAACAAGGAACACCCATTGCTCCTTCACAAGCCGATCTATAATGAGTATCTAGAATATCCTGTGTTCTAGAAGAGGGTTCTTCACCGGGAGAATCAATTCCTCTAAATGGAGATTTTTTTCCTGAGAAAATAGGATTCTCATTTTTATATAAACCGCATTTATTCATCATCGGACAAGCATATTCATCTGACATTTTTTTCTCCTATCACTCTTTTTAAGCCGCTATTTTCTTAACTTTCTTAACTTTATCTGTTAAATTTAATTTTTTCAATAATTCTTTGTATCTGTTTCTTATTGTAACTTCTGTAACACCCGCAATATCAGCAACTTCTCTTTGTGTTTTTTTCTCATTATTAATCAAAGCAGCAACATATAAACTGGCAGCAGCAATTCCAGTAGGACCTCTGCCAGAAGTTAATTCGGAGTCTTCAGCCATTTCTAATATCTCAACAGCCTTGCTCTGCGTTTCAGGAGTTAATTTCAAAGCACTTGCAAATCTTGGTATATAATCAATAGGATTACTAGGTAATATTCTTATTCCTAGCTCTCTTGTTACAAACCTGTAAGTTCTTCCAATTTCTTTTTTATCAATTCCACTAGCCTCAGATAACTCATCTAAAGTCCTAGGAACCTCATGCCTTCTGCAAGCAGCATATAAAGCTCCAGCAACAAC
>CAYIXS010000042.1:0-5755 GCA_964367445.1 Candidatus Woesearchaeota archaeon | reverse complement strand
GAAAAAACGAATTAATAACTGAAAAAGCAAGATTAAATAATAATGATGAAATAAAGCTATTAAGTGTTATTTCTGGCGGTTAAATTTTATGAATTGTAGAAATTGTAAAAATAATTCGGTAATAACTCTTCCAAATAGTAATATCTCTCTTTGTAAAAAACATTTCAATATTTATTTTGAGAGAAAAGTAAGAAAAACAATCAGAATTTACAATATGATTGACAAAAATGATACAATAGGAATCGCGTGTTCGGGCGGAAAAGATTCTATGTCTTTGTTATACATTTTAAACAAAATTTTCAAGCCAACCAAAGTTAAACTAGTAGCTTTAGCAATAGATGAAGGAATTAAAGATTATAGAGATCCAAATTTCAAATTTGTTAAATCGTTCTGTAAAAAAAACAAGATAAAACTTCATACTTTTTCTTTTAAAAAAGAATTTGGAAAAACACTTGATGAAATAAAAAAGAAAAATCCAGAGACTATTCCATGCACTTTTTGCGGTGTTTTCAGAAGAAAAATATTGAATGATAAGGCATTAGAATTAGGAGTTAATAAGCTAGCAACAGGTCATAATCTAGATGATGAAGCACAAACAATATTAATGAATCAGTTTAGAAAAAATACAAGGGCTTCTGCTGTATTAGGACCGGTAACTGGTATAGTAGATGATCCTAAATTTATTAGAAGAATAAAGCCTTTTTATTTTTTAACTGAAAAAGAAATAACTACTTTTGCCTTTTTGAATAATATCTTGGATAAATATGCAGAGTGTCCCAATGCAAAACTAAGTTATAGGAATTCTGTTCTTGAATTGATAAATGAGTTTGAAAAAAGATATCCTGGAACTAAGTATAACATAGTTTCTTCTTTTTTAGAAACTCTTCCTTTAGTAAAAGAGAGTTTTAAAAATAAAACTATTAAAACCTGCAAGAAATGCGGAGCTGCAACTTCTAAAGAAATTTGCCAAGCCTGTGTTTTATTAGAGAAATTAAATTAATTTTTACTACTTATATCTACGAATTGTTGACGAAAAGATTTATATTGCTAAAAATTTTAATGATCTTGTGCTAAGTTATTTTTATAGAACAACAGCAACCTTGGTTTGTGCTGTAGCTTTAGCTGGTGGTTGTGTGACACACCAGACCGTTGCTTCTGGAGAAACTATTAATAAGCTAGCTACTGCTGAACCTTCTGTGTTGGGAAGTGAAGCTGAATTTCCGTGTGATCTTACGGCAAAGACAGAAGGTTATGAGTGCCAATTAAGATTTACCAGTGAGATAAGTGATAAAATAAACAAATATGGTTTACCTGACTTTTGTCATGAGCTGGGTTCACATCTCGTGGAATTAATGGAGACCCTTGGTGTTCCAAAATCAAAGGCAAAGAGATTGGAGTTATTAAGAGGAAAATATCTTTTAGAAAGAGCAAAAATAATCGTTGATAAGACAGAGGAAAAGCCAGATGATAATAAGAGAGAAGTGCCTATTGACTCTAAACTTGCAGTTGTTCGTTAACCTCATCTAACCAATCATATCCCTCTTTTTCCAATTTTTCAACTAATTCAATATTACCTTCTTCAACAATTTTCCCGTTTTTCACGATATAGACTTTATCTGGTTTAATGTAATCCAAAATTCTCTTATAATGGGTTATTATCAATACGCCATTTTTTATCTTTTTTTTTATTTTATTCACTCCTTCAGCTACGGTTTTTAAAGAATCTATGTCCAATCCAGAATCAGTTTCATCTAAGATTGCAAATTTTGGTTCTAAAACTGCTAATTGTAAAATCTCGCTTCTTTTTTTCTCGCCACCAGAAAAACCTTCATTCAAATATCTATCTGCAAAGCTTTTATCAACTTTTAACAAATTCATCTTTTCTTCAATTATTTTTCTAAACTCAATAGGGCTTAGTTTGGTTCCTTTAACAGAATTATAAGCAGTTCTTAAGAAATTTCTAACGCTAACTCCAGGAATCTCTTGTGGGTATTGGAAACTTAAAAATAATCCCAATTTAGCTCTTTTTTCAGGACTTAATTCATTTAACAGTATATCATTGAAATTTATTTCGCCTTTAGCAATTTCAAATTTAGGATGCCCCATTAATGTATTTGCTAATGTTGATTTTCCACTTCCGTTAGGCCCCATTAAAACAGTTATCTCGTTATCTTTGGCAATTAAATTGATTCCTTTTAGTATTTCATTTCCTTCAACAGTTACATGTAAATCTTTAACTTCTAACATTTTTTTCCTCTACTTCTTTTTTAATTGGTTGGTTTAAATATCTCAAAATTGCTTTCTTCAATGCAATAAACCCTAGTAATGCACATTTTACCCTCATGGCACTAGGCTTAAATCCATATATTTTTAAAAAATCGTCATTACTCATTTTCAATACTTCATTTATACTTTTTCCTTTAACATATTCTGTTAGGATTGAATCTGAAGATCTGCTAATGGCACAACCAGCTCCTGAAAATTTTATGTCTTTTATTCTTTCATCTTCAAGTTTAATAGTGAATAAAATCTCATCTCCACATAAAGGATTTGAATCACTTTCCTTAATATCAAAATCTTTCAATATTCCATAATTCCTAGGATCTTTATAATGATCCATTAATTCTTCATACAGCAATTCCATTTTCTTTTACCAAAATTAGAATTTTACTTAAAGCTTTTATTAGTTCATCAACATCTCTTTTTTCGTTATACAAATGAAAACTAACCCTGCAAACACCATTTACATTTAATTTTTTCATTAAAGGCATGCAGCACATATGTCCTCCGCGTATGCATATGTTATTTTGATCTAGCAAACTTGAAACATCATGCGGGTGCACTCCATTAATACTAAAAGAAACAACATTTAATTTTGGATTTCCATGGACTTTAATACCTAGTTTTCTTAATTTTTCAACAGTATATTTAACTAATTCTCTGTTGTGTTTTTCAATATTATCAATCCCTATTTTGTTAATATATTCTATGGCTTTTTTTAGTCCTATAACACTTGAAACATTAGGAGTTCCAGCTTCAAATTTCCAAGGAACGTCATTAAATTCTGTTTCATATAAGCTAACTTGTTTTATCATATCACCGCCATATAAAAAAGGACTTAATTTTTCTAATAAATCTGATTTTCCGTATAAGACACCAAGGCCCATAGGACCCAACATTTTATGACTAGAAAAAACTAAAAAATCAATATCCAAATCTTTAACATCAATTTTAATGTGACCTAGGCTTTGGGCTCCGTCTAATATAAATAGGGCCCCTTTATTGTGCGCTTCTTTAGCTATTTTTTTAACATCATTTATTGTTCCTAGTACATTTGAAACATGAACTAAGGACACAATTTTTGTTTTGTTATTTATTAAATTAGGATTAAAATCCAATTGGCCGCTTTTATTAATCGGGATGAATTTTAATTTTAGATTATTTTTTTTAGCTAGTTGCTGCCATGGAACTAAGTTTGAATGGTGTTCCATCTCACTTAATAAAATTTCATCGTTTTCTTTCAGATCACCAATTAAAGAATAAGCAAGCAAATTCAAGCCTTCAGTAGTTCCTTTAGTAAATATTATCTCGCTTGGAAGTGCATTAATAAATTCAGCAACTTTTTCTCTTGCTTTTTCATATTCTAAAGTTGCTTCTTCGCTTATAGAGTAAATACCACGATGAACGTTTGAGTTATATCTTTCATAAAAATTAGTTATGGATTCAATAACCTCTCTAGGTTTTTGGCTGGTTGCTGCACTATCCAAATAAATTATTTTTCTATTTTTTAATAGTGGAAAATCTTCTTTTCTCATCTTACTGCTAACCTTCTAGCAAGACCACTTTTATCGTCATAAATCAGATGTTTAATGCTATCCCTAGTTTGCTCATATTTCCATAGTGGAGCTCCTTTTGGATCTGGTATTGGCCAATGTTCTGTTTTTTCTCTTACTCTAAGATATTCTGGCCAAGACATCGGGTCAACCATAACAATAATCTTATCTGCTCGTCTGACCATATCGGGTGTTAATTCCTTTACTCTCTTTTTATTAAGATGATAACCTAATTGAGACATGCATTCTATAACATTAAAGGCCCCTATTTCTGAAAGGGTTTTTCCGTTATTCACTCTAGGATTTATTCCAGCACTCATTACTTCATGAACAGGATCTGGAAATAATGCTTCAGCTATCTGGCTTCTTGCAATATTCTCCCTACAGACAAATAATAATCTCATTTTAATTTTTCATATATTCTTTCAATTATTTTTTCTCTTATTTTTTCTGGAAATTTAGATAAAACTGGATAAAAATAACCTAAGAGGTAATTTCTGGTTGCTTCTTTTTTGTCTAAACCACGGGACATTAAGTAAAACAATTTTTCATTATCTAAATGGCTGATAGTAACTCCGTGAGTGCATCTAACATCGTCATTATCGATTTTTAGATTAGGAACTGCATTGGCTTTAGCACCATTATTTAAAATTAAAGCATCTTCTTTTTGGTAACCATTATTTCCAGAAAACCCTTTTTTGATTTCGATTAAACCCCTGTGTATGGTCTGGGCTTTATCTTTTACAGCACCCTTGCTTAACATATTGCTAAAACAATTCTTATTTCCATGAACTATTGCATTATAAATATCATACCTATTGGCTTCATCTCCAAGATATAAGTTATATATTTCACTTCTAGCATTTTCTCCACTCATTACTACACTATTTTCCATTCTATTAATCCCGTTAGAAAACAAACCAGAAGCTATATCAAACTCGCTATCCTTATCTATTAGGCCTCGGTAAATAGCAAAATTATTTCTTTTATCAGTGTCATCTAATACAAAATAATTTAATTTTGCATTTTCTTTTAAATAAATCTCAACAACGCTGGTTCTGAATATACAACTACCTTTTATGTTTTCGATAATGTTTGCTTTGACATTTTTTTCTAGGATAATTAAAATGTGATCGGCGTGATACTTGTTATTTAATTCAATATCAATGTCAATATCTTTATCTTCTTTTATATGGATTATTACTAAATTATTTAATAGGCTGCTATGGTATAAAGTAAATTTATCTTGGTTTGGAATAAAATTATTCATAAAAAAATCTTCGTATTCGTCTAATTTTTCAAATCCAAAACTTTCACAATCAACTTTGATTTTACTTTTTGTTAGCTCTATATTGGTTAAATCTAATCCGGTTAAATCAAATCTTAAACTTAGACCGTATCTTAAATTTAAATCTAGATCAATCTTTTCAAATTCATTCCAATATTCTTTTCTTTTTTGGATAAACCAATCTGGGCCATCCATTGGTAAACTAATTTGCATTTTAGCCTACAGAACCTTCCATTTCTAATTCAATTAATCTGTTAAACTCTATTGCATACTCCCCAGGCAAATTCTTAGATATTGGTTCAATAAAACCAGAAACAACCATTTTCATTGCTTCTTCTTCTTTTAATCCTCTGCTCATTAAATAAAATAATTGCTCAGCACCAATTTTTCCAGCGGTGGCTTCATGAGCAATATCTACTTTTTCTTCAGTTATTTCAATAAATGGAATAGTATCACTTTTGCTTTTATCATCTAATATTAAAGCATCGCATTTAACACTTGATCTAGAATTTTTTGCTCCTTTAACTATTTTTAAGATTCCTCTATAAGTTGTTATTCCGCCGTCCATGCTAATTGATTTGCTTTGGACAGTTGAACTTGTGTTTTCAGCTAAATGATAAACTTTATGTCCTGT
>CAYIXS010000041.1:702-5828 GCA_964367445.1 Candidatus Woesearchaeota archaeon | reverse complement strand
AAAGATGAGAAAAGAATAGCTAAGTCTTTTGAGAATTGTAAAACAAGAAAAAAGTTTGTTGAAGTTTCAAATGAAGCCTACATGGATCATCTAGCTATGTCAAAAGATGACTTGCTTTCTTTAAAAACAGATTTTGATGATAAAAATTGGCGATGGGTGATTACAAAAGCATATTATGCTGTATTTCATGCAACAAATGCTTTGCTTATCAATAAACTTGGTTTTTATTCAAAAGATCATGTTTGCGCTATTTTAGCATTAAAAAAAGAAAATTTAATAGGAAAAGAACTTTATTCTGAATTAAGCAAGATATATGACAGATTTTCTGATATTTTTGGATTTGCTATAATGTTTGAAGCAAGAAAATTAAGCCAGTATGATGTTGCGAAATGGAAAGAATTAACAGAAAATGATGCTATAATTGCAAGAGACTTTGCAAAAAAATATATTTCATTTGTAGAGGTGGAATGCAGATGATTGCTTCAAAATCATATTATAAAATTTTGGGATCTATTTATGCTAATCATGGTATAAGATTAAATGAATTAATCAGAAAATCGAATATATCTGTTGAGACGGCAAAGGCAAGATTAAATGAATTGCTAGGAACAGGGATAATAAAAGAAAAAAGAATTAAAAGCGGTAAGAGAACTATAATTCGAAATTTTTATCCTAATCTGGAATCAGAAGCAGGAACAATTGCTTTTTCATTGATTGAGCTAGAGAAGAAAAATAATTTTTTCATAAAAAATACTAAATTACTTGAACCTTTTAAAGAATTAATAAAAGAGCTTAAAGAAATAGAAATTATATTGATATTTGGCTCATTTGCAAACTTTTCGCAGACAGAAGACAGTGATTTAGATATTTTACTTCTTACAACAAATAATTATGATAAAGAAAAAATTAAGAAAATAATAGAAAGAAGCTTTGTTACTTTTGATCATGAGGTGTCTCCAAGAATAGAAAGTATTAATAATTTTAAGAAAAATCCCCTTTATGATAGCATTAAGCAAAATCATATTGTTGCTAAGGGGATACTAAGATTTATAAAACATTTTGGCAATTAATAAAGGAGGAAAAAAATGAAAAATATTTTTAAAATATCAATAGTTGTGTTTTTAGTAATTATAGCGGGAGTAATAGTAATAGCTAGTGATATTATAGTTAAACAAGGAGATTTAACTATAAATAAATTAACAGCAAACAACATAGGAATTGGAATCAGTAATTCTAATACTGGATTGCATGTAGTAAAAGATGATGGTCTTAGTGCAAGTCCCAGTACTGAGCACTGGTTTGCTCTTTTTGGAAGAGATTCAGCTACAAATGCTATTGCTCTTGGTTATAGAGTAAATACTGCTGGGACTGTTGTTGAAGGTGCTGTTATTAGAACAGCTAGTAATTACCCTCTTTATTTAGGAACTAGTGGATCGCAGCAAGCACTTACTATATTAAATAATGGTAATGTTGGAATAGGAAATAAGAATCCTGGCGCTAAATTACATGTGGTTGGGACTGTGAGATTTGCAAGTGTTGGTTCTGGTGTAGTTGGAGCTAAAGATTATGTTTGTGTAGATTCTACTGGAACTTTATCAAGAAGTGATACTCCCTGTGCTTAATTTTTTATTTTTTTATTATATCACTAATTATATCGGTATTGTGAATACTGTTATTCCTATATTTTTCGGTATTTCAAATACCGATATGGATGAGCAAGAATTTTTCTACTCAAAGTTCTACTCAACTACCACTATCTGTTTTTCTTAGCATATTTGATGTTTAAACAAGGCTGTAATTTATCTGGAATAATGCTTTTAGCAGGGATTTATTTAAAACTACCAAGGGTACCCAAAAGCTTATAAAGTATCACCAGCATTATACTTACCATGATTATAGAAAGACCTGAAGAAATCAAGAGAATTAGTGAAATAAAGAAATGGCTTTTAGTTTATGGAAGAAGGAAAACAGGCAAAACTTTTCTAGTTACGAATTTTATTAAATTTGATGAATACTTTTTTGTGAAGGTAAATAAGACTATATTAACAAAAAATAATGAGTCAATAAGTTATGATGTCTTTATTGAAAAACTAAGAAAGTCATTAGAAGAAAATAAAACTGTTGTTGTTGATGAGTTCCACAGGTTGGAAAGCGAATTCTTTGACTTTCTTCATTTTATGAAAAAAACAGGAAAATTGATACTTATCTCTTCTACGCTGTTCTTATCAAAAAAACTTATTTCAAGCAAATCACCTCTTCTTGGCTTATTTGCAGAGGTTCCAATAGGGTTGATAAGCCTTAATGATACTTTAAAATCAATTGGAAATCTTGGTGTACTGAAAAAAGAAAACTTGGAGCTTGCAATACTACTAAGAGAGCCGATAGCCGTAGATTATTTTGATTCAAGTAAAAAAGCAAGAGAGATTATAGCTGAAATAATCCTAAGCTCAATAAAAACTGTTCCAGCACTAATTGGAGAGATCTTTGTGGAAGAAGAGAGAGAGATTTCCGCTATTTATGAGGGTATCTTGAGATCGATTGCGATTGGGAAGATTAATTCGGGTGAGATTTCCAGTTTTTTGTTTTCAAAAAAATTAATAAAAAAAGATGACCCGAGCATAATCCAACAATACCTAAATAACCTGATTTCATTCGGAATTCTAAAGAGGATAGAAATATATAATAAAAAAAGGTTTGTTTACAAGCTTGCCTCTCCTCTTGCGAAGATATATTATTATATAGATGAAAAATATAACTTATCAGAAAGAAAAATAAGTGAGAAAGAACTATTAATGATTATGGATGAAATTGTTCCCAGAATTGTTGAGGATAATGTAAGGGAGCATTTAGCTTTAAAATATGGGTTAAGTGAAAGCATAATAGAGACAAAAGACTATGACATTGACGCATGCCTTTTAAAGTTTAAGAAGCCAGAAATTGCAATTGAGATAAAATGGAAAAATCTTAACAAAGAAGACATAAAAAAAGCAGAAGAGAACTTAAATAAAATTAATGCCAAGAGAAGGATTCTTTTTGTGCAAAATAAAGATAATATAAAATCTGATTTAGAGGTTTTTGATATTAGAGATTTATAATTTATATAGGATTAGAAACTGAATTTTTTTTCAAAAATTATATAAACTAAGCTATAATAGTATTTTGATTATGAAAAAAGAGGTTTTACAAGCTATTGCTATTCTAATCGGTAGTATTATCGGAGCCGGTGTTTTAGGGTTGCCTTTTGTTTTTTATCAAAGTGGCATGTGGACCGGGATATTAGTTTTAATTTTACTTGGAATAACAACACTAACTGTTAATCTATATGTAGGTGAAATTGCTTTAAGGACAAAAGATGTTCATGAATTAACTGGATATTGCGAAAAATATTTAGGAAAAAAAGCTAAAAAAATAATGACTTTGGCGATGGGTGTTTCTATAATTGGCGCTTTAGTTGCCTACCTTATAGGAGTAGGACAGGCTTTAGGAGCTATTTTCAATGGCAATCCATTTTTTTACAGCATAATTTATTTTATAATAATGAGTGCTTTGATATTTTATGGAATTAAATCTGTTTCAAATTCTGAACTAATTTTAGGCGGAATAATGTTAACTTTAATGATATTAATCTTATTTTTCTCTTTTAATTATGTTAAAGTTGAAAATTTATATGGTTTTGATTTATGGAAAATATTTGTTCCATATGGTGTAATACTGTTTGCTTTAATAGGGACTAGTAGCATTCCTGAGATGAGGGCTGTTTTGGATAAAAATAGAAAAGAATTAAAAAAATCTATTTTTCTTGGCAGTTTAATACCTATTTTACTGTATGGGTTATTTGCAGTTATAATACTAGGAGTTACAGGATTTAATACTACAGAGGTTGCGACAATTGGTTTGGGGAAAGCCATTGGTGAACATATGGTTTTACTTGGGAACTTATTTGCTGTTTTTTCTATGAGCACTAGTTTTTTAGCACTGGGGCTTGCATTACGGTGGGTTTTACAGTTAGATTATGGAATTAGCGGTTTTGTTTCGTGGGGGGTAACTTGTATTACCCCGTTTTTAGTTTTTTTAACTGGTATTATGGGTTTTATCAAAGCAATGTGGTTTGCTGGTGCTGTTTCTGGTGGAGTGGAAGGAATATTGTTGATTTTGACGTTTCATGCTGCTAAAAAGAAAAGTGAAAGAAAACCTGAATATGAATTAAAATATCATAAAATCTTAAGCTGGGTTTTAATAACAATGTATTTTATTGGCGCGGTTTATAGTATCTTTAAATTATTTTTTTAAGTTACTTATTCTCTCAACTTGTTTTATATCTATATCAAATTTCTTTTCAATAAAAAGAACCGAAAGGTTTAAATAGTTGGTTACCTAATAGGTAACTATGATAACCGAAATACCTCAATACGGATTAAAGGCCTATGCTTTGTTTTTTACAAAATACGGAGCGAAGGAAGAATTTAAGCAGTCAGAATTAGATTGGATAGTATCACAGAGCATGAAGAAGAAAATATTTTCTTTGTTATTAAGGGCTGGTTGGATTAAAAAACATTCAATTAAAACTTACGTTTGCATTCCTCCTGAAAAAATAATTGGTGGTTTATTAGAATTTAGAGTCCCAGAATTAATAAAAAAAGCAGAGAAGGAATATGCTTTTACAAAGTTATCAGCAATAGAAATTTGGTCTGATTATTCTTATGTTCAAAGGGGGGTAGAAAAATCTCCTTATTTTATAAAAATATTAAAAAAAGATTTGAGATATTGGAAGAATTTTTTTAATAAGTTTAATATTCCGAATTATGTAAATAATGGTGCAACAATAGGAGAATATGTTATTTTAATCCCTGTTAAAAAGTTAAGATTTGTGGAAAAGGAAGGTTATAAAGTTGAAAAATTAAAAGAAACAATAAAGTTAGCAAAATCAAATGAAATTTATTTATATGCTTATAGATATATGAGGAGGAAATATGGAGCAATTGCAGCTTAGAGAAAAAGAAATTTTTGAAATGCTGAAAGAGATTAAAGAATTTAAATTTGTACTTATAGGAGGATATGCTGTTAATGCATATGCTCTTCCAAGATTTTCAGTTGATTGTGATATTGTTGTTAAAGATGATAAAGAA
>CAYIXS010000041.1:0-692 GCA_964367445.1 Candidatus Woesearchaeota archaeon | reverse complement strand
TGCTCTTCCGATCTATGATAAAGAAACAGAAAAAATTGAAAAAAAATTAATTGAATTGGGCTATTCGAAAGAACAAATAAATGAAAAGAATATATCTCATCATGGAAGCTTTAAAAGGTTTGTAAAAAAAATTAAAGAGAATTTTAAAGTTAGTGTAGATGTTTTAATCAAAGGTGTTCTTGATAGAAAAGCCGGGGTTGTTGTTTCTGCTGACTGGGTTTTTGATAACTCAGAAATAAAAATGTTTAGAGGAAAGACAATTACAGAAGGATTAAAATTAAGGATAATTAACCTAGATGCACTATTTGTTATGAAATTTATTAGTTGTCGTTCAATAGACATAAGAGATGTTTTTATGTTGGCTCCTAATATTAAAGATAAAAAATTTGTGAAAGAAGAAATATTAAAAAAATGTAACTTTAATGATAATTTTTTGAGAATAAAAGAAAAAATAAATTCAAAACAATTTAAAGATGGCTTGCAAGGAGTTTATGGTTATATAAATGATCTTGTCTTTGAAAAACACAAAAAAGCATTGTTAGAACTTGAAAAATAAAACAAATATTTATAAATAAAGATTTCATTCTTACTAATACAAGTTAATTGGGGTGATTTGATGGATCAAAGAGTTCAAGAAGTTGCTAAAACTTTAGTTGATTATTCTATTGGTGTTAAAAAAGGAGAATATATTA
>CAYIXS010000040.1:0-6244 GCA_964367445.1 Candidatus Woesearchaeota archaeon | reverse complement strand
ATCAGCCTGTCTCTCTAATTCTAATTTCTTAGCATAAGCAGCACTATTTTGATCTCTATTAGATGCAAAAATTATTTCATCAGCTAAATTATCAACAAATTTCTTTTTCTTGCCAAAAGATTTCTGATAAGATCCTTGAACCATCATTCTCAAGGCAATATCAATTCTTCTTTGAGGTGCACAATCAACAGCCTGTGGATATCTTGCACCACCATATTCAATAGTTGTAATTTCTTCTCTAGGAGCAGAATTTTCAATAGCCTTAACAAAAACCTCAACAGGATTTTTATTTGTTTTTTTCTCAATTATGATTAATATATTTTTAACAATTTTAACAGCATTTTGGTTTTTACCAGATGCCCTTCCAGAAGTTAACTTGTGCTTCTTGCCTTTATGCCCTGGAACCATGATTTTATTTATTAATCTCTCAACAATGTTGCTTTTGCTTTTATGAAATCTTAATCTATTTCTTCCGCTGGATTTAGGTATCAAGATAGGATTTAAATTAATATAATTTCTTAAACCGGGATCAGCTACATCAATGCCATTCATATCCCACCTATTGAATAATTTAATTTCAACCATTTACGCAAAAACCTCTTCTAATCTCATTATAGATGATAAATATCCCTTTAATCTATCAAGTAATTCTCCCTGTTCTAATTCAGGAATTAGACCAGCATCAGTAATGGCTATATCAATTGAAACTTTATTCCTCTCAGGATTATCAACTAAAGAATCAGAAATACTCATTCCAACATAAAAATCAGGGATTCCATCTCGTCCATTAAACAGAACTTTTCTTTCACTAAGCCCCCTCTCAATTACAACAGCACGACCTTCTCTATCTTCCTTTTCAGAGAATAATCTAAACTTATCAAAATAATTAATAATGTTTTCTCCATTCATATCATAAGTTGAATTAATCCACATTTTACCTTCTACCTTTCTCTATTTTACCTTTAACTAAGGCATTTAAACTTTGATCATTAACTTTTATAACATGCCATCTAACCCCAGGAATATCACCTTTACTTTTTCCTCTAGAGCCACCTATGCTTTCAACAATAACTTCATCATGCTCATCTATGAATTTAATAGCATTATAACCAGGAACAAAAGCAGTCACTTGCCTTCCATTTTTAGTTAATTGAACAAAAACGCAATTTGAAGTCAAAAATCCATTTGCAATAAAATTATGATTTTCAGATTCTGTTGTTATATCCCTTACATCATCTAATTTAGTTTCTTCAATAGACTCAATTGTTTCCCAAACAAGACCATTGTCCAAATTTTTAGTTGCCTCTTTAGTCCATTCACTAAAACTTTTAAGATAATTATTTGGTATTTTAATTTTTTCCTCATTTATCTCCTCTCTTAACCAATATGAAGCACTTTCTCTTGTTAATCCATCCAAATTAATTCCCTTAACCGCTTTAGATATTGAGCACCCATTACCAACCAAAATTTTTATTTCCTTTAACGCTTTAATTCTTTTATCAATAATATGTTTTTTTATCAATAAGTACTCATGCATATAACAAGCTAATTTTTCACGTTCTTTCGAATAAACATAACCTATTTTTCCATAAAGGTTTATCAATGAACTCATATTACTAGATAAAGAAACCAAGTATTGTATTGTTCTTGTAGCATCTTTTCTAATAAACTCCTTTATAGGAATAATTGCGCTGACATCAATATTAAAATCTTTTAAAATTTCTAAAAAAGAATTTATAAAACAATTAATAGAAAGACCCTTTAGCTTACTAAAACAGAAACTTGGTTTTAACGGGGTAATGCCCTTTTTTCTTTTATCGACACACGGTTTAAGTAATTCAGAACCGAAAAAAGCCCGTAAAAATTCTTTCTTAATCCATTTAGGACTTTTATTTAGCCAACTTGGAAATCCATAATCTAATAGAGTTTTATTTCCTACTGGCACGCCTAAGGCTATAAGTAACAAAGCAAAACTTTTATTAGTAATCCTAAACTGATAAGAAGTTCCTTCTATAACCTGAATTCCTTTATTAGACTCAACATAACTTCTACTATAGCTTTCAAAAATATTGGACATATAAAAACCAAGATCACAAATATCTTTTCTTATTTCTTCTAAATCCTCAGGCTTACCACTAAAAACAACTTTATACCTTAAAGAATTTCTAGCTTTATCTTCATACATCCCACCATCTCCAAACAAATGCCCCAAAATCCTGACAATTTTAGCGATTTTTTCATTTGATGTTTTTAAAGGCAACAGATTTCTTCTCTCAAGTTCTTTATAAACTTTAGAAAACTTGGTATTATAGGGGGCAACTTCCTCTATCTTATTTTTATCAACTAACAATATATCACTATATTCATATTCAACAGAATCATAAGGATAAACAGCAACTTTATTACTGATTTTTAAATCCTTTAAATCTAATATTCCTTTATTAGTATAAAACGGATGATCCTGCGTGGCAATTATTTCTCTACCTGTCTCTTTAGTTTTTATTCTATAAACTTTATTATTATTATTTTTTGTATCTAATTTCATATAAAAAGAAACATCAGTCTTCTCCAATTCTTTATTATCCCATTTCAGAGAAATAACTTCATTTTTATATCCAGGTAAATTTTTAATTTTAATATATGATCCGTCTAGTAAAACTTTGGTTTCTGGTGCTACACATTTTCTCATAGCAGAGTTTGGCTGTTTTGCTTCTAATTGTCTTTTCTCTAAAACAATCCCTTTAGCTTGAGCAGCCCCTCCCAAAGGATCAGATTTCTCTTTTAGATTTAAAGCTCTTTTAACAAAGTTTTTATTGTTCCATCTAAAATTTTTCCTTCTATGCTTTAATTTCTTTCCTGCTCCTAATCCTCTAGGTTTATTTCCCATTTTATCTCCATTAGTTTAAAATTCATTTATAAAGATTACTATCTAACTATTACCTCTATATCCTTAAAGTATCTTTTAACTACTTCATTAACAAACTTCAAATTGCTTCTATCTCTGCCAAATATCTTGCCTTTTAGTTTCATATCTTCAGTAGATATAATCACTTTATTCTCCTCCCTATTAATTTCAAAGCCTTTCAACGGATACAATATGTTTTGAACAAATTTAACAATATCATCGCTAAAACCAATAACTCTAATCTTGTGTTTTATTTTTAAGGCAAGTTTCTTTATGTTTTCTCCATTTTTCCCTATGACTTTGCCAAGTAAGAAAAAATCTACCACGTATATTAGTTCATCATCTCTAAAAAAACAATCTTTAACATGAACACGAGTGTAATTCTCAAATGTATTCATATAGCCAATAATTTTAGTATCAAACTTCATTTTTAACAGCTTAGAACAATGATTTGATGTGGCCTCTTGCAGATCAATGCAATTTCATCACTGCTTTCCTCTAACTCAATAACCTCTGTTTTATATTTTTTTATTTCTTCTCTGATTTTATCAGGACAATTTTTGGCTAAGAAAACACTTTTAGTCTTTCCTAATTTCAGATTTTTAATCGTGTTATCTATTCCATAAATAACTTTTCCTTCCTTTAATGCTTTTCTTAATTTTTCTACGCTCATTTTTCAACTTCCTTCATCTTTATCACTAAATCCGGCAATCCCGTCCCCAAAGGAACTGGTTGATTTAATATAACGTTTTCTATAACAGAATTCAAACTATCTTCCTCTCCTATTAAACTTGCGTTCACAATGTGTTTTATAGGGGTCTCAAAACTAGCTCTTGCCAAAACCGATTCTTTTTCTCCAGTAATACCACTTCTGGTTATACCTTTAATAAATCCAGAACTGGTTATAACATCAGAGATAAACATGATATGTCTTATATCAATATCCAACCCCTGATCATTCATAACTTTAGATGATTCATTAATTATTGCTTGTCTCGCTGCCTCTACGCCTAAGACTTTTTTAATTTCATGAATATCATTAGTAGCTGTTTTTGTTTCATCAACTTCTTTAATTCTGAAAACTTCTTTTAAGTTGCTTCCTGCAGTTAATATCATGAACTCATTTCCAGATTTAACAGGCAAAACTTGTTTAACTCCCTTTACCCCAGAGACATAGACGGTTTTTGCCTTTTCTTTTAATTTATATAACTCAATTAATTGGTTTTCCTCAGACTTTGGTTTTAAAACTAGTTTTTCAGTTCCTAATTTTACATTTAATTTGGGGAATCCTTCAGCAACTGCTTTGCATACCTCATCTTCACTTAAGTTTAAATTCCTCATTTTTTTCTTGCTTAATGCAACTTCAATTTGTAATTTAGGTATGTTTATTACAAAACTGCTAGAAACTTCTTTTAATTTTATTTCTTTAATAGATGCTGCAATTTTTTTAACTTTAAGAGGATCTTTATTCCAAGGTGATTTTATATAAACATTCATCAAGGGAGTTTTAATTTCTTTCCTGGCATCAAATATTTCTATTAATCTAGGTAATCCTAAGCTTACACTCATTTCAGCTACTCCAGCGAAGTGAAATACGTTTAAAGTGTTATGTGTTATCACACCATCAAAAGTAGTAAAAGTTTCTAGCCCAGGAACAGATAAATCATAAACAAATTCATTATTATTAACATATTCTATATTAACAATCTCATCCCAAACAACATCAGAATTAAACATTCTATTCATTATTTTAATCTCTAAAGATATATCTACTTTTTTCTTTTTAGCTAAGTTATCAAATAGTTTTATATATCTAAACAAGGAAGTTCTCCCTATCTTTTGTCTTTTTGTAAAATTATTCACGTATCTTGTTGGATATTTAAGTTTTTTAGCTACATCATAAAGCAAGTTTCCAAAACCAGAAACCATATCATTATAATCATTTGAATTTTCATTCCAGAATTTTTTTGCTTTTTCTGTTAGCTCCTCTAATGCTTTTATTTTATAATCTATATCAGATCCTATATGCAGTAGAAATAAAGGAGCATATTTATAGGGGATTAATAACCAAAATTGATTCTTTTTGTCCTCAACTTTATATGAAAATATTCTAAATCTTGTTAGTAATAAAGATATCCCATCTATTAGTTCTTTTGAATTTGATGAAACCCTTATCATTTTCCTGTTTACAGTAAAATTCCCATCACCATCAAAATAACCCTTTAATAAACCAGAAACAAACTCTTCCTTTGCACTGAAACAGAAATCTGGTATTATCTTGTTCCGAGATCCAGTTCTACAACTATTTATTAAAAAATTAGCCAATAAAGAAGAATTAATTTTAAGGTCTCTTGAAATAGAAAAACCCCAGCTATGATAATCTTCCACATAATTAACTCCTAGTTTAGTTGTGAAATCTTTGATATTGTTCATAAAATTATCATTAATATTTGATATTGACACTTGCCCGTTTGTCGCATTACCTTCTGCTAGATATGCCCCCATAAAGTATCCAAATTGTCTATCTAATTCTAGTAAATTTGGTATTGGTTTAGTTAATGTTTTATTTCTTAATAGCATATTTCCTTTATGTATTAGTTTAAATCTTGAATCTTGATTAATTTTAATATGGTCCTCTAACTTTATTTCTTCAATGCAGTTCTCAGGTAAATAACTGATAACCGGAATTCTATCTCCTATAGATAATTCTTTACCTAAAATAGGCTTAACCTCGTTATCTTTCCTAATAACAAAAGAATGATTATCTGTAGCCACAATAGATCTACCAGATCTAGTTATTAATTTTAAAAGTTTTTTATTTGTCTTGTGTCTGCTACATTCTAAAACCTTTTTCCACTCAATTTTTTCTTCCTGATTTAAACTTGGAGCGTATATATCAAAATCACTTAAAGGCAATATTTCAGAATCATTTAATTTCAAAGAACCATTTAATCCCATTAAACCATCAATTAATTTTCCTATCTCTATTATTTTTATTTCATTTTTAATTTTTATTATTATTTTTTCATTTTTTGCGATTGACATCTGTGTGCTGGGTTCTCCAAAACTCTCAGCAGTTATAACACCTATAGCTTCTCCAGCATTTATTTTAGCTCTCTCATATATCTGCTTTAATCTTAATAAAACCTTTTCAACATCTTTTTTAGTTAATTTTCTACTTAAAGCCTCTTTCTTCAAAGTCTTCAAGATTGACCCGGGTATTTTCCCTTTATAACTTTTGATTAGTTCTTCCATTTATTTCTCTCCAACAACATGTTTTATAACTTTAACTACATCAATAGTTCCAGCTTCACTTTTGCTTACATCAATATTATCTTC
>CAYIXS010000039.1:0-6249 GCA_964367445.1 Candidatus Woesearchaeota archaeon | reverse complement strand
GGGATGGATAAGATGATTGTTGATTCTTTGGGTGATGTTACTGTTACAAATGATGGCGTTACTATATTAGAAGAAATGCAGATTGAACATCCTGCCGCCAAGATGATTGTTGAAATTGCAAAAACACAAGAAGATGAAGTTGGAGATGGAACTACTACTGCTGTTATAATTGCCGGGGAATTATTAAAAAATGCTGAAAGTTTATTGGATAAAGACGTGCATCCAACTGTTATTGCTAGAGGATATAGACTAGCAGCTGAAAAAAGCATTGATATATTGAATAACATTTCTGAAGAAGTAACAGAAAATGATATTGAAATTTTAAAAAAACTGGCCATGACTGCGATGACTGGAAAGGGGGCTGAAGCTAATAAAGAATTATTGGCTGACTTAGTTGTTAAGGGCATAAAACAAGTCTTAGATGAAAATAAAGGCATTGCATTAGACAGCATAAAAGTTGAGAAAAAGGTTGGAAATAGTGTTAGTGATTCTGAATTAATACAGGGAATATTATTGGACAAAGAGAGAGTTCATCCTGGAATGCCTAAAAAAGTCAAGGAAGCTAAAATTTTATTACTTGATGCTGCTTTGGAAATAAAAAATCCTGAAACTGACACAAAAATACAAATAACAAGCCCTAAACAAATGCAGGACTTTGTTGAGCAGGAAGAAAAAATATTGAAAGGCATGGCTGATAAGATAATAACTACTGGAGCTAATGTTGTTGTCTGCCAGAAAGGCATTGATGATTTGGTGCAGTATTTTTTATCTAAAAAAGGAATATATGCTGTTAGAAGAGTAAGCAAGAGCGACATAGAAAGAGTTGCTAAAGCAACTGGGGCTAAAGTTGTAAGCAAGATAAATGAAATAAACAAAGAAGATTTAGGAAGGGCGGGTGTTGTTGAAGAACACAAAGTTGGAGATGAAGACATGACTTACATTAAAGATTGTGATGAAGCTAAAGCAGTTACATTATTAATTCGTGGGGGAAGTGAACATGTTATTGATGAAATTGAAAGAGCTGTAACTGATGCTGTTGGTGATATAAGGGCTGCTTTAAAAAATGGGAAAGTTGTTGGCGGAGCAGGAGCTCCTGAAATTGAAGTTTCAAGAGGTTTAAGAGAATATGCTAATACTTTGTCAGGAAGAGAACAACTTGCTGTTTTAGCTTTCGCTGAGGCTGTTGAAATTGTTCCAAGAACTTTAGCTGAAAATGCTGGTTTAGATCCTATTGATATGCTAACTGAAATGAAAGTTGAACATGATAAGGGAAATAAGTGGCATGGAATTGATGTTTTTGAAGGAAAAGTTATTGATGTTTGGAATAATGGCGTTATTGAGCCTTTAAAAATTAAAACACAAGCTATACAAAGCGCTTCAGAAGTTACTGAATTAATATTAAGAATAGATGATGTAATTGCTGGGTCTGGAAAGAAAAATAATATGCCTAACATGCCTCCTGGTATGGGTGGAATGCCTGAATACTAATCAATTTAGAAAAAGCTATTCGAAGTTATGAATCAGAAATAAAATAAATCATAATCACCTCTTTTCCCCACCTGGAGAGAGTAAGCTCAGTGCTTTTTAAGTTTGGGTTTAGCTCTCTAGGTAGGGTTTAATATTAAAAAGTTCTTCTTAGTTTAATAAAGAAAATGATTATGCATAAATGTGATTTTTCTCAGTAATTAATGATATTACTTTATCTTTACCCATTTTTCCTAATATAAGAAATAGATCATATTTTTGGGCTTCGTTTAAATCTAAATAAGCAGTAATTATAAACGCAGTTCCATGATACATTTCGAATATTATTGTCAAATATCTTTGATGGTGTCCTATTACCATGTATCTGTTTTCTTTTGTTTTTAATACTAAGGTATTACTAAATATTGTTTGTTTAATTTCATCTGCTTCTACATTATGTTTATTTAATATCTTTTCTTTTATCTTATCTTCTATGAATATGCCACTTATTTTCATTATATTAAATATTCTATTTAAGTCTTTTTATTAAGTTATATGTTATTTCTTATAAGTAGTAATAAATAGAAAGGTTTATAAATTATTAAATTACTTTTATTATTTTAAGGTAAAAATGATAGATATTTATAAAACATTGAGAACTGCTGCAGCTACAGCTCTAATTGGTTGCGCAAGTCTTGCCGGTTTAAACTCTTGTGGAGATTATAGACCTGAACAGTTGGAGAATTATGCTGATACTCCCCTGCGAATAAGACCTAATCCTACTTCAATGCCTAGTAATCAACAGAAAAAATTAATTCCAAGACTTCCTGACTTTAATAATGATCCGAAAATAAAAATAACTAAATATAATAGGAAGGATCAAAAATTTGATGATGTTGATTCTCGATTATTAAGATTAAGTGAACTGGAATATGTATCTAACTTTGATCAACATATATATAGTGATCCTAATAATAGTGGCAATAGATTATTTAGGATTAGAAAAAAAGACTTAGACAGAAAAGTTTCAGAGCATTTTACATTAAGAGAATTAGTAAGCAGTAGTGGAGAACTTTCAGAATATGCAAGATTAGATCCTGAATTAATTTCTGGATTAGAAAAATTGAGACAAGAAGTTGGAAAACCTATCAGAGTTAATTCTGGTTATAGATCAAAGGCCAGACAATACTCTTTGATTAGTAAAAATAAAACAAATGCTAAAAAAAGTAGGCATTGCAGCGGGGAAGCCGTGGATATTTTCGTGAAAGGAATGAGAGGTAAAGATTTGGCAATAATTGCGAGAGAGTTATTTCCTAAAGCTGGAATCGGTAGAGGAAAAAATTTTATTCATCTAGATTTTAGACGATATAGGGCAGATTGGAGATATTAGAATGGATGCTTTAGAAGCAATTGCAGGAAGACAATTAAATGAGATTCCTGTTTCTGAGTTAAACCTTGGTGTTAGAGGAGAAAAAAGACTAAAACAGTTGGGTGTAGAATATATTTCAGATCTACAACGATATGATGCTGAAAGTGTTAATGGTGGTGGTTTTGGAACATTATCCTTGCAGAGATTAAATGATGAACTATCTAAGTACGGTGTTAGTTTAAAAACTATGATGCAGAGAAGACATGAGCGAATCTGTGATGCAATAATTAAAGCAAAACAAGGCTGTGTTGAGTCTCAAACTAGATTAGCAGAGGTTGTTGGAGAAACTTTAGATATAATAAGGTATCATGCCAAGAAAGCAAATATTACTTTACCTAATGGAAGAAGGGGTGTCAAACCAGGAACTATTCCGGAGAGAATTATTGATATCATAGATGGATTGACTCCTAGTGAAGCTGGAAGAAAATGGGGAATATCTACGCAAGGGGCTGCTAGTTATATCAGCCACCCAGATAGATATAACATTTGGGAAAATGCGCACGCAGAAAGATTAGAAAGACTAGAGGAATTGAAAGAATTGGAAAAAATAGAAGCTAAGAAAGAGGAAGATGAAAAATATAAAAGGATATTAGATACTTATAAAACCGCTAAGGCTAATGGTGATTGGGCATTCCAACGGGCTATGGAGTGTATGTTAATCCATAAAAGAACACGGATGTCTTTTGAAACTATTCTTGGTTTATTTGAGAATCTTGAAATAATATTGAATGAGGATGAAAGAGTAAACTATCTTAAATTATCAAATAGGACGGGCATTGGTTTAAATGGCGTGAGAGAAATAATGAAAAAAATGATGCCTTGGCTGGAGGAAAATGGCATTTTGGAAGATTACTAATCGTATTTTGCTTAATTTGTCTTTTGTTCAATAAATTTGCTAATAAAAACCTTTTTATAGTAGTTTTAATATAATATTTTTTGTATAAGGGGTGAAAATTTGACATCTTCAAGAGTCACAAAACAAGACATAATTAACGAATTAGTAAAACATAATGTAGAATTATTGAAAAAAAATGCAGATTTGGTAACTTCTGTGAATAATTTGACAAAAAAAGTTGATGAACTTGTAGAAATTTTCAAAAAAGCTGCACAAAATATTGAAAAGGGCGAAGTTAGAGAACCTTTAGCAAGAAAACTAACCGATTTACTAGAACAAAACAAGAGAATAGCGAGGGGTTTGTTATTATTAGAGAAATTTGTAAGAGATAAAGAAACGTTTGGTGGCATTAAGAAGAAAGAAGTAGAAGGTGGATTATTTTAAATGAAAGAGCCTGAATTTATATTCAATGATGAGTGGCTCAAATTAGAAAATGAACTAAAAGAAGTTCTAGATGAGATTAAGGATCCTGAAGTTGAGAGACAGCAATATGTTTTAGAGACTTTTGTCAGGGGTGCTGCTTATACTTTTGTTGATAGAAATAAAATTTTATTGAAAAACAGATTTTTTCCTATGCCTTTGAAAGAAACGGCTGAAAAAGAGGAAATTCCGTCTGAATTTGGCGGAGAAGAAATAAAACAATCAAAGTATTATAATGAGATGATAAATATTCAAACCGGGGTTGATGTTTATCCAATACCTGTTCCTAGCACGCAAGAAAACATACAACCAATTTTACAATTTAAAGAAGTTCCAATTTATACTAAAAAAATAGTTCAAAAAGAGGATAGGAAAAGAAAAAGACCATCTCCATTAAAAAAACCGGAAATAGAAATTAATAATATAGTTAAGGTAAATAAAGATTTGATAACTGATAGTATAACTGGAAAAGTTTTAGCTACTGTAGAAATTTCTGATAAATATTTGGTTAATGAACCAGGATTAGATAGCAACGATATTGATGTTTTGATGAAGGTTAAGAAAAAAAATATAAAAAATATGGAGAAAGGATGGAAGTTAATACAAAAATATGGAAAGAAATTTGGAATAAAAGAAGGACATGATACTTTAATAAAATATTATCTGGTAAATGATGTTTTCGGGTTAGGAAGAATAGAGCCTTTGTTACATGATGATAAAATAAAGAGCATTACTTGTAATGGCGAAGGAAAAAAAATACAAGTAGAAGTTGATGGAAAAATACTTGAATCTAACCTCTTGTATTTAAATAAAGAAGAGTTATTTAATTTTGTTTATGGTTTAGCTGAGAAAATTAGGGTAAAATTGGGAAAAAATATTAAAACTGCGGTTGGTAGTTTGAGAGGATGGGAATTTATATTAAATTTGGGAGAAGATTTACAAACCCCCTCTTTTAAAGCAGTGAGAAAATGAAGAAATTAATTTTAATTTTGTTATTAATTGGAATTATTTTTATTAGTGGTTGCGTAAATGTAAGATTAAAAGCTTGTACAAAAGAAGCGAAACAATGTCCTGGTGGTGGTGGTGTTGTGAGAAATGCTAGCAATAATTGTGAATTTGATCCTTGCCCTATAGTTGATAATTATATAAATTGTGAAATAAATAAAGATACTCAAAAGGCTTTTTGTATCCAGATATATGATCCTGTTTGCGGAGAAGATGGAAATACTTATAGCAATAGTTGTGTTGCTTGCCAGAGTATAACGAAGTACAAAAAAGGAGAATGTTGAATAAAAAGGTTTATATAAGAAAAAAGAGTGTGATATTATATGGAAAATAGGGTGACATTAGTTTTAATTGTTCTTTTGTCTTTTGTATTATTTTTTAGCTTAGCAGAGACTTTAACTGGAAATATTGTGTTAAGCCAAATTGGTTCTACTGCTGAACATAGAAGTGATTTGGAAAAAACAAAGTTATTTATAAGTCCAAATAGTATTAAGGCTGGAAAGATTATTACTGTTGATATTTATCCAGCCAAAAACGGTGTTTTTACAGGTTTAGCTGTTTATAGTGCTTCTGGAGCAAGAAAATATGGTGGATTATGTGATAATCAAGCTAGTGCTGATTTTTGTTCTAATACCTATCAATGTATAGATAATGATCAAGCAAGATGCACACCCGGACCTAAATGTTATGGCGCTAAAAGAATTAATATTAGGACAAGCCAAAATTGGAGCCCTGGGATTTATACAGTAAAAGTATGTAATGGTCTAAAAGAATGCAATAAATGTAAAAATCCTTCAACTGCTAGTTTTATTGTAGAATAAAGTTAACTAGGCTATTTTTTATATATGCCTAATCTTTCTGCTTCTGCAGCAGTTTGCATGCCAAGCCGAGTATAATCATCTAATGGTTTTGCCATTGGTTCTCTTGTTATAGAAATATATCTTTCTTTAATAAAATCTACTAGTTTTGAACCTACATCTCTACTCCAAATATTTTGTCCTTGGGTTTCTTCTATTTTCCTTATTACTCTTACTAA
>CAYIXS010000038.1:1569-6335 GCA_964367445.1 Candidatus Woesearchaeota archaeon | reverse complement strand
CACAAAAAGGAGCTTTTAATTCCCCTGTTTGGTTTAATTGTGGTTTATTTCATAAGTATGGTATTAAAGGCACAACTTCTGATTCGTATTTTTATGATTTAGAAACAAAACAAGTAGAAGAATGTAAAGATTCTTATTCTCATCCGCAAATTTCTGCATGTTTTATCCAAAAAATAGAGGATTCACTGAATTCTATTTATGAACTAATAACAAATGAATCAAAACTTTTTCGTCATGGTAGTGGTACTGGAACGAATTTCTCGGCGTTAAGAGGAGCAGGGGAACCTTTATCTGGTGGTGGAAAATCATCTGGTTTGATGTCCTACTTAAAAATTTTAGACAGAAGTGCTGCAGCAGTTAAGTCTGGTGGTATAACAAGAAGAGCAGCTAAAATGGTAATTTTAGATATGGACCATCCAGAAATTGAAGATTTTATATGGTGGAAAGTAAAAGAAGAAGAAAAAGTTAAAGCATTAATGGCTGCAGGATATCCATCTGATTTTAATGGTGAAGCTTATCAAACTGTTTCTGGTCAAAATTCAAATAATTCTCTGATGATACCAGATTCTTTTATGGAAGCGGTACTAGAAGATAAGGAATGGAGTACTATAGAAAGAGTTACTGGAAAAATAAGAAAAACCCACAATGCCAGGGATTTGATGAAAAAAATATCAGAGGCAGCATGGCGTTGCGCAGACCCCGGGGTTATGCTCTATGATACGATGAACAAATGGCATACCTGTTCTAATACTGAACATATTCATGCAACTAATCCATGTAGCGAATATATTTTTATTGATGATACTTCTTGTAACCTTGCAAGTATTAATTTAATGAAATTTATAGATGAAGAAGGTAATTTTAATATTGAAGGATTTAAGCATGCTTGTAGAATATTTTTCATAGCCCAAGAAATTTTAGTTGATTTTGCATCATATCCAACAAAAAGCATCGCACAGAGGACCCATGACTTTAGAACAATAGGCTTAGGTTATGCTAACTTAGGCACTTTATTGATGACAGAGGGAATTCCTTATGATTCAGATAAAGGAAGAGCAATAGCCGCAGCTATAACTGCTATAATGACCGGTTATGCCTATAGAACCTCTGCAGAAATCGCGTCAATAAAAGAACCGTTTGTTAGATTTGAAGAAAATAGAGAACCAATGTTAAAAGTGATGAATTTACATAGGGATGCAGCTTACAAGATAGATGTAAGGCATTGCCCTGAATATCTATTGGAAGCAGCTAGAGAAGAATGGGATAAAGTAATAGAAGAAGGGGAAAAAAGTGGTTTTAGAAATGCTCAAGCTACTGTTTTGGCTCCTACCGGTTGTTTAACTGGCAATTCATTAATATCTACTGACAAAGGGCTTATTAGATTAAAGAACCTTGGTAATATAAATGGGAATCAATGGCAAGATATGTCATTCAAGGTTATGACAGATGAAGGACCAAAAGAAGCAACTAAATTTTATATTAATGGTGAAGCTAAAACTAGGAAGATTATGACTTCATCAGGGTATGAAATACAAGGAACAGAAAAACATAAATTAAAGGTTTTAGATCAGGAAACTAAAGAGTTTATATGGAAAAAGTTTTCTGATATAAAAGAAGGTGATATAATACCATTAGCTATGAATACAATATTTGGAAAACAGCAAGAAGTTTTATTGCCTTTAAAACCAGAATTGCATTGGAATTCTGATTATGAATTAAAAACACCACATATAATGATAGAAGAGTTAGCGGAGTTAGTAGGTTATTTTATGGGTGACGGCAGTCTACATAGTAAAGGGTTAAGATTCTGTGTTTCAAATGAAGATGATGATGTGGTAGAACATTTAAGAATATCAATAAAAGAACTATTTAATTTAAACATAAATGTTACTCAATGTCAAGGATATAAAGAAGTATCTGTTAATTCAGTTCCATTAACAATTTGGTGGAATGCTTGTGGTTTCTCGAAAATAAAACCAACTAAAGAACATAAAGGAAAAGGATATATCCCATACATACCAGATGCAATACTTCATGCTAATGACAGTGAAATATATTCTGCATTTTTAAGGGGTTTATTTGAGGCTGATGGTACTGTAACCATTGGAAATCCTGGCCTTTCAACTGTAAACAGAGAATTTTCACAAGAGATTAAAACCTTACTTTTATCTTTAGGTTATCCGACAACAACAAAAATAGATATCTCAGGATGGGGTAAATCTAAACTATATGTTTTAAGATTAAAGAATGTATCCTACAATGCTAGTTTTATAAAACAAATAGGTTTTATTGGGAGAAGAAAGAATAATAATATTTTCTTAGAAAGAAGTACACAATCCGGTAATAGAGATTATATCCATTTATCAGAAGAAGTGATAGAAGAGATTATTCCAGCTGGAAATCGGCATAGAAACGCAGTAATGATCTCCCTAAAAAAACATGGTGCAATCCCCAGAGAAAGAATAATACAGATATATCAAGATACACAAGACAAAAGATTACTAAGAGCGTTACAATTTTTTTATGATACCATTGAAAGTAATATAGATGGTGGAATTCAACCTACGTATGACTTGTCAGTACCAGAAAATGTGACGTATATTGGTAATGGGTTTCTATCTCATAATACTATAGGGTTGCTCATGGGTTGCGATACTACCGGAGTTGAACCTGAATTCTCACTGGTTAAGTGGAAAAAACTTGCTGGTGGAGGGTATTTTAAAATTGTTAACAAGTCAATTGAAAGAGCATTAAGGAAACTTGATTATTCAGATGACCAAATTGAGGAGATAATAAAGTACATATTAGGATATGGAACATTGAAGAATGCGCCTTATATAAATCCGTTAGAACTCAGAAAATTAGGTTTTTCTGACTCAGAGATTAGTGCTGCAGAGGATTATGTGAAAAAATTCAGAACTTTGGATGAATATACTCCTAGTGTAAATCCTAAATCATTAAAAGAAAAAGGATTAACGGGTGAACAAATCCAGAAAGCTAAAATTTACATAGAGGGAGCACAAACAATAGAAGATGCACCACATATACAACAAAAACACTATGCTGTGTTTGATTGCGCGAATAAATGTGGCCTTGGTAAAAGATTTATAGCTCCAATGGGGCATGTTAAAATAATGGCGGCAGTTCAACCTTTTATTTCTGGAGCAATATCTAAAACAGTGAACTTACCAAATGAAGCCACGGTGGATGATATACAAACAATTTATTTTGAAGCATGGAGACTAGGATTAAAAGCAATAGCTTTGTATAGGGATGGTTGTAAATTATCTCAGCCACTAAATACTAAATTAGATGAAAAGAAAACTGTTTCCAATGGAAACATTATAGAAAGAGGGATGAGAAAACCATTACCTCAAAAACGCAAGGGTTTTGCATTGAAAACAAATATAGCTGGTCATAAATTATTCTTACATACTGGGGAATATGAAGATGGTAAATTAGGAGAAATTTTCTTAGATATTCATAAAGAAGGAGCGACTTATAGGAGTTTAATGAACTGCTTTGCAATTGCGGTTTCAGTGGGCTTGCAATACGGGGTTCCCTTAAAGAAATTTGTTGATATGTTTACTTTTACCAAGTTTGAGCCCCATGGAATGACGGACCATCCAAATATTAAAACCTGTACTTCAATGATAGATTTTGTTTTCAGGGTTTTAGGAATGGAGTATTTAGGGAGAACAGATTTTGTGCACGTTAAACCTAAATCAGTAGATGAGCTAAGTCTTGAAGAAAAAGACAAGAAGCTAGATAAGTTTCTTGAATCAGATAAAGTAAATAAAGATATGGCAGAATTAATGGGTGATGCTCCGCCTTGTGACCTTTGTGGGCATATTACAGTAAGAAATGGTGCATGCTACAAATGTCTTAATTGCGGGAATTCAATGGGTTGTTCTTAAACTATTTTAGTAAAAGGGAAGAGCATTAATCTCTTCTCCTTCATTTTTCAATAAAATTACATCAAGTTCTATTGCTTCATCTTCAAATCTATTTTTTAATTCTTCTATTGCCTTTACTAGTTCTGTGTTTTCCTTGTGAAAAAGCTGAATAAAACAATGCGGTTTATTATAAGAAAAAATAATTGAGTTAACATATTTCGAATCGTTAGCAAATTCTTTCAGTTTTTTCTGATTTTTTTCAGAGAAATTCTTTAAGTCTATAACAACAATAGAATAAAAATAGCCTAATTTTTCCATATCAAACCATATTCTTGAGCCCAAAATTGCTTTTTCATTTTGAAGTTTCTTTATTTTATATAAAGCCAGTTCAGCAGAAATTCCTGTTTTATTTGCAATTTCTACTAGCTTTACTCTTCCATTATCTTGCAAAATTTTCAAAATTTTCTTATCTTTTTCATCTAGATTAATTCCTTTGCCTTGCTCAAGCATTACAAAACTTCCTCCTGTTTTACCTAAGAATTTTAATGGATAAAGCTCAACAAAATAAGGTTTAATAATCAAGTAATCAGAAATTATTTCATTGTTTTTTTCAATTAAGTTAAAAACATATTTGTTTATTTCTTCCTCACTCTTAAAAACTCCTTGAATAAATAGGTCATACTTGTTATTAACTAGGCCTTTTGAAATCCAGAATTTATCTTTTTCTAGTTTTTCATAAAACTCTATGATATACTTAGGTTTTGCGAATTTAAGAAGAATAATCGCAACAGTCTTATAGCCAAATTTGCTGTAGTTAAATACTGTAAAGAACTTTTTTATTAATCCTACTTTAATATATTTGCTAATTTT
>CAYIXS010000038.1:0-1469 GCA_964367445.1 Candidatus Woesearchaeota archaeon | reverse complement strand
TAAATAATAAAATGGCAAAATATGAATTAAAAGAAAGAACGCCTAAATATATGACATGTATTCTTGCCAGTTGCCCAAGTATAAGCGAGCATGAAGGTAGATATATCATAGTTGGAAAATCTCTTAGCCAAACAAAAGTTAATGAACTCGGCTTAGCAGGAAAAGTAGGAGAAGGCGAAGCAGTTATTGAAGTTCCTAGAGAATTAATAGATCATTTAAAAGATAAAGCTTAAATAACTTTTTAATTTATTATAATTGATGATATTAATCTGGGTATTGGCAGTATTAGATGGATTAGTTGCTTTGACTCTATTAGGATTACAATTTGGCGTTCTTCAGTTTTTGGCAATACCTGCAGCAATTTACCTATTCATAAAGGGTTTAATTTTTCTTGTGGATCCCTTTTCTATTATTGATATAATAATTGGAATCTATATATTATTAATGTTGGTTGGTTTAAAGATATTTTTAACTTATATCTTTGTCTTATACTTTGCTTATAAAATATTTATTTCATTCGCAGCATAACATATCCTAAACTATAGAAATATTTATAACTAAATAAAAATTTTTTATCAGAATGGTGATAGAACTAACATCTAAAGAGTTTTCTCAAAAAGTAGATTTGGAGGAAAAACCTGTTGTAGTTGACTTCAGTGCAGATTCGTGGTGTGCACCTTGTAAAGTATTATCTCCAATTTATGAAGAATTCAGTAAAGAGATAAAAAAGGCAAAATTCTACAAGGTTGATGCTGATAAAGAACCTGAATTAACAAGAAAATTTAATATAATGTCAGTTCCAACTATAATAATCTTTAAAAAAGGAAAAGAAATAGCAAGAATAAATGGTTATCCCGGTAAAGAACAATTAAGAGAAAGGATTTTATCAAAAATATGATAATTGGTCTAACAGGAACAATTGCCTCTGGAAAGGGAACTTTTTCTAGTTACTTAAAGCAAAAAGGTTTTAACTATATTACTTTATCTGATTTAGTTAGAGAAGAGGCAAGAAAGAAAGGGTTAGAAATACAAAGAGAGATACTGCAGGACATAGGAAATTCTATGAGAGAAAAATATGGTAAAGGTTTTTGGGCGAAAAAAGCAATTGAAAAGATAAATCTCAATGAAAATTTTGTTATAGATGGGATTAGAAACTTGGGCGAAATTGAGGAAATTAAAAAAGTAAAAAATTCTATTATTATAGGAATAGATGCTCCTGAAGATATTAGATTAAGAAGATTGGAAAAAAGAAATAAGTCGAAAGAAGAGGGCAGAAAAGACTCTGATCCTAAAGCCATAGAAGATATGAAAAGATTAGAAAAAAGAGACAGGGGATTTCATGAACCAGAATATGGGCAACAAGTATTGAAATGCTTAGAATTAGCTAATTTTAAAATAATAAATGATTCTTCGCTAGAAGAGTTCTATAAAAAAATAGATGGTGTTCTAGGAAAAATCCAAAAATAATA
>CAYIXS010000037.1:0-6646 GCA_964367445.1 Candidatus Woesearchaeota archaeon | reverse complement strand
ATTTTACGTAATTATATGATTGAATGGAGAAAAAGTAATTCTATTGTCAGAGTTGAAAGACCAACAAGATTAGATAGGGCTAGAAATTTAGGCTATAAAGCTAAAAACGGGTTTATTGTTGCAAGAGTCAGATTAATTCGAGGTGGAAGATTAAGAGAGAAATTCAAGGGCGGAAGGAAACCCAGAGCCATGAGGAGAAAAAAGATATTGTGGAAGAATTATCAGAGCATAGCTGAAGAAAGAGCAAATAAAAAGTTCCCAAATATGAGTGTTTTAAATTCATATGAACTAGCAAAAGACGGTAAACATTATTTTTTTGAAGTTATATTAGTTGATCCTGAAATTGTTAAAAACTATAATGGTTATGAATGGTTAAATTTGAATAAAAATAGAAGTAGAATTTATCATGGAAGAACTAGCGCTGGAAGAAGAAGCAGAGGATTAATAGGTAAAGGAAGAGGTTTTGAAAAAGTAAGACCAAGTAAGAGCGCTGTTTACAGAAGAAAAGCTAAAAAACAGAGAAAGATTGGAATTAGCATACATACATCTTAAATTTTTATGGTGGGTAAATGTCAGTATTACTAGAAGATGAAGTAGAAGAAACTGGAGAGTTAGTTCTGCCAAGATTACTACTTGTTCCTCCTAGATTAAAAACAAAATTATCATCGGGAGAAACTGTTACTGGCAATAGGTATGATGTTGTTTTAGCCTGTCAACCAGACGCATTAGATCATTATGAATTATATGATAATATTGAAGAATTGGTTGAGAATAGAAAGAGATTAAGGATATACTGTCCGCACAGGGATTTAGCTACTAACAAAGAATTAAGCGAAGTTGTAGATTTTACAGTTAGAGAAGCCATACCTAGAACCAAGATTGTTCTTGTTCATTTAACAACAATAACTCCAGAAATTCAAAAGATGTTTGATGCAACTCATTTAAATAATAAACCATTTATATTATTTTATGCTGAAGAAACAAGGCCTTTTAATAAAACCACGGCAAGAAATATAAGAAATCATTTTTGTTATAGGGGAGAATATGCCTATTTTAATGAAGAACATGTGGTGGGGTTACTAGATGAAGCAATTGATGATGCTCTTCGTGTTGGATAATCTGTTGGGCATTTTAATTTTTATATAAATAATCTTTGATTTTTTTAATAGATATATTTAAAAATAACTTTAATCTTTAATTAAGAAAAAGAGGAAAATGAAAAACAATTATTTTACCTTAATTATTATTTTATTAATATTAGGAATAATCACTTTTTCAAGCTATGGAAATCTTTTTTTAGGAAATGCGGTAAATAGGGGATATAAAGGACTTTATTTTTTAGATGAATATGGAAGATTATATGTTAGTGGAAGTGCTAAGTTCTTAGGAGACTTAAGATTTACAGATAAAATTGCTAGAGATATTGAATTAACCAAAAATGGGTATTTAATCTTGGATAAGTATGGAAATCTGTTTGCTTTTGGAGATGCCAGAGTATTGGGAGAAGCTAAGACTAATGATGCTGTTGATTTGGAGTTAACTAATAATGGATATTATGTATTGAATAAAAATGGCACGGTGTTTGCTTTTGGTGATGCTAAAAAATATAGTGATGGAAATAATGATGATTATGTTGATTTGGAGTTAACTAATAATGGATATTATTTGTTAAGGAGCAATGGCAAAGTTGAAACTTTTGGTGATGCTGTTTTTTATGGCGATATGGAAACTAAAGATATTGTTGATATGGGATTAACTAGCAAGGGATATTTAATCTTGGAGAGAAATGGCAAGATAAATGCTTTTGGTGATGCTAAAGATCTAGGTTATGATGATGGACTTAAAGAGGCTAAAGATATTGAAGTTGTTAAGAAAAACAAAGGATATTACATATTAGATGGACATGGGATTGCTTATTCTTATTTGGCTTTTGCTGGTTTTCCCGGGCCTGAGTATAGTGAAGAAGATAAGTATATTGATATGGAAATATTAGAATCTTAATTTTCTAGAGAAAAAAGACAATAAAAACGAGATAAATATTACTGATAATATTATTGCTATTAATAGAGAACCGAGGAAAAAAGCCACTATCAAAATTAACGGAAAAAATAGAGCTAAAAGTATTCTGGTTCTTAAACTTATTAATGGTCTATTAAATATTTTAATTTGAGAGGTTTTTACGAAAATAAATAATGATATTAATAATAAAACATATAATATTATTTTTTGCCAAAGAGTTATTTCTATCATATTTAATTAGAAAAAGTAGTATTTTTTAAATATATTGTTTTTTATCTATCATAGTTACTGTATTTTTGTTTGTTGTGGCCTGATCTTGGCTTTGAATACATGTGTCGTTTTGCCCCAAAACGGCGTTCTCTACTTTGAGCATAAAAAGGAATCCTCTGAAATTCAGGAAGCTTTAGTGGTTCTATAATCAATGACCTATCGGCTTGCACGCTCCTGAAATTATCATGGTCTTGCTCTGATAATAATGAAATGACTTTTCCTTCTTTTCCTGCCCTTGCTGTTCTTCCTATTCTATGAATATAATCTTTAGATGTCTTTGGTATGTCGTAGTTTATTATGTGTGCTACATTTTTTATGTCTAATCCACGAGCAGCTACGTCACTGGCAACCAATATGTCTGCTTTATTATTATGAAACATCTCGATAGATTGTTTTCTCCTGTTTTGTGATAATCCGCCGTGTAATCTTTGTGATTGTATTCCTTGTTTGTAAAGATTTTTACTTAAAACATCTACTCTGCTTCTTGTTGCACAAAAAATTATTGTAAGCCCCTTGGCTTGGTGTTTTAAAATATGCACCAATAATGAAAATTTGTCTCTTGCATTCACAGAATAAAAATGCTGAATCATTTTTCCTTGGTCTACATAAGATTGCACTTTTATTTTTTCTGGATTCTTCATATAGTGAACTACAATGTCATGAACCTGTTGCGAGATTGTTGCACTAAACAACAAAGTCTGCCTATTTTTTGGGGTGTAGGAAATTATTTTTTTTACATCATCAACAAAACCCATTTCAAACATCTTATCTGCCTCATCCAAAACAAGTATAGTTACGTTATTTAGCTTGACGGTATTTCTATTAATATGATCTAACATTCTTCCTGGAGTAGCTACCACGATGTCTGCATGAATTAGGCTAGTAATCTGCGGGTTAATTGAAACTCCGCCATAAACTGGAGTAATATTCATTTTTTTATACTTTGAGAATTTTTTCATTTCTGTTGTTACTTGCTCGCATAATTCTCGAGTTGGCACTAATATAAGCGCCTGTATACCTTTACCTTGAGTTAATTTATTAAGAAGGGGAAAACCGAAAGCAGCTGTTTTTCCTGAGCCTGTTTGCGATTGTCCGATAACATCTTTACCTTCAAGTATTAACGGTATTGTTTTCCTTTGAATATCTGTTAATACCAAAAATCCAAGTTCTTCAAATGCCTTTTTTAACTCTGGCTGTAAATTTAATATACTTAAACTCATCGTTATATTCCTTTACTTTGATAAATCTCTCAAAAATTTGATTTATATACCTTTGTTTTTATTAAATTTCATTCAGATTATTAGTTATGGGGTGGTTGTGAATTCATATTATTACCCTATTTGAGTATATTGGCTTACAATAAAATATATAAATAAGCAAGATTTTTACCATTGTAAAATGAAGAGGTTAATGTATATTTACTTAATAACAATTTTATTACTTGCTTTTTTTGTAACTGCCTTGAATGTTGAGTTAAAAGAACCTAAAAACAACTTAGAAATAAGAAGTGATATTAACAATATTATTTTTAAGTGCAATATAACCAGCGGCGGCATTAATATTGACTCTGTCCGGCTTTACAGCAATATTTTTGATGTGTGGAAGCAAACCGGAAGCACTATATTTAACCAGAATGAGGGGATGGTTTCTTTTCTTGTAGCTAATATAAGTAAAGGAACATATGTATGGAATTGTTTGGCTAATATTCCCGGCGAGACTAAATTTGCCCCTGGTAATTTTAGTTTTACTTTTAGTGCTCCTGACAATATTAAACCAATATTTAATGGGACTATATCTGATCAAAGTTGGAACCAGGACAGTTCTCTAAATAATGTTGTAAACTTGAAAAATTATTTTATTGATTATGATAATAAGCCACAATTATTAAGTTTTCAGCATTCTGGTGATTCTAATATTGTTATAACTATTAATAATGGGGTTGTAAGCTTATCCCAACCACCTGGCTGGTTTGGAGTTGAAACTGTTTATTTTACAGCCACTGACGGGCAAGATAGCGTGCAATCAAATCCTGTTAAGTTAACTGTAGTAAAAAATGCAACCAGTTCAGGAAATCAAACACCTACAAATACTGCTCCAAGAATAAATCCTTCAATACCAGATCAAATTAAAAAATTAGGAGATAGCTGGACTTTGCATTTGAATTCATATGTTGAAGATGATGAAGATTCTGAAGGAAGCTTAAAGTGGAGTATTGAAAATGCTGGTGATAATGTTGTTAATTTTAGTATAAATAACTTAACAAAAGAAGTTAATTTAATTGCAATTGGAAAGGGAGAAGATACTGTAAAATTCATTGTTGAAGATCCTAGTGGATTAAAAGATGACCAGGATGTTTTAATAAAAGTAACTGAAGAGGAAGAGACTAGTAATGAAACATCATCTAGCTTGTTGGAGATAATTAAAAAAATCCCGGAAGAGGTTAAAATAGAACTTAAACAAGGTGAGAAGAAAGTATTTAGCGTCACTACCACAATACTAAACAAGGTAAATATAAGGTGGTTTGTTGATGATAAGGAACAAGATGAAAGCGGGAGAAAGTTTGAATATGAAGCAGGAGAGATAGGGTCACATAAAATTGAAGTTGTGGCTGAGCTAGAAAGTGAAAAAGTTTCTAACATGTGGCAAGTATTTGTAAGTGAAGGAAAAAATGTTAATTTAACTAACTTAAATAAAACTTTAATAGCTAGTGAAAACTTATGCGGGAATAATAAAACTGATAGTGATGAAAACTGTGAAAGCTGTCCTGATGATGTTAAATGTAATGAAGGAGAAAGTTGTAAAGATAAACAATGTGTTAAAGAAAATAAAAATTTGATAACTAGTTTCTCTATTAAAGATATAAATTTATTTAGTAGCTTTAAAAGCAAAATAATCGGTTATGTTGTTCTTGGTATTATTATCTTAGTTTTAATAATTATTATAATAAGAACAAGGAATATAAGAAAAAGAAAGGCTTCTATGAAATTAACTAGCTTTGACACTAGCAAAAAAGGCATTTTTGACAAATTTAAGAAAGAAGAAGTTGTTAAAATGGAACCTAAAGCAGAAAGCAATGTTAAAACTCCTTCTGGACTTGAGCCAATAATTGGGTTTATAAATTCTGGATTAGCGAGCGGCGACAGGCCTAAAGGGATAAAGAAAGCTTTATTAAAGAGTGGCTGGAGCAGAAAACAGGTAAGACAAGCATTTAAGAGCATAAAATGATTCCAGAAGAGGATATTAAATTAATAAAAAGCTATTTGGAAAAGGCTGAAAATCCTGTTTTTCTTTATGATGATGACAATGATGGATTATGCAGTTATTTGTTATTTAAACAATTTTGCGGAAAAGGAAAAGGAATTATTGTTAAAGCAAGACCGCATGTGGATAAGTTCTTTGTTGACAGGATTAATGAGTATAATCCTGATATTGTCTTTATTTTAGATAAGCCTATTGTTTTAGACGAGTTTGTTGAAAATGTCCATGTTCCTATTATATGGATAGATCATCATCCTGTTCAAAAAGTTGCAGGAGTTAAATATTTCAATCCTTTACTATATAACAAAGATGGACACGGTATGAGCACAACATATTGGTGCCATAAAATAGTTGGTGGATCTTTATGGGTGGCTGCTGTTGGAACTTTAAGTGATTGGGTTGTGCCTGAATGGATAAATGAATTCAAGAAAAAATATCCTGATTTGATTAATGATGAGAAAACACCAGAAGATATATTATTTAAAAGCAAGATCGGGGAATTATGCCAGATTTTCTCTTTTTTTACAAAGGGGAAGATATCTGATGTTAAAAAGAACATAAGTTTGATAGAGAAAATAAAAGAACCTTATGAAATTTTAAATGGAACTAGTGAAACTGGAAAAAAATTATTGAAAAACATTGAAAAAATTAGAAAAGAGTTTAATACTCTATTGAAAAAAGCAAGCACTAAGGTAACTAAAGATAATTTATTAGTATTTACTTACGATAATAAAAAATATAGCTTTACTTCTGATTTAAGCAATTATTTAGTATATAAATATCCTAATAAGTTTATTATTGTTGCGAGAGAAAGAGGCGGAGAGATGAAAATGAGCTTGAGAAGCGGGAAGTATAAGGTTAGAGATATTTTGGAGAAAGTTTTAAAAGAAGTTAAAGGATATGGCGGTGGGCACGAAATGGCATGCGGTTCAAATGTTCCTGTTGATGAGTTTGGTAAATTTGTTGATTTAATTAAGAAAAGTATTTAGTTATGTTGCCTTAGTAGTTCTTCTGACATTGAATCTAATAATAAAATTACTTGTTGACCATATTTCTTTTCTAAATCAGTTATTCTTCTTCTTGCTTGATCTTCTGGAAC
>CAYIXS010000036.1:0-7073 GCA_964367445.1 Candidatus Woesearchaeota archaeon | reverse complement strand
GGAAAAAGATTATAAACAATAAAAGATTAAAAGATTAATATGGATCTTAAAAAAATTGGTTTTGGTATTGCCTTTCTTGTTTTATCTTTCTTCCTTATTCAATATAGTCTGACTAGACCGTGTAATATTGGTCCTATTACTCAAACCCAGAATGGAGCAACTATTGAAGTCAAACAACCTTTTGAAATGAATAAGATGATTTGTCTCAGCACAGACTTTACTGCTTTATTTTCTTTATTAGCAGGCACAGCAGCTATATTTCCAGCAATGTCAGGTTTATTTAACGGTTTAACAGAAAAAGGAAAATTAAAATAGATCACTAAAGCTTCTAAAGTTACCGCATTTATCGCAAACCAACTTATATCTAAACTCATTAATTTTTCAACAGCACAATTCACAAACTATATAATTATCCCCGTCTTTTTGCTTATCAACCAACATAAACACTAAAGAAATAATTATAAATACATGAGATTAACTATTTAACAACATGTTAGACTACAAAAAACTAAGCGGCCAAATAATGAACACGTTCACTAGGATCATACATCCTAATTTCTCTACTTAATGCAACACAAAAATGCTCTAAATCTTTTAATCTTGGGATAGGTAATTTATCTAAATGTTCAAGTTCACTAACAACCCAAGAAGTCTTATTTGATACCTCTCTAGCTAAGTCACCAACAATCGTGTGATCATTCAGACTAATATTTAATAGACCATTTGGATACTGGCTAAGCGCACCATATAGAGACATAAGAGTGGAATAATAGTCTCCAGGATGAACTCCTTGATTCATCAATTGAACTGTTTCTCTAAGGATTCTCGATAATCTTTCAACGTATTTAACATCACTTTCTCTACCACGCATCTTACCAAATATTTCTCCGGCAGAAAGACAAGCTACCCAACCAGGATCAGCTAACAGCGATTTACCACCAATTGTTTCATCACTGTCCTTTTTTGAAACATCTTCCTCAAAAAGCCTTTGTGCTATAGTCCATAAACCACGATCAATCATAAATTATTACTACTTCATTTGAATTTATAAGTATTATTAGTACTAAAAATAGATATCAGAAAAAATATAAATACCCAAGAGTATTCAATATTATGCTAGATTATAAAAAATTAGGTTTCAAATGTGGCTTAGAAGTGCATTACCAATTATCTAGCAGAAAACTTTTCTGCCACTGCCCTAATCTAGTTCACGACCAAAACCAAATTTCATATAAAATTCAAAGAAACCTAATGGCTTTTGAAGGAGAGCTAGGAAAAAAAGACATAGCTGCAGAATATGAGGAATCTAAAAACAAAACTTTCATTTATGAAGGATCAAAAACAAGTTCCTGTTTAGTAGAATTTGACGAATCTCCTCCTTTCCCGATATATCACGAAGCATTAAAAACAGCAATTCAAGTAGCCCTGCTTCTTAATATGAAAATAGTAAATGAAGTTATAGTCATGAGAAAGATAGTTATTGATGGCAGTAATGTTTCAGGATATCAAAGAACAACACTAATAGGCAGAAATGGGTTTATAGAAACTTCAAAAGGAAAAATAAAAATTCCAACTCTATATTTAGAAGAAGATGCAGCTCAAAAAGTAAATGAAACAAAAGATGTAGTAACTTACAATTTATCAAGACTAGGGATTCCATTATTGGAAATAGCAACCTCACCAGATATTCAAGATCCAGAACACGCAAAAGAAACAGCTTATTTAATAGGGATGGTTGTAAAAAGCACCGGAAAAGCCCACCGTGGTATTGGTTCAGTAAGGCAGGATGTTAATATTTCTATAAAAGACCACTCTAGAATAGAATTAAAGGGATTTCAAGATCTAAGATCAATCCCAAAAGTAATAGACTACGAAATTCAACGCCAGTTAAAGGAAAAAAATGAATCACCACACGTAAGAAAAGTTGAACCTAACCTAACAACATCATATCTAAGACCAATGCCAGGTTCTGCTCGTTTATATCCAGAAACAGATCTTCAGACTGTTGAAATAACAAAAAAATTCCTGGATTCAATTGAACTTCCAGAGTTATTAACTGAAAGAGCCCTAAACTTTGAAAAAAAATATAATGTTCCAGCAGATTACGCTCGTGAAATAATCTCAGAAAACATACCATTTGATTATTACGCAGAAAAATATAAAATAGAGCCAAAAATAATAGCCAATTTATTAATAGAAACACCAAAAGAAATCGCTGCTCGTTTTACAATAAAGAAACAGCTAGAGCAAAAAGATTTTGAATTTGTTTTTGATAATTTAGAAAAGAAAAAAATAACCAGAGAAGCCGCTTTTGAAATCCTGAAAGATATTTCCCTGGATATAAAACCAGATTTATCAAAATACCAAACAATTTCTTTAGAAGAAATAGAAAAATTCATAAAAGAATTAACAGAAAAAAACAAAGGGGTTTCTGTTTCTGGATTAATGGGCGATATAATGAAAAATTACCGCGGTAAGATAGATGGAAAATTAGCCATAGGATTATTAAAAAAATATGTTAAATAATTATTTATTAAACAACCTTTTAGTTAAAATGGTAGCATAACTCCCCTTAGGTAAATCAAATTCAATTCTAATTTTAAATATATTTTTCCTTCCTTTGTCATTTAATTCATCTATTAGTGGTTCAGAAATTTTAAAATTCAAATGTTTTACTATTATTTTTCTTTCATGTGTTTTAAAAAAATCACTAGTTTCTTTTTTGATTTTAAACTCATCAATTTTTATTCCTTCTCTCTCTAATATTCTATTTATTATTTCTTTTTCAAATTCATTAGGCTTAATTTCATCACTTATAGTTTTAAACGTTTCAGGAAGTACATTATCTAATTTTCTATAAAATAATAAAGAACCTAAACTATATTCAACAGAATACAAGTATTTCTTATTTATCTTTCTCCTTAACGCCTCTTTAATACATTCATTCCATAAATAACTCTGATATGCACTAACATACATTTCTCTTAAATTTTCTGGAATTTTTTTATATGCTTTTAACCAGTCTTTGTTTCTTAAATATTCATCGATAATCAAAGAAAAAACTTTATTTACATCCAATCTGCTTAAATCACCCCAATTTTTCTCTATCTCTCTCTTTTCATCCTTAATTTTCTTGTTTTCAAACTTAGAATATTTAGTTAAAAATATCTTAACCGCTTTTTCATAATTTCTCTTAATAATCTCTTTCGCAATAAACTCTTTATCAAACACGCTCCCAAATCTCTGGGAATCAAAATAATTTGGAACACCGATTTCACTTAAAGTTTTAGCTTTTTGATAAACTCCGTCAAATTCTCCCTTTTTAATATCCCTAACTATAATAACAAATTTATTCCCCTCTAAATCACCCAATTTAATTTCTCTATCTAAAAAGCCAAGAAACCTTATTTTAAACCATTTTTCGTTTAAAGTTTTTATCTCATATTTATTAGGAATAGTAAAATATTGCTTTGTTAGTGCGTGTTTATCCTTTAAACCGGCAATTCCAAAACAATTTACAGGAATATTATTTTTCTTAGCCAGATAACTTAATATAAAAAAACCCTCTAAACCGGTTTTTTCTAATAAATAAAGCCTATAATTGCCACTATTTAAAACATTAAATTTGCCAATCTCCTCAACCCTAAAATCATTAGGTGATTGTTTTAGTTTCATTTTATTACTTTAAAATATCAAAATATTTAAAAATAACGAGATATTCACATTTAAAAAGGAGTTGATAAGAATCGAACAACCATTTTCCAAAATTTTAGGTAGATCGATTATTTTTTCAACTTTATTTAGCGGTATTTACTTCATAATCTCCTCATTATCAGAACCATCAATAACAGGTTCAGTCCTAGGTTCTCAAGGCTCAAAATTACACGTATTACTAGGTATGATATTGTTTTTAATCTCGGTTTCGTTATCCTATTTCTTTGAAAAATAGCACAATAAATATTTAAACTAAAAATTCTTACTAAAAACCATGTCAAAAACAAGAGTCCAAGAAAGGCTTTTAGAAGCTATGACAGAAGCAACTAAAAAACACGGAGATACCATTATAGAAAAAGTAATTCCCTTCAGAAATAACGATGTTCCTGAATTCCTAGAAAAATTAGATAATTTTGAAAGAGAATCAAGGAAAAGAAGTATCACAATAACAAGTTATTGCACACAAGCGCATTACTCAAGCAAGGCAGCATAAATAAGAAAAGCTTATAAATTTATTCTAAACCTTTTTCTATTATGTCATTAAAAACAGCGTATAGAACTAATGTTTGTGGTGAATTAAATAAAGATTTTATAAAAAAAGAAGTAACCCTCTGTGGTTGGGTTCATGCTATAAGGTCTCATGGTAAAATAACTTTCTTAGATTTAAGAGACCGTTACGGTTTAGTTCAAATTGTCTTAAACCCTAAAAATATTAAAGATATTCCAGAAATAAAGCTAGAATATATTCTTAAAATCAAAGGTTTAGTTAAAGAAAGATTAAGGGGAACAGAAAACAAAGAACTTCCAACAGGAGAAATAGAAGTAGAAGCAATAGAAATAGAAACAATTTCAAAGACAGATAAACAAATTCCAATAGAAGTTGATGACAGAAAAGAAGCATCTGAAAATTTAAGATTAAAATACCGATTTTTAGATTTAAGAAGGCCAAAAATGCAATATCATTTAGCATTTAGACAAAAAGTGATTAATGTTGCTAGAGAGTATTTTAATGAAAATAGTTTCTTAGAAGTTGAAACTCCTTTACTAGTAAAACCAACTCCAGAAGGAGCTAGAGATTACATAGTTCCATCAAGAGTAAATCCGGGAAAATTTTATGCTTTACCACAATCACCCCAATTATACAAGCAAATCCTGATGATTTCTGGCTGTGACAGATACTTCCAAGTAGCTCGTTGTTTAAGAGATGAAGATTTAAGAGCAGATCGTCAGCCTGAACATACCCAATTTGATTTGGAAATGAGCTTTGTCTCAAAAGAAGATATTATGGATTTTGTTGAAGGTTTATACAAGCACATTTTCAAGAAAGTTCTAAATATAACATTAAAAGATTTTCCAAGATTAACATATGAAGAATCTATGAAAAAATATAAAACAGATAAGCCAGATTTAAGAAAAAATAAAAATGATATTAATGAATTTGCATTTTGCTGGGTAACTGATTTCCCATTATTCCATTATAATCGAGAAGAAAAGAAATGGGAACCAGAACATCACATGTTTACCTCTCCCAAAAAAGAGCACATAAAGTATTTAACCTCTGATCCGGGAAAAGTCCAAGGAGATTTATTTGATATAGTTTTAAATGGAACAGAACTTGGTTCTGGTTCAATACGTATTAATGATCCAGCATTACAAGAAAAAGTAATGAAGGTTATAGGAATGTCAAAAGAAGAAGCCCACAAAAAATTTGGTTTTTTATTAGACGCTTACCAATACCCTTCACCAATTCATGGTGGTATGGGCCTAGGAGTAGACAGGCTAGTGGCTTTAATGCTAGGATTTAATGATATTAGAGAAGTAATTGCATTTCCAAAAAATAAAGCAGCTCAATGTCCTATGGATGATTCACCAGCAGACGTTGATTTAAAACAATTAAAAGAATTAAAGATTAAATTGGATTTAAATAAATAAACTTGTTTTCTCTTATTATTTTATCAATTTCTCCACTTAATTTATTATCAAATTATCTAGTTTTACTTGAAAACTTTATATACTTATTAGTATAACATGATTTCGTGACAAATACCAAAAATATGGGAAATTCTGTATTTATAGAAGCCTTTGGAAACAGCCCCATAAATAGATTATTAGATTTTTTTATAATATTTAGTGATTTTGACTATAGCTTAACAGACATAGCAAATAAAGCAAATATAGGTTATTCAACTTTAAAAATTTTAATTAAAAAGTTAGAAAAGATTGGTTTTGTTATTCAAAGTAGAAGTGTTGGTAAATCTAAGATGTATAGATTAAATACTGAAAATGGCCTTGTAAACAAATTTATTAATTTTTACTGGGATATTACTAAAGAAAAGATTCATGGAGAAATATTAGAAGAAGTGCCAATTTAATAGGTGAAATTTTCTTAAAAATAAATAGTCTTATCTCTTCATATAAATTCTCTTTTTCTCATCAGAAAATCTCTCAATTGCATATCTCAACATAGTCCTTGGCATTTCTTTATAATATTTTTTCAAAAACTCCTCCTCAACATCTTGATTTCTTTTTCCAACTTCTCTCAACATCCAACCAACAGCCTTATGAATTAAGTCATGTTTATCTTTTAACAAAAGCCCAGAAATCTTCAAAGTATCTTTAAAATCATTTTTTCTTATAAATGCATAAGTTGATATTATTGAAATCCTTTTTTCCCACAAAGCATCAGATTTGGCTAATTTATAAATTATTTTTCTATCTTTATCTAGTAAAAATTCTCCTATTATATCTCTCGCACTTAAATCAACCAAGTCCCAGTTATTTATGTTTTTAGTATTATTTAAATAAAAACCGAATATTTCATTTTTTTCTTTTTCATTACCTTTCTTGAATTTGTCAATTAAAATAAATAAAGCAACCATTCTATGGTCATGTATTTTAGAATTTAGCAATTCTTTGATTTCACTTAATTTTAAATTATATTTTTTAGCAACTTTTCTTTGTATGGGAACCTTTATGCCTAAAAAAATATCGCCTTCCCCATATTCTCCTTTTCCTGTTTTAAAGAATCTCTGCAAGATTTTAGCCTGATATTTATTACTAAGCTTCTCTAAATCTCCCCTTAATCGCTCTAACATAATAAATCCGACAATAAAAAACTTAATAAACTTATTCTAATAAGGGAGTTGATAAGAACCGTAGGTGCTTATAATGGAGATAAGTAAAGAAACAATACAAAAAGTAGCAAAAAATGCACGTTTAGAACTAACAGAACAGGAAATTAAAGAATTTTTACCGCAAATAAAGGAAGTTATAAATGCTTTCTCAAAATTAAAAAAAGCACCATCTAATAACTTAGAACCAAGTTTCCAGCCTATTGAAGTAAAAAATATAACAAGAGA
>CAYIXS010000035.1:0-7085 GCA_964367445.1 Candidatus Woesearchaeota archaeon | reverse complement strand
TAATATTGATTGTTCCCTAAGAACTGGATTATTTACTTGAGAAAAAACTGAAGCAGAATTTAAACTTAAAGATAATACTAAGTATAATAAAAAGAAACAAATTCCTCTTTTCATGAATAAAAATAGATTTTTAGAATTTAAATGCTTTTTTAATCCCTTACTCTTCTTGATTTTGGAATGAAGTTTATTATTTTTCCTTTGCTATAAAAACCAGAACCTAAAAATTTGTCTTTGTATTTTATTAGAACACCGTTTTTATATTTTTTATCTGCAACAATATCATTTCCTTTCATCCATTCTTTTGGATTGTCAATTTCTAGAATGTTTTTTGTTGCTTTTTTTCCTATAAGTTGTGAACCCTCTATTGATAACCTTATTCCGAAGGGCTCTATTTTTATAATGTATAATCCTAAATTATTTATTTTAAATTTTGATGAATCTAAATCAGAGAATTCTTTTGATAAAATATAGATTTTATTGTCATTATTCTTGAAAAATAAATAGTCTAACTTTAGATTTTTAATTCCGAAAATTTCCTGTATTTGTTTTATTAGTTTTTTCACTTCTTTTTTAGATAATTGAATAGAGTTCATGTAGATTATATTTTAACTCCATATTCTTTTTTCTGATGTTTGAAATACTCCTAAAATGTGAACTTGGCCGTCTTGTAGATAATATAATTTTTGTTTTCTATTTGGTTCTTTAGAACTATTTCTTTTAATACCCCGAGATGGTGGTTTTGCTCTAATTTGATAACGGCCATTTAACATAATATTATTAAATCAGAAAGGTTTTTAAAATTATAGTTACCCTATTTTAGTATGAAAAATCCTCAGCATGTTGGGATCGTGTTGGACGGAAACAGGCGTTTCGCTAAAAAATTAATGCTTAAACCATGGATGGGGCATGAATGGGGTGCTAAGAAAATAGAAGCGATGTTTGATTGGTGCAAAGAACTAGATATTAAGGAACTAACATTATTTACTTTTTCTGTTGAAAATTTTAACAGACCAAAAGATGAATTTGATTATTTGATGAATTTATTTGAGAGAGAATTTGAAAAAATTAAAGATGATAAAAGAATTTATGAAAATAAGATTAAGATAAATTTCATTGGAAGGTTGCATATGTTCCCTGAAAAATTACAGGAAAAAATGAGAGTTTTAATGGAAAAAACCAAAGAACATAAAGATTTTATTATTAACCTAGCAATGGCTTATGGGGGAAGGGCTGAAATATTAGATGCTGCAAAAAGAATAGCTGAAAAAATAGAGAAAGGAGAATTAAAATCTGGTGAAGTTGATGAAAAAGTATTTGAAGAAAATTTGTATATGAAAGATAAACCTGAAATGATAATAAGAACCAGCGGGGAGAGAAGAACGAGCGGATTTTTATTGTGGCAATCTGACTATGCAGAATGGTTTTTTGTGGAAAAGTACTGGCCAGAATTTGAAAAAGAAGATTTCATTAAATGCATAGAAGAATATAAGAAAAGAGACAGAAGATTTGGAAAGTAAATGAAATATTAAAAATGCTAAAACCTATTAAAATAAGTTTAAAGAAAGATTTTGGTAGTATGAAATTTAAAAAAACAACTGATGAATTAATGGGGGAAGTAGATGAAGGATGGGATTAATAAATTAAACTAATTTTATTCCAAAAAAACTTTTTGATAAAACATTATTTAAAGCTAATAAAATAGCGATTAAACCTATATTTCTAATACTCTCATCTGTAAATAGACTTAAGGTTTTTAAAATTGTAACTAGCTCATTAAAAATAAAAATAGAAATCATCACAAAGGCCAAGGATAATAAAATTATCTTTATTGTTTTATCTATAATAAGATGATCCATTTATAACACTTTGAATAACTTGAGTAAAATATAAACAACAATTATAAGGATTATTAATCTAATTATGTTGTCCACCTGGGTCTGGGCTTTTTTATTTGCCATTTATTGTTATGGATATTTTGGTTTTTTTAAACTTTTCTGAAGGTAAAAATTAATAAATATCTAAATTCTATGATTTTATTATGAAAACGAGGTGGATAGCTAATATTATCTTTGTAGCGGCAATTTTAGGTTCTTTATTAACAATATACGAATTAGGCAATATATCTGGAAGAGTTGTTAATGTAATTCCTACATCTGGACAGTGTGGTGAAACTTATTATGAAGCTTTGTGGGAAAGCATATTTAGGGCTGAGTATGTTGGCGGTAATGTGGTGAAGGGGTTTAAAGGAGGAACTACCCCTAGCGGAAATTGTGTTGATTTTGATTTATACAATGATACAAAACTTGTTGGAAGTCATTTAATTTATTTTATTAATCATAATTCATCGCGAGATCCTAGTTATTTTGCTGGAATAATAAGCATTAATGATCTTAATGGAAATTGGGTTATAAATAATACTTACGAACTTAGGAATAAATTCTATGAAAGTTTATTTGGAGTTAAAAATAGAGCTTCTTTTATAAGCGGATTAGCTGGAGCTGTACAGACTGTGAATGCTAATTTAAAGCAAGATGTAAGTATCACTAATAATTGGGATAGCAGCAATAGTGATTATCATATTTATAGAGAAGCTGAAACTACCAAGTTAAATGGAGCTTATTTAAATAAAAATATTTCAATAGCGGTCTATAAACAAAAAGAAGCAATTTTATATTATTATAAAAGTGAAGTTATAACTCCTATGTTGGACTTTGTAATAAACATTCCAAATATAAACAATGTTGAAGACAATACTAGCATAAATGTTTTTGATTTAGATGATCATTTTTCAACTAATGTTCCAATTAAATATATTTTAGATTCTAGTGATATAGTTAATATGAGTATTGATAATTTAAACAAAGTTAATTTAAGTTTTAAGAAAGACTGGAATGGAAAAATAAATGTAAGTATTTATGGATTATATAATAATGTGTTTTTGAATTCTAGTAATAATATTACAGTTGCCATAGCTGGCGTTAATGACAGACCAATGTTAAAAAATAATTATCCTACTGTAATAAGCTGGAAGAAGAATAATGATAAGATATTAGATATGGGTGATTTTTTCTATGATGCTGAAGGTGATGCTTTAAGTTATAATATCACTGGAAATGATAAAATTGATGCTGAAATAGATGATGAGGATAATGAAATCAGATTAACTCCTGATATGGATTTTATTGGTATTGAAACTATAAAATTAAAAGCAACTGATAATGGCGGTTTGAATGTTGAAACCGGGAATATTAAACTAAATGTAAGTAGTGAAGGCAGTTCTTCTGGTGGAACAACTGGAACTACTTTGCCTAGCGGGAATGTACAAATAATAAGCAAATCTCCTGTTTCTGTTGTTCTTAATATAAATACTGGAGAAAGCGAGGTATTTTTAGTTGATGCTACTGGTGAGAATACTTTAAGCTATATATGGACTGTTAATGGTGTTAATCAAAATAATCCTAGTGAGAGTTTTGCATTTACTGGAAGTAATACTGGATCTTATGTTGTTAAAGTAGATGTAAGCGATGGTGTGCAAAGCACTAGTGCTAGTTGGACTATAGCTGTTCAAAGTGGACAAGGAGTTACTAGTAGCACGACTTTGCCTACAACAGCAACAACAACCTTGCCAGGAAATTATGATGAAATTCCTGTTGTAGAGGGACCGAATTATCTATTAATATATATAATTGCTGGCAGTGTGATAATAATTGGTCTTGGCGTTGCTGTGTATTTTGTTATTAAATCTATGAAGAAAAAACCCAAGAAAGAAGAATATGAAGTTATAAGGAGTAATGAGGAAATTGGAATGCAAGGCAGTAATTTGGGTGTTGTTGATTTGGGCAGAATAAATCCGGTTATTAATTTCATTAAAGATTTTAGGAGTAAAGGATTTGGTGATGATGTGATAAGAAATGCTTTATTGAAAAAAGGATGGTCTAATGAAGATATTAATACTGCGTTTAAAAATGCTTAGTTAAATATTTACTGAGCTTAATCACAAATAATTTTTTAGATAACTTTTTATATTTTTATTTCTTTTTACTTTATTGATGAAGACAACCCTTATAAGTTTATTGATTGGATTAAGCAGTGCTTTGGGCAATACTGAAGTTCCCAGTAGTATGCCTAGTTCTAAAGAAAGTTTAGTTACCACAAGACCTGGATTAGAGGAAACAATTTTTGATATTCCTGGTGTTGTAAAAAAAGACATTAAAGTTAGAGAAGCTAAACTTGAGTTTGATATACCGAAAATACCTTTTGTTACTGTTGGTGAAGTTGAATTATTTACTGATGATGATTATATCAGGGCTGTTAAAGAAATGAATAATGATGGCGGTAATTTTTATTTTGATAGGAAAAGCAAGAAAGTATTTATTTTGGATGAAAATGGCAAGCTGGTTAGAGAAAGTGAAGGAAGAGTTTTAAGTATTGTTTCTGAAAATGGAAGAAATATTTATGCTTTGGATGATATTGCTAAAAGAGAAAGAATAGAGAGCAGATTACCTTTGGATATTAGAAGTAGTGTTGGCTTGATAGATAACAGGTTTCTGTTTAAATTAAATGGCGGCGGAATAATTTACAAGTCTAATGATAAAGTTGTTGGATTTAATAGAAAATTTGTGGTTGTTGAAAATAGAGAAGGATATTTTTTAGTTGATGTTGGATTGGATGTTAGAAAGAAAATATGGGAAAAAGACGAAAGAGAGGAGGTTCATGTGAGTGATAATGGAAGGTATTGCTTGGGTGTATTAAAAGAAGAGGATAGGTTTATTGATATTTGTGATGTTTTGAAAGGAGAAAGAAGATATAGATTCGTAGGTGATTTAGGAATTGAGAGTGTGAGCAATAAAGGAATAGTTAGATTAAGTAATGGGGAAGCAATTAAATTTAGAGAATTTAATGAATATTAAGTATATCCTTTTTTAGTTTTTATAACTTTTTTTATTTTGGGTTTTATTTCTTACCATTGGTTGGTTACATCTATTAAATTCATAAGGTATATAAAGGTGAAAATAATAAATTTATAAGGGAGGTATAAATTAAATGGAATTAACAAATAACCAAACAAGTTTGAATTCTCCTGAACTAGAGAAAGGAATCCATAAATTTATACAAGAAAAAACTAATGAAATCACAAAACAAGTAATTCATTTTAGCAAAATTCAAAGCGAATTGGTGGAATTTAGATTATTTTTGTCAATTCATGCTAATAGGAAAAAAATGAAAGAGATTACTGATAGAATAAGAAAAGATAGGGATAATTTATGGGCGAATCTGTTGAAAAAATATAATGGTGATGAAGAAAAGGCAAGGAACTATTTTTACAATTAATTTATTTTAAAATGTTTTAATTTGCCTAGCTCTTTCTGGATTTTTTTATCAAATTTAAAAAGGATTTGTTCCGCTGGTAAGCCAATAAAATTACTTGCTCTAACAAACGTACCATCTTCAGAAAATACCTTTGTGATTCCATGTTCCACAAAATCTGAGATTATTATTGAGTCTGGTGGGTGTATTGAAATATTATTTTCATTACAGATTTTTTCTCTTTCTCTTGCCAATTCTCTCTTTTCTTTATTTATTGGAACAATTTCTATGTTTCTCTTCTTAAGGAAATCTTTAATCTTAGATTTAATCTCTTTTTCTTTATAGCTGTAGTCTCTCTTTAATACTTTCTGAATTTCAATATCCTTTTTTAAAGACAAAGCGTGTATGTAGAATACTCCTTTATTATTAAAAATCTTTTCTAATTGTTTTTTATAAATGATGGGATAACTTATGAGATAAACAAGAATATTTGAATTTAAACCGATTTTTTGATTTAAACTATTAATCTTCTCTTTTTTTAATAATATAAATTGATTCATATTTTTAGATATTCTAAAATACAACTAAGGTGGTTATATAAATTTTTCTCAATTTTCTCAATATTGTAGAGCCCTATTATTTTTTGCTTTTACTAAAAGATTTGGATCCAATAACAAGATTCATAAGTTTTATTATATTGGTAAGTTTATTTTACCATCAATTAGTTACATTTGAATAATTTGATGTATTACTACCCTTTTCTACGACAAGAATGTTACCGAATTTCTGTTCTATAATGTATACATTTTAGAGTGATAATATTTAAATATGGCTTGGTTATTACTACGAGCTAATGTATTTGATTAACAGGGGGATAAAGAGCCTTCCTTAGAGCCCTTTAGAAAAGCGCTCGCGGAAAACGCTCAAGAAAGAAGAGATTATGGTCTTTGATATCAAATAAAAGACAAAGGCAAATTTATGTGTTTGCCGGCGAATACCCGGACAAAAAGTTCGGATTATTTAAAACAAGATGGAGGTATAAGACATGAAAAAAGGTTTTTTAAGTTTGTTGTTAACAGCAATCTTAGTAATCTCAGCGATTCCAGTGTTTGCAGTGAGCAGTGGAACAGGTATAGGTATTGATATAACACCTGAAGAATTTCCACCACATATCTGGATGTGTGATGCAAGACTTGTTATAGAGGATTGTGTAGAGGGTGGAAGAATAACTGATTGTTCAGACCCATTATTTGAAAGGGTTAACAACTATGCTTTTGAAGGAGAGCAAATACACTGGTCTGTTCTAGTAATGGACAAAAATAAAGTAGAGCAGATTCAAGAAGTTGTTGGAACAATAGGTTCAACGCAAGGTGAAGGAAACGACATTGAAGTTCAATGTGCAAGAGCAGATCCTCAACCTGATACTGGCGACGGTTTACCAGCAAGCTGTAATGCAAGGATATTAGAAGAACAACTAACTACATTCGATACTGAAACAATGGCATTCTATGACTGTTTATTTACAGTTGAAACCGCTGATTCAATGTATGGAGAATATTTCATAACTGTTGAAGCTATTGGATCAGATGGATTGAGTGCAACTATGGATGAAAATGAATTCTGGTTCTTAAACCCAATTATAGCTGTTTCTATTGATGGAGACATTACATTTGAGGAAGTAAGACCTGGTGCAGTTGCATATTCTGATACAATCTTAGTTGGAAACGATGCTGATGAAGGTTCTGGAGTATTATTAGATATGTTCATATCTGGTACAG
>CAYIXS010000034.1:0-7112 GCA_964367445.1 Candidatus Woesearchaeota archaeon | reverse complement strand
TTCATCTTTTATTTTGTAATATAACCTTCTGTTATTTTTTCCTTTGTTTTCAGCATTTATAAATTCTAATGTTCCTATTTCTTTGGTTGAGTTTACATGAGTACCGCCGTCTGCTTGGATATCAAAATCACCGATTTTTACCAATCTTATATTTTCTATGAAATCCGGCAGTCCCTTAGCTAATTTTGAGACTTGGGGTATCTTAAAAGCATCTTGTCTTGTTGCGAATGAAATAGTTATAGGTAAATCCTGTTGAATTATTTGATTTGCTTCTTCTATATAGTGTTTAAATTTTTCCTTATCAAAATTTTCCAAAGAAAAATCAATTCTTATCTTATCTAAATCTAATTGATTTCCAGTAATTAAAGCTCCCGTGTTTCTATGGATTATTTCTGAAACTATATGGGCTGATGTATGAGCTTTCATTAATTTATATCTTCTTTCCCAGTCAATAATACCTTTTACTTTATCTCCCGGTTTTAAACCTGGTTTGTCTACTTCGTGAGAAATGTCTTGAGATAGTTTTTTTACAAATATAACATTAAAAATTTGATTATCTTTAATTAATTTTCCTGTATCGTGTAATTGTCCACCGGAAGAAGGATAAAACCCACTTTTATTCAAAATTATGAAATTTCCTTCTACTTTAAGAACTGTAGCTTCAAATTCTTTCAAATAATGGTCTTTTAAGTAAAGTGCTTCTGTCATTAAAACTTATATTAAGAACTGTTTATTTAAAGTTTTTGGGAAAAATTAATAAATTCTTAAGTATTATTAAATTTTAGATGGAATTTTTAATTGTGGGCTTAGATCCCGGAGCTACTGTTGGTTATGCTATCTTGAATTTAGATGGCGGTTTAGTGGATGTTAATTCTTTTAAAGGAAGCTTAGATCAAGCAGTTAAAATAATCAGCAATAAAGGCAAGGTTATCATAATTGGGACTGATGTGATGAATACACCAAAATTTATTCAGAAATTTTCAGCCAGGATAAATGCCAAGGTAATTGTGCCTGAAAGGGATTTACTTTACATTCAGAAGAAGAAATTAACTAAAAAATATTTGAAAGACAAAGATTTAAAGTTAAAAAATAAACATGAAATGGATGCTTTGGCCTCTGCTTTATTTGCCTATAAAAGCTTTAAAGGATTATTTAATAAAATTGACAATGAAATAAGCCTTTTAGGAAAAAAGAGTGAAGAAATTTCTAGTAAGGTTAAAAAATTAGTCTTGGTTGAACAAATTCCAATTAAAAAAGCACTGAATAAATTGCGATTTATTAATTAGTAATTTAAGAAATATTTTTAAATATCAAGATTTATGTTTAATTTATGAGGTGGTTTAGAAGACTTTTTTGGAGATTTTTCTTATTGATTATCGGAGAGAATGTGCGATATAATAAAATAGTTAATGTTAATCTAAAACCGAAAAGCGAGTATTGGATAAAAACCACAACGGGAAAATTAATTAGATTTGCTAAAAATTCAACAACTTATTATAGAAATTCTAAAAGTAGTATAACAGATAGGCTTGCTTTTAAAGAAGCATCAGTTGGTCTGTTATCTGATGCATATCGTGAAGATCTTGATAAGCATCTTATAAAACTGGTTTCTAATCCTTTAAAGAACCTAGTTAAACTTTTTTATGGGAAGGATTTTATTTTTAGATTTTATTCCGGTGGAACAACAGGGCAACCATTAACTATTTATAAAAATAAAAACTCTTTTTTTACAGATGCTCTATTGTTTATTCGTGGATGGAAAATTATGGGATATAGCTTAGGTGACAAGGTTTTGGTGTTTTATGATTCTTATTATGATTATGACCTGTCTTGGATTAATAATTTATCTTTTTTGTCTGGCATTAAGCTTTTCTTTTTTGATTCTTTATCAGAGGACGTTATTAAAAGTTTTGTAAAAGAAATTAACCTTTTTAAACCAGATTACATAATAACTTTTCCATCATATATCAATGATGCGGCAAATGTAATAAGAAGAAAAAAACTAAGTTTAAACTATTTTCCTAAAGGTATAGAGATAAGTGGTGAAACCCTTTTTGAACATCAAAGGAAGAACAGTGAATTGGTTTTTAAGACTAAACTATATGACTCATATGGTTCTATGGAGTTTGGTATGGTTGCTCATGAATGTAATTTTCATAATGGTATGCATATATATGAGGACATTGTTTTAGTTAAGACTGTAAAAAATTGCTTGGTCTTTACAAGATATGACTCTTTTGATATGCCTATAATAAATTATAAAATAGGTGATATGGGAAAAATAATTTATGAAAGATGTAAATGTGGTATTAATGGTTTGAAGATAAAGCATATTCATGGGAGAATTGATGATTACATACTTTTACCCAATAAAAAAAGATATTATCCTACTTTTTTTAGGCAAGTTTTGGACTCTTGTAATTTAGAGGATAATAATGTTATACTTGAATCAAATATGATTCAGAGTTCTATTAGAAATCTTGTTGTAAATGTTGTTCTTTCAGATGATAACTATAAAGAGAAAGTTAGGGTTTGTTTGCTTAAGAATTTTAATAAAAGACTTCCTGCTATAAATATGAAAGTTAAATTTCCGAAGAGAATAAAAAAGCGTAGGAAATTTAGGTTTATAGAAAGAAAAATTTAAGATTTTTAATTATATTTTATTCCAGATTTCTGGATTTTTTCTTAGCCATATTAAACCATGCCCAATTTCAGAATCTGAAAATCTTTTAAAAAACTCTTCAAATTTCATCCATTCAATTTTATCTATCTCGTCCGGTTCCTTTATTACTGGATTTCCTTTTTCTATTTCGCACAAAATAAAAGCTAAATGAACAGAAAACTCCGGTAAATCATATGTTGTTATTATTTTACTAGTTTTGATTTTAATGTTTAACTCTTCTTTAGCTTCTCTTATTGCTGTTTTATAGATGTCTTCATTATCTTCTACTGTTCCTGATGGAAAAGACCACGCTCCTGGAAGAGTTTTCTTTTTCATAGATCTTTTTATAAATAAAATATCATTATTTTTATTTTTTATAACCAAAGCAACGTGGGTTTTCATAATTCTTTATATTCTTCTGGTTGTTCTTCTAAATAAAGTTCTACTGCTTCCTTAATGTTTTTTATGGCTTCATCTGTATTTTCACCTTGGCTAGCGATGCCTAATGTGGTACAATGAGCTACAAAAATCTGAGACCCATCTGAAAGTTTTTCTTTATTAATTACAATATCTAAAAAATACTTTTTATTTTCCATAATTGTTTAATGGTTTATATCATTTATAAATATTTATTTATTGTGTTTGATTTTGTTGTGCCTGTTGTTCTTCTAACTTCTGGAATATTTCGTCTGTAACATCTTTTACTATGTTTGATTCTATTGCAAATCCTAAAGACTCAAACCCGCCAATTTTAAAGTTGTTAATGCCTATGATTTCTTTTTTAATGTTTATTAAAGGACCACCAGAATTTCCTGGATTTATAGGGACGTCTGTCTGAATGTATTCGGTATCCTCGTTTCTAACCTTTCTATGGACTGCTGAAACAATGCCTTCTGTTACTGAAAAATCCAAGCCTGCCGGGTTACCAACAGCGATAACTCTTTGGCCCGGTTTTACATCATCTGAGTCACCAAATTTCAGATAATGTAAATCATCAGCATCTATTTTTAATAATGCGATATCTGTTGTTTTTGAGTAACCTATAAGTTTTGCACTATAAATCTCTTTATCAGAAGTTATAACCCTAATTCTTCTTGCATCTTCTAAAACATGAACATTTGTTACAATGTAACCATCGCTCCTTATTATAACACCTGAACCTTGTGAAACATCTGTAATTACAGAGACTACTGCTTTGGTTACCTCTTCTATAATACCAGTAAAGTCCTGGCTTTTTACTTGTATGTTAGAGACATCTTTTTTTAATTCTACTAACTGAGAAGAGCTTTCTTCTAATAATGATGAAATATTTTTGATGTCAGATGCTCTTCTTTGCTCTAGTTGTTTAAGCTCTAATTTTAAATTTTCTGTACTTATTTCTTGGGTGGTTTGTTTTATGCTAATATCTGCTATTGATTCTTGAATTAGGTAGATTGTATATGCTTCATATGATATTATTCCTGCAAATACTATAATCACAATAGACAGTATTATCTTGAAATTTTTCTCTCTCATTATAAATCAGAACCTATGGTTCCGATACCTCCTAATTGTTCTTATAAACTCCTGTAATTGCTGGTTATTTATAAATTTTAGTTTTAATGATTATTAAAAACTGAACTTGGAAGGTTTTGACTAATAAATCTGGAAGCTATTAAATAAACTGCAGGTGTTGGATTTTCTTGAAATCTTGTAATAAGGTAATCTACTGCCTCTCTTTGTGATAAATATGTTCCATTATTGGCTACTAGATTAAGCTTATTTCTCAAATTTGTTAATTGTATTACTATCTCTCCTATATCTGGTTTATCTGATTCAAATTGTTCATATAATGTTCTTGATGTATCTATAAGCTGCTCTTTTAGGTTAAAAGAACTTGTTAATTTTGTTGGAAAAGTAAATGTGTCTTGCTCCATTCAGAAAACTTACTTTTGTTATATTTTTAAAACTTATGAAAGTTGAGCCTACTAGGATTTGAACCTAGATCTAACGGTTTCATCTTAATAAACCGAAGCCGTTTGCTCTGTCCAGGTTGAGCTATAGGCCCATGATTTATTAATAGAAAATATATTTAAATAGGTATTTGTTTAATATCTGCTATGAAAAGAGGTAGAATCGAGGTTAAATATTGTTATTGTTTTATTAATTTTTATTGTTGAATTTAGTTTATTTGATGTTATTAGTAGATAAAACGGTGAATAAATTGTTGCGGGAAAATAGAAAAGTTTAAATAGTATAGTAAAATACTATAATAGTAAAAATATATATAAAATGGAATTTATAAATAGAGCTTTTGAGTTAAAAGAGCTGGAAAACGCATATAAGCTCAGCAGAAAAAGACTTTTTCCTATTTTAATTACTGGCCCTAGAAGAATTGGAAAAACAAGATTGATGGAAGAATTTTGCAAAAAAAAGAGGTTTCTCTATTTTTTTGTTTACGAAGGGAAGGGGGCGAATTCTCTTTTAAGAGAATTTGAAAAAGAATTAAAAGACAAGAAAATTATAGATCAGTATAGAACAGTGAGTTCTGTTGAAGAGTTTATTGAAATTATATTCTCACAATGTAGAGGATGGGTTGTAGTTTTTGATGAAGTGCAGTATATGCGGTCGATATACAAGCCTTTTTTTTCCTTGATGCAAAGAAAAATTGATGAAAACCAAGACTATCCTACAATGATTGTTTTTTTAGGTTCTGTTGTCGGTTTGGTTAAAAGAGTTTTTGAAGATTTAAAATCTCCTCTTTATGGAAGAATGAAACAAAAAATTTCTCTTAATCAGTTAAGTTATAAGGCCATAAGAAAAATGATGTACAAGTTGGATTATTTAGATGAAGAAGATTATGCTTGTTTTTATTGTATTTTTGGAGGATTTCCGAAATATTATGTTACCATGGAAGATTACAATTTACAGAAAAATAGCTTGTTAAATGCGCTTGGGTTTTTATTTTTTAGGGAGAATGCTCCTTTAAAAAATGAAGTTGTAGATATGCTTAGACAAGAGTTTGGGAAAGGAAAAAGTTACTATTATGACATAATTGAGGCCATTGCTTTAGGAAAAACAAAACTTAGTGAGATAGCTAGTTATACTGGAAAGCATCAGACTGATATAACTCCGTTTATGAAAGATCTTATGGATTATTATGAGATAATAAAAAGAGAAACAATTATAACTGAAGATCCTAAAAAGTCTAGAACTTCTATTTATATAATTAAATCTCCCTTGTTCAGATTTTGGTTTAAATTTGTTTATCCTAACCTAAGATATATAGAGTCTGGGAAATTTGATTTGGTTTTGGATAATATCAAAAAAGAAATTAATTCATATACTGGGTTAGGATTTGAGGAAATATGCAAACAAATAATAGAAGAAATAAATAAATCTTATTTAGTTGGAAAATGGTGGGGTTATCAAAGAAGAGATGGTAAAAGAGAAGAAATTGAAATTGATATTGTTGCATTAAATGAAAAAAATAAAGAAGTTTTGTTTGGAGAGTGCAAATGGAAAGAAAAGGTCGATGCAGAAAATATTGTGAAAGGCTTGGCAGAAAAATCTAAGCACGTTAATTGGAATAATGAAGAAAGAAAAGAAAGTTATGCTGTTTTTGCAAAAAGTTTTTCTAAGAAGATAGATAAATTTGAAGGCAGTAAAGTTTATTGTTATGATTTAAATGATATTGGGAAGATTATTAAACATTGAAAATATAAGTAAATTAGATGAAAAGAGGTTTTGATATTAGAATTATTATAGTTATTTTATTAATTTTTATAGTTGGATTTAGCTTATTTGATGTTTTTAATGAAAAAATAAGCAAGAAAGAGATTAGTGGTGGGGTTGTTAGTGAACAAGATATTGCTCAAAATACTGATAAAGGATTAGAGTTAAAACAGTTAACAGATCAGTTAAATAATTTAAATAATAATCTTAAAGTTGCTTCTGTTCAAACTAGAGGATCATTAAGTAATAATTTAGCACAAGTATCTAAACAAAGAAAAGAATTAATGTTAGATTTAATTGAAAAAAATCCAGAAATAGTTTTAAAAAATGCATTAAAACAAGAAGTAATTGATTCTATGCCTGATGAAATTAAAGTTGATCTGGAAAAAAGAGTTAGCAAACAAGGAAGTTTAGAAGTTTTAATTGAAGATGATTTTGAAAATAATAAAAGTAAAACTTATTATTATTTAAATGAAAATGGTAAGAGAAACTCATTGCATTTTGCTGATGTAGAACCTTTTGGATTAATTTCAGGAACAAAAGTTAAATTAAGTGGTCTGCAAATAGATGATAAAATTGCTCTCTATAAAAATCCAACTGATGAATGGCATACTTTAGAGGTTTTGAGTGTTCCTGATTTGAAAGAATTTAATCTGGGGGAGCAGAAGACTATTGTGATTTTAGCCAGATTTCTTGATGATGCTGCTCCGAGTAGTACTCTGGATGAAATAGAAAA
>CAYIXS010000033.1:0-7294 GCA_964367445.1 Candidatus Woesearchaeota archaeon | reverse complement strand
ATCATCTAAATCAGGATGAAATCTTATTTCGTCTAATCCTGCTTCATATAATTTTTTAAGTCTTTCAGAAGTTACAAGTATTAAAGAAGTATAAAGATGTATGTGAAACTCTTTTCCAAATTCTTTTTTTAATAATTTAATATACTCACAGCATCTTTCAACATTAGCTAATGGATCTCCTCCAGTTATCCCCGCTCCTTTAGCTTCTGTTAACTTGGCCTCTTCTATTAATTCAACAGGATTCTCCGGATTTTCAATTTTCCATTCATTTGCATACACAACATCTTTTCCGAATTTATGCTCGCTTACAGGGCAATAAAAACATCTTCTGGGGCATAAACCAGTAATGAAAAGCACTAGTTTTCTCCCATGCACGCATAACTCGCATCCTTTAGATATATTCCCAGTGCAGTATGAATGATATTGTGTTTTAACTACGTTTCCCATTCAAATAAACTCAAAAAAGCGATTTAAATAAGTTATTATTCTAAATAGAAATATTTATTACATGTATATCCATATAATGAACGAGCTTTATCTAGAAGGGAAGCAGACATTTATAAAAACGCAGGCAATAAAACGCGCAAGGGAAAGAAGAATTGCCTACCCAGATTATGTATATAAAGTACTGAAAACAGGAAAAGTTACTAGATTTGGAAAAAACGGAATAAAATTTACAAGCAAATCTAAAAAAGGATCAGTAATCTGTATCGGCGAAGATTTGGGACAAATTATTATAATTAAAACAATTGAAAGAGGTAATTAAAAATGAAATGCCCGGTATGTAATCATGAGGAAATGGAAAAAATAAAAGATCTTATTAAGGAAGACGGTATAAGCTTTGAAGCTTTCAGATGTCCATCTTGTGGAGAAGAAATTATGAACATGAAACAACTTAAAAGCTTAGCTAATAAATACAGAAAGATTAGGAAAGCTAAAGAAGTTATCTTTTCAAAATGGGGCAACAGCATCGCAGTAAGAATTCCAAGCGACATTGTTGAAGAGTATAAAATTAAGTCTGGAAAACAAGGCATATTAACAAAAGATAAAGAAGGCATAAAGATTATTCCGACTTAGATATTTTTAAATATCAAAGATTGCACATAATGAACATGAGATATAGAATAATTTTAGAGCAAGATGAAGGTGGCATTTATGTAGCTGAATGTCCAAGTTTACCAGGTTGCATCTCTCAAGGAAAAACAAGAACAGAAGCATTATCAAATGTGAAAGATGCAATTAAGGGATATTTAGAGAGTCTTAAAAAACATAATGAGCCTATACCTCCTTCCATTGAAGAGGAGACTGTTGAGGTAAATGCCTAAATTACCAGTTATTTCTGGAAAAGATTTAATTAAGATTTTTATAAAATAGGTTACATCATATATCATCAGACAGGAAGCCACATTATTCTCAGACATAAAGATCCGCCACATAGAAGATTAACTATACCAAATCATGAAGAAATACGTAAAGGAACATTAAGAGCAATTATAAAACAAGCCGGTTTGTCTAGGGAAGAATTCTTTAAGCTCATTTAAAAATCTTCCCGGTTTATTCGGTCAAAAATAAATGAATCTAATTCATTAGCAAAACCTTTAAATACCAAGCTGGGCTATAAACCTATATGGAAACTTTTACAGCTATAATAGAAAAAGAAGAAGATATGTATGTTGCCAAGTGCCCGGAAGTTGGTACAGTTAGCCAAGGGCATACTATCGAAGAAGCAATAGCCAATCTCAAGGAAGCAACAGAGTTATACCTAGAGGAATTTCCAATTAAAGAAAAAAAGCGCCCAATACTAACAACATTTGAGGTTGCTAAAGTTGTCGAAGCTTAAAAAGATTTCTGGCAAAGAATGTGTTAAGATTTTATGTAATAAATTTGGCTTTAGATTAATAAGGCAAAAAGGTAGCCACATTATACTAAAAAAAGAAACCAAGGAAGGAGAAATAGGTACCGTTGTTCCAAATCATAAAGAAATAAAAATTGGAACACTAAAAGGGGTTCTTGAATTAGCTAAAGTCAAAGAAGAAGAATTTGCAAAATATCAATAAATTATTTAAAAACTTTACCAGTTTGCTGAGCCCAAAACAACAAATCTAGCTCATCCATGGGTATTTTTACTTTTCCAGCAAATTCTCTAAATTTACTTTCAATTTCCAAATATTTTTTCTTAGTTAAACTTCTTGGAATCTCACTTATAACATTATGTTTATTCAAGTTCTTCAAAATATGTCTATCCAGTATAGCTAAATTTTTATATCCTATATTTCTTAAATAATGTGAACTTTCCTTATAACCTAATCCTTTAATGTTTTTTATCAGCCATTCTCTTAATTCTTCATCATTCAGTTTTTCTTTTTCTTTTAAGAATCCGTCAAATTTTTCTTTGGCTTTTATCAAATACTCTGTTTTATGGTTATGAAATCTTATTTTTTTCTTTAAAACTTCTTTAGGATCATAACTAGTCTCTAAAAAATTATTTTTCTTTAATTCTTTCACGCAGTAATCAGCATTAAATGCTTTGCTTTGTGGTGTTAATATGCAAAAACATAATTCATAAAATAACTCTTTCCCCTTTACTTGTTTAAATTCCAATAACCTGTTTTTTATCTCTTCTTTATATTTCTCGTAGTTTTCCATTCACAGTTTTTTCATTATCTCTTTAAAAATTTCAGTGGGTTTTCTAGCACCATCAATTTTTATTAGATTATCTTTATAAAATTCTAATAACGGCACGGTTTTTTCTACATATCCTTTTAATCTGGTTCTTATTTGTTCTTCCTCTTTATCATCCTGTCTTTTTACTAATTTTGAACCACATTTATCACAAATTTCATCTTTTATCGGTTTTCTATTTATTCCATATATTTGTCCGCATTTGCTGCATATTAGTCTTTCAGCTAATCTTCTAAAAACAACAGCTTCAGAAACCTTCAAGTAAATGACTTTACCTATTTCAACTATTTTGCTTAAGAAATTAGCCTGCTCAATATTTCTAGGATAACCATCTAAAATAAATCCTCTTTTGCAGTCTTTTCTTTCTAATCTTTTTTTTACTATATCATTAATTAATTCATTAGGTATTAATAATCCTTTTTTAGTGTACTCGTTAGCCATTAATCCTAATTCTGTTTTATTTTCATATTCTTCTCTTAAAATATCACCTGTAGAAATATGGGGTATCTTAAAGCTTTCACTTAATAATTTAGACTGTGTTCCTTTTCCAGAACCCTGTGCTCCTAAAATTATTATTTTCATTTTTGTGATTTAATGTTGGATTGTTTATAAAGATTATTGTTAAGACAATTATTAAAATTTATAAAGACTAAGAAACCATTTCTCATTAATGTATACTATTAATATAATAAAAAACAAGGTTGATAAGAAGTTACGCGAATTTATGAAAGAAAGACAAGACATTGCTAAAAAACTAGACAGATTAAGGTTAGATCCTAGAAAAGAATGCGATGCTCATCCTTTGGAAGGCAGATTTAAAGGGCAATGGAGTTGTTGGCTGGGTTCAAACATAAGAATGATTTATTTAATTGATGATAAAAGAAAATTAATAATAGTATTAGCTGTAGGATCACATAAAATATATTAATATTTAAATTCTCTACCTAAATTTCCCCTTTTTAGTTCTTTTAGACTATCCGCTATATCCGCCATAATCTCGCTATTCCTTAGTATTTCTAATTCTTCTTTCATTGTTTCGTATTTCTTTTTTGGGATTGTAATTGTTTCTTGTTCCATACTTAGTAAGTTATAATTAACCTATATAAATATTATGCTTATTCTAAAAATAATACTATTTTACACTATTTTTTATCGTATTTTTTAATTCATCTAGTTTCAAATTCTGTGATTCTAATACCTCACTTATATAATCTAAAGAAGAATTTATCTCAGATAATGTATCTATCAAAGCCTGTTCAAATTCGACTAATTCACCATCTTTATTTTTAACTTTCGTCATAAAATTAAAGAAAAAACACCCATTTATAAGCTTTATTAGAATAATCTAAAACTGCTTCTTAATTGTTTTACTCTAACTACTCCGTCTCTATTGTTTCTCTCGCCTAAAATCTTAGGCCACTCACTTTTGCTCCAGGATTTCTCAAGATTAACCAACTCATTATATCCTCTCTTCCTTAATTCTCTTTCAACTACCCCTCCTTGATGAGGATATTTAAATCTTTTTTCATAAGGGCTGTTAAATCCGTGCATGTAATGAACAATTTCATGTGCTATTGTTAATTCTATTACTTCTTTAGGAACCCTTTCATCTTTAAACAAGGAATTAACTACAATTTCAGTATCTTTATTCTTTAATCTTTTAATATGCCCGAATTTATTTTTCCATCTTCCTTTCCATCTAACTAAAACATTATTTCTCTTTTTAACATCAGGAAACTTGCTATCCCAGACTTCATGGAATAAAGTAGCTAGCCATTCTTCCTCTCTCATAAAAAATATTATAAACTACTATTATTTAATATTATCTATGAAAAACAAGATAGGTATTGCACTCTATCCTTTAAGATATGAAAACTTCCCAAAAATACAGGAAATATTTGAGATTTTAATCTCTTCAGAGCTAGGTTTTGAACATATGGAACTAAGCTCGGAGTTTTTGAATGATAGAATAATCAACTTTATTTCATCAAAAGAAATTACTTATAGCTTGCATTTGCCTCATTTGTATTCAATAAAAGTAAATTTCTGTAGTCCAAATAAATCTAAATTTAAAGAAGCGGAATCTTGGATAAAAAAGTCAATTTTAATTAGTAAAAAACTAAACGCTAAATTAATGACCATTCATCCAGATCCACATAGAAATAAAAAAATTGGTAAAAAAATATTAGAAAAACATTTGCTCAATAATTTAGACAGTTTAAATAAAAACCAGAAAATCTTATTAGAAAATATGCCAGGAAAAAATTATACTATCTTTTCACCAGAAGAAATATTGGACTTTATAAGTCTGGACAAAAAAAGATTAGGAGCAACTTGGGACATAGGTCATTCAATTATAGCTTTAAAAAATAATTTCTTGCATTTTCCAGATGCTCTTAAAAATAACATAAAAGAAATTCATATTTCAGGAATGAAAAACAATTCAGATCATTTTCCGTTAACAAATAAAAATCTGCCTTTAAAAATAATTTTTAAAAAATTAAAAGAAATAAAATTTAACGGACCTTTAGTTTTAGAAATAATCCCAAAAAATATACAAGAAATAGTTAATTCAAAAAAAGTTCTTGAAAAGTTTATTTAATACTTACTTTTTTAGAAGTTTTCCTTTTAGGTATCTTGATTTTCAAAACTTTACCAGAAAATTTAGCTTCGGTTTTATCAACAGATAATCCTTTAGGTAATATAATCGATCTATAAAAGCCCAAGGCTTTTTCAATTTCAGGATAATCATTTCTAGAATTCTCTTCAGCTTTCACTATTAGTTTTTCATCATTAACATCTAGAAATATATTTTTTTTCTTTATTCCAGGAAGTTCAACATTAATAATAACGCTTTTAGGATTCTGCGTTATATTGCTGTAAGGTTTCTTATATCCGCCAATTAAGCTATTAACCTTTTTATTTATTCGATCATGAACTCTCTTCATCTCTTTGAAAGGATCCCAATCAGCCAATAAAATCACCTCTTTTAAATAATTATCCTCTCGTTATTTATAAAAGTTTTCATTACAAATAATGTTTATCCAATTCCTTCTTATACTCGCATAATTCATTTTCCTTAAACCACAAGCTTATTTCTCTTTCAGCTTCTTTAACGCTTCCAGAAGCATGAACTAAATTTCTTACAGGCCTTTTTTTAATATCAGCAACAGCATATGATTCCACAGTATAATCTCCCCTTATGGTTCCAGGTAATGCCTGTCTAGGCTCAGTATTTCCAACAAGTTTCCTAATGATCTCAACAGCATGTAACCCTTCAATTACAATAGCAACAACCGGTCCTTCTCTTAAGAAGCCAACATTCCAGCTTTGTATCATTTTTCCATATTCCATATGGTCTTTGAATGGAAATTTCTTTTTGTTTTTTTCATAAGCATTTTTTGTTTTTTCAAAAACATTCTTAGCCCACTCTTCATCAACTAAATAGTGATTAGAAGCTAGTTTTTCATCAGCGTGAAGCATTTTCATCCCAATAATTTTTAATCCTATTTTTTCAAATCTGGAAATTATTTCTCCAATTAATCCTCTGCTTACCCCATCATGCTTAATTAGGATTAAACTTTTTTCAATCATTTTTTCTTTCCGTTTTTCTGCAGGTTGATAAGGACTTCCCTGCAGGTTGATAATGATGCAATCCTTATTTCTGATATACCTTAGTCCACTTAGTATGGATTGCCTTTCTTTTTAATTTAACTAGATTTTTTCTGCATTTGCTAGAACAAAAATTAACAATTTTGCCGGATTTAGAAACATAAATAATGCCAGTTCCAGGACTTATTCCACTGCCGCAAAAACCGCACTTTGCCATCTAACCTCTCCTTCCATGACTTAATCTTCTTGCCTCAATCTCGGTTTCCCTTAACATTAGAATATCTTTTTCCTTTATAGGCCCTTTAACATTTCTTCTTAATATTTTATTTCTGTCCCTTCCATCCAATACTTTAACCCTGACTAATGTTACTTCTCCTCTAGTCCCGGTTCTGCCAACAATTTCTTCAACAACAGCAGGAACAGCATCAGAAATAACAGGTTTTACAACTGCTTTTTCAGGTTTAGTCTCTTCTTTCTTGGGTCTTATGTTTTTCTCAGCCATTTTACTTTGCTATATCTTTAATTAAATCTTTAGAATCCCCTTCTTGGATAATAGCTACAGCACTAGTTCCAACCTGTAACCCGGCAGCAGCACCCAAATCTTCCTTGCTTGGAACAACAACAAAAGGAACTTCTTTTTCTTCACATAAAACAGGCAAATGCATAATTACTTCTTGTGGATTAACATCTTTAGCAACAACAACAAGCTTTGCTACCCCTCTTTCCAAAGCCTTTGTAGCCTCATTAGTGCCTTTCTTTATCTTGCCGGTATTTCTAGCTACTTCAACAGCCTCATAAGCCTTATCTATTTTTTCTTTAGGAAAATTAGTGTTTAAATCTGCCATATTAACCTCCAAAAACAAGGAATATGCTCCTTATTGCACCCAAATTTTGGGTCTTCATTGGTTTATTACTATTTCATAAAGTATATTTAAAAAGGTTTCTATTGGGTTTTTTAAAATTAATTTGTTTTATCAACTCATTAGATATCAAGCCATAG
>CAYIXS010000032.1:0-7353 GCA_964367445.1 Candidatus Woesearchaeota archaeon | reverse complement strand
TAGCTTCATCAAATATAATTATTTCAGGATCTCTTAACAATGCCCTAGCAATTGCCAATCTTTGTCTTTCTCCTCCAGATAGCTTTATTCCACCCTCCCCAATTTTAGTATTTAATCCAGTGCTAATTCTATTAATTAAATGATCTGCGCTTGCCATTTTTAGTGCTTCAATACATTTTTTATCACTTGCATTTGGATTTACAAAAAGTAAATTTTCTCTTATTGTTCCTGCAAATAACTGTGTTTCCTGAGAAACTAAACCTATTCCCTTTCTTAAGGAATTATAATCTATTTTCCTTGAGTCTATATCATTAAAAAGAATTTTTCCCTTGCTTGGTTTGTACAAACCAAGAATTAATTTCACCATAGTTGTCTTACCACTTCCACTAGGCCCTGCAAATGCAACTCTCTCTCCTTTTTTTATTGTTAGATTAATATTGCTAAGAGAATGATTTAAACTAGAATTATATTTGAAGTTAATATTTTCAAATTTTATTGATTCTATTTTATCAATAGTTTTTATGTCCTTAGGTATTGGTTCAGGTTTTATATTTAATATTTCTCTTAACTGGGCATTGCTTGCTTCTGCTTCTCTATAATTTGAAACAACACCCCCTATTTCCCCAAGAGGTGCAAATAAGAAGAAACTATAGAAGAACAAACTCAAAAACTCTCCAATTGTAACCTTTCCATTGTATAATAAAAATAACATTAAGAATAATAATATTGCTCTCATGGTGTTAATAATTGTTCCTTGTATAAAGCTTAAAAGTCTAATGTATTTTATTTTTTTTAATTCAAGGCTAAGAATTTTATCATTTACTTTATTAAGTCTATCAATTTCCTGTTCTTCTAAACCAAGGCTCTTAACTAATTCAACATTTCTAAGAGTTTCAGTAGTTGATCCAGAAAGCTCTGCGCTTTCCTTGACAATTTCTTTCTGAGATTTTCCTATTTTTCTGCTTATTACAAGAACAAATCCTGCCATGATTGGAAGTGCAATAATAAAAGTCAATCCTATACTCCAATGAACATAAAATGCATAACTAAGAATAAATAGCATCCCTATTAAACTAAGAAAAACTGTGTTAATCATACTTTCAATTAATTTTTGGGAATCTTGTCTTGCTTTCTGCAGTTTTTGAAGAATCTCTCCAGAACGTCTGTCTTCAAATAGTTCATAAGGTAGAATAAATGTATGTTTAACACTGTTAGAATACATATCTGTTCCAACTTTTTGAGTTATTAAATTAACAAAATAATCCTGGAAATTTTTAGCAACTCTTGAAACAAATGCAACTCCTATAAAAGCTAATAAAAGTAAAGCCACTCCTTTCATAAAAACTGATCTGTCTAATTGGGTGAATTTTGTAGCATAATCATCTATTATAATTCTAGTAATCTGAGGATCTAATAATGAAAAAACCTGGTTAATAGTTGCTAAAACAAGAGCTAAAATTAGTATACCCTTGTATTTTTTAAGATATTCAAAAAATAAGACCATTTTATAGAGAGCAAAAACTGGTTTATAAACTAAATGTTGTTTTAATTTAGTGGGTAGTTATGCCTCATAATTTACAGTGAATTATTATTGAGAGATTTCAACTTCCCATTCTTCAATAACTCTCTTTACAAATTGTTCGGTAAATTCATATCTTGTTTTGGCTAATTCCTGTGCAGTCTTAGTATGAAAACTTTCTGGTTTAAGTTTAAGGGATTTTTCCCTAAGAAAATTAATACTGGTTTTGTTCCTTCCGCTTTTATAATCAGCATTTGGAGGAATGCTAGGATCATATAATGGTTTGCCTCTTAGTTTATCTTCTATAAGTCCTCTTGCAATTGCTATAGCTCCTATTTCTTCAAGTCTATCTGCATCTTGCACAATTCTAGCTTCTAATGTCACTGGATTTATACCTGCACTGTATCTGTGAACTCTAACACAATAAACAACTGAAGGAATCTTATGGATAGGAAAACCCAAATTTATTAGTATTTCTTCAGACATTTGAGCTCCTAGTTCAGCATGACAAGTACCTTTTTTCTCATGACTTTTCCCAATATCATGTAAAAGACATGCAGCCTGTACTATCTCTAAGTCTCCCTCTTCATGTTCTGCAATATATTTACCAAGATTATGAACTCTTAAAGCATGGTCATAGCCATGACTCCCGTTTTTACTTTCTTTAGAAAAATATTGTTTTACGCTTTCAATAAGATTAATCATTGAAAAAATAACAAGTTAGGCTATTTATTAATTTATCCTGTCTACTTTATGTGAAATAAGCAATAATAAATTATGGGGGCACTTTTGGGCCAGATTTTATTAATTTATCAGTGTATAATTTATTTTAATAATTGTGCTAAATCAATTTAATATAATTTTATTATTTCTTTTCTTTAATTTCATATATTATCTTTATCATATCTCTTTTTAATTTTCTATATCACCTTATCACATTTTTAAAATCTCCACTACTTTCTCATAAGTTCCAGGATACTGTGAAGGATCAACTATTTGTGCATGCAAAGGATCAAAAAAGTTATTACATGTTCCATCTATGTAAAAATTATTTGCAAAATCTAGGAAAACACTATTACTTGTTACAATGCCATCACCATCTTCTCCATAAGTATCACATCCTGTTCCAATTATGTTATAAACAGGAATATTTTGAATTTCTCCATTGTTTAAATTGTTCATAAAAACACTACTCTCTTTCATATCTTTGCACTGATTTGCCTCTCCAAGTACTCCACAATACATTGCAACATTTTTATTTATGCCCTTATTTGGAGATGCAATAAGAATTATTTTATCAACATCTTTTTCTCCAAATAACTGAACATATCTTCTTGCAACAAGCCCTCCCATACTATAACCAACAATAATTACTTTGTCTCTCCCTGTTTTTTCTTTTACAACACTAACTAAATTTTTCAGTCTTGTAGCATATATGTCAATATCATCTGATTTTGCAGATACTACAACTGGATTTGCAGGATCATTAAATAAGTCATAATAATAACTGCCTCTGAAACTTGTTGTTACATTAAAATACTTAAGTATCTTAGGATCATTTTTGTCTAAAATTATACTAGTTGTCCCATCACTTAAATAATCATAATTTTCTATTTTTTCCTGCAGTTTATTAAGTGATTCTAAACTATATTCAGGAGATTCCTGTTTTATAATTTGGTGTCCATGTAAAAATATTATTGGATAATTATTGTTTTTACATTCATTATTCAAACAACATTTTTCACATTTTCCAAATAAACAACATTGAGGTTGTATAGAAAAATCAAAGTCAACTAAGCTATATTTAGACTCATCAAAGTTTATAGGATTTAATTCAGTTTTCAATATTTCAGATGAATTTTCAGGCGCATTTTGGTTTTTTCCCAAATTTTTAATTTTAAGATTTAAGTTAGTTATATTTTCATCATATTTTATTTTAAACTGATTAAGCAAAAATATTTTATTTTCAATATTGCTATAAAATAAGATATTTTTAACTAAGTTATTATAATTCTTAATAGTATTATTTACTTCAAGTGAATCATTTTCATTGTCAAAAATATAAGAGTCAATGTTAGTTAGATTAATATAAATATCATTCAATTCTAAAATAATTTTATTATAATTATCAATTTTGTTATTTATAGAATCATTAATCTCTTCAAAATTTTTAATACTTTTATCATTATTTTTTATTACTTCTCTAAAATCTATCTCTATTTCATTATAATTTTGTTTACCCCATGTTTCTTGAAGTTCATTTAAACTAATTATAGATGAATCAATTTCATTTAACATAAGTTCAGTTTTATTTGTGTCTGATAAAGACATAGTTGTTTTATTTATTTCTAATAAAGATTCATAAAAATACTGAGAATAAATTTTAATATAATTTAATTGATTAACTAATAGTGTTATATCTTTTTCATAACTTTCTTTTTTACTTTTTTCATCTTTATTAAGTGTGTGATTAACAGAAATTATAGAATTTCTTTTAGTAGGAAATTCAGTTGTAGGGCATAAAAATGATTTAATGCTATTACATGATATATCAAATCTGTAAAGATCTAATCCTTCTCCATTTTTATTAGAGTTTATTTGATAAGTTGTAGTTATTTTATCTCGTGGCCTTAAGTATGTTTTAGTTTTGGTATAATTTTCATTATTTAGTTCTCTAAAACTTGTAGTACATTCAACTTTACAAAAAACATTTGAAGTTGTTTGGAAACTGAACGAAACATTTTCAGTTTCTCCGTTATTTAGTTCTATATAAGGATTTTCAGTTTCAACATTAACTAAAACATCTTCAACAAAAAGAAATTTGATATAAAGATAATATCTAGTTACAAATAAAAATACCCCAATAATCAAAAAAACAATAATTAAGAAAATTAAAAACTTATGAGTATGTTTCTTATTCCTGCCTCTTTTTACCATTGTTATATTTAGGAAATTAAAATTAAAAATGTATGTTTTTAGAAATTAAAATATAATTAAATATCTTATTCTAACGTCATTGTAAGCCTGTATCTAGTTCCTTTTGGAGGTTCATTAGGATTAGCTTCCTGTAGAACCATCTCCCTACCATAAACTATTTCGTCATAATAGGGTTTTTTTAATAAGGCATGTTTTATTATCTTGCTGTAGATATTGTCTTAAAATTTCTTCGAGCTGATTAATTACAAGACCCATCTTTCTAGATGATATAGGTTCTATAACTTCAATTAAAATATCCCTAACTTGCGTTACCATATATTTTTTTACAGATTAATACTTTTAAATATTTATACACTAATTTTTATATTTGATTTTTCAGTAAAAAATCAAAAACGACGAGGAGAGCAAAGTTCTATTTAGCGAATTATCCATTTGTGGCTATTAGTAACTGCTGGCTGAACACGTCGCCGAAGCTTCGTGCGTACACCACAGTTCTATCAACGTTGTCTTCTACAACGGCCTATGTTGTCTCGTCTTGCGGATGACTTCGTGCTTAGATGCTTTCAGCACTTATCCATACAATGCGTAGCTGTGCAGCCTCCCACATGAGAACTGCTGACCAGAGGCATCCAAGTACCGTTCCTCTCGTACTAGATACTCGTTCCACTCAAACAACAACACACCTAGCAGATATCATACAAACTGTCTCACGTACAAATTCCAATATTTTCATAATAGTGTGGACTATACCATCACCCTAACAATATTAAAATTAAAAATTAGGGGATCAGCGTGTTAGCTACATTTATTTATGTAACTCCCGAGATCTCTCTCGAAGTCTCTACGGGGATGAAATTTATTATTTAAATTATCATCTTCCCTCGGTATTGCCATACTTATTTTTCAAAGGTTAGGTTTCACCGATATGAGCTGATTTTATTTTTCATACAATTACTCGTATGCAACGCCGTGTTTTTTGATAGTTTCTTACAGTCTGATACAGAATCGTTAGTTTTTTATTGACGTTCTTAACCCAGCTAACGATCCCTTTTAATGCGTGAACTCCGACACCCTTGGTGGCTTATGCACCACCAGGTTAGGAAGAGCCGACAGCGATGTACCAAACCGCGCCGTCAATACGGACTATCGGGCGCGACAAGCCTGTTATCCTTGGGGTACCTTTTCTGTCACATTCGGAACCTATTAAATGTTCTCGAAGGTTCGCTTGGACCAACTTTCGTTCCTGCATTCCTTGCTGTTCGGAATACAGTCAGATGAGCTTTTGCCCATGCACTCAACTCTAGATTTCCACCCTAGATGAGCTCATCTTTGTGCCCTATAGATATATTTTCTACAGGGTGCCGCCCCAGCCAAACTGCCCACATGCCGCTGTCCTCTCTTACGAGAGTTAGTGGTTCCTTAAATGGTGAGTGGTATTACACTTTCGCTCCATCACTCCCGAAAAAATGATATCGATGCTCCCACTTATTCTATGCATCATCCAAAGAATCACAACAACAAGCTGCAGTAAAGGTCCACAAGGTCTTAGCTTCCCACTAGGTGTCACCGGCATTTTCACCGGTCAGTGATTTCAGAAGGTTCTAATTAGGGACAGTGACTACCTCGTTAAACCATTCATGCAAGTCGCCATTCAGACGACAAGGTATTACGCTCAATTATGTTACATCTTTCTTTTGAAAGAAGATTAATCATTTCTGATTACGTTGAGTTTTATCAACGTGCCAAAATTCATCTGAATTTTAAGCAATTCATTATGTCGCCATAATGTTCGGACTATATTTTCTAAAAATATTCTTGCTCACTTTGTTCGCAAATTATTGCTTTGAAATTGACTTTGTCAAATTTCTCCGCTAAAGTAAATTTAATGCTAAAATCTATTACATAAAAATTTTATTTGATTAAATTATTCTTAAAAATTTTTCCTTGACTTAAGTCTGGAAAAATTCAAATTCAATAATCACGCAAGCGTGCAATTATTTTTAGTCTAACGTATAGTCTCTGAGGATTTTTCTTAAAATTAATTAAGAAATCTTTCCTGCTGATTGTCTGCACTCATATCATTTTTACTTACAATCTAATTTTTAAATATGATTGTAGTAGATTGAGATACTCCAGATTTTCCAGCATTTAGTTAGATTTTCTTCATTTTGGTTTATATCTTTTCTATTTACTTTAACTATTCACCCTTGAAGCATTGATTAAAAATCAATGTAAGGCAATTGTAATATTTTACCTTAAGAGGGTCATAGTTACCCCCGCCGTTTAATGGGCATTAGCTCCCTTGAAAAGGAGTTTCAGACACCACCACTGGACAGGTCTCACCGATTATACAAGTCTTTTCAGATTAGCAATCGGCTACGTTTTTGGTAAACAGTCGGGCAGTCCTTGTTACTGAGATCTACGTACGCACTTTACATTATCAAGAACGTATATAGACACCCCTTATACCGAAGATACGGGGCCAATATGCCGAATTCCCTTAATTAGATTATCCCTTTCAGGCCTTAGCCTACTTAGCTAGAGCACCTGTGTTGGTTCTTGGTACAGCTGATTTATTTCTATTTGAAAAACTTTTCACTGGCCCCTGGATTCAATAATTTTCGTCAGTACATTCATCTACTTCTTATCATTACGATCCATAGATTCTGTACTAAAGCCACTTTCGCGACCTCACCTATCCGGAAGCAATCTTTCAACATAGCGAAATAAAAAAGTTCAGGAATATTAACCTGATGTCCATCGACGTATTCAGTTAAGATACATCTAAGGTACTGACTAACCCTTAGTTAACAAATAGTGCTAAGGAAACCGTGCTCTTGCGGCCTTTTCCATTTTCAGGAAAATTTGATCCTACTCCAGCCAGGATTTTCATTACT
>CAYIXS010000031.1:0-7357 GCA_964367445.1 Candidatus Woesearchaeota archaeon | reverse complement strand
CCTGTAGTATCTGCAATGGCAGCAACAGCTTAAATAGCTGTTTTTTTCTTTTTTTATTTAATTTTTTTACAAACTAAAAAGAATTAGATATTTTTTCTCCAGTATTCTACTGTTTTTTTAAGTCCTTCTTCTAAAGAAAATCTAGGTTCCCATTTAAGAATCGACTTCGCTTTTGTTGCATCTAATGAAAGATATGGATCAACAACAGGTCTAGAAGGATAACCAGGAGGAAATGAGAATATTATCTCCTTTTTATATCCTGTTATCTCTTTCAATTTTTCTGCTAGTTCTTTCATACTTACAGCATTACTAGGAGAAAAGTTAAAAACATCATTTTTAACATCTGATTTCAAAGCAGTAACATAAGCATTCACATGGTCATCTACAAACATTAAATCTCTTACAGCATCAGGAGAACCAATATAAACAGGCTCATTTTTTAGCATTTGGGTAATCATATATTCCACTACAAACCCAGCATTATCTTTTCTTCCATAAGTATTGCAACACCTTAATATAAAATAAGGTAAATCAAAAGCCTTGCCTGCCATCCTTATATAATAATCAGAAGCTACTTTTGCCACAGCATAAGGGCTTAACGGATTTAATTTTAAATCTTCTTTAAATGGAGTTTTTTGATCTTGATCCCCGTATGTTTCCATAGTTGAAGCAAAGATGAATTTCTTAAACTCAGCTAAATCAAGAGCAGCGTGAACTAAATTAACTGTTGCTAGATGAGTCGTTTCTTGAAACTCAAGGGGATTCTCAAAAGAATGTCTTACAGCAGTTGCAGCTCCCAAATGAATTATATAATGAGGGGATATATCTTTTACTATTTTCCTTATTGCAGAAAAATCTGTTAAATTTCCATATCTTATTTCTATCTTTCCCAAAATATCTTTAATTGGATTAAGGGCATTTTTATTGCTTGTTGTTCTGACTAATCCATATACTTCATATTCATCACAAATCTTTCTGGCTACTTCATTCCCAATAAAACCAGTAACTCCAGTTATTAATACTCTTTCCATTTTATATCTTAAGATTTGATACAGCTTTTCTCATTTCTTCATGATCTTTATGAGTATTCAAAGTCCTCCAAAATCCAAAGTATTTAAATGTTTTCAACATCCTTTCATTCGCTAATTTCACAAAAGTAGTCTCTTCAAGTCTTCCTTTTTCAGGTAAATATTCTTTTATTTTTCTATTGAAAATATAGATTCCAGCATTTACAAATTTATCAGATAAAATTGGTTTTTCTTTAAAGTTTGTTATAGTATGATTATCATCTGACTCTACAATGCCAAACGGGCTTCTTAAAGGAGCAGTAACTATTGTAGCTACAGGTAAATGTTCCACATGGAATCTGTATAAATTTTTAAGAGAAATATCAGTTAGCTCATCCCCATTCATAGCTAAAAAATTCTCATCATCAACATTACAGTTTTCAATAGCTAATCTAAATGCATCTCCAGTATCTTGTGCTTCTGAATGATCATTGTATAATATCTTCAAACCAAATTTACTTCCATCACCCAAATGATTAATTATTGCTTCCTTTTTATAAGCTACGCCCAAAACAACCTTTTCTATGCCATTTTCTTTTAGCCACTCAATAATCCATTCTATAAGTGGCTTACCTTCTATGTCAACCATGCATTTAGGTGTGTCATCTGTTATTGGCCTTAACCTCATTGCTTTTCCGCCAACCAATAAAACAGCAGTTTTTAGCATACATTCTACCCCGTAGCAATATTATATAAATTTATGGGTGATAAACCAAATAAATTATTTTTCTAATATTTTCTTTATTTCTTTAATAAACCCCATTTTTACTTCTTCATAAGAAAATTTTTTTGATGATTCAATAATCATTTTTCTATTTCTTGTTTTCAGATTAGTATATATTGTTTTATCTAATTTCTCAGCAAAATCTTTTAAGTCATAAGGATTAGCATAATAACCATTTACATTATCAATTACCTGCTCAGTTGGTCCAGCCTTATCACCCCATACAACAACAGGAGTACCACAAGCTAAGCTCTCAGCAGGAACTAAACCAAAATCCTCTCCAGGAGTAGAAAAAGCCAATACAGAGGCATTAGTATAGTAGATAATTAAATCATTTAGGGACCTGTTAACAAACTTGATTTCAACTCCTTTTTCTTCAGCTAACTTTGTTAGTTTTTCTACATACTCATGACTTCCATCACCAGAAATATATAAAGGAAGTTTATTCTTCATTAAAGAGCAGGATTCAATAAGCCAATCATATTTTTTATCAGGAATGATTCTCCCGGCAGCAAATATATATTTGTCACTTATTTTTCTCTCCGAGGGTTTAAACACTTTACTAATAGGGGGATAACTAACTATACATTTTATATTATACAACTTATCAAGTCTTTTTTTTGTAAAATTACTATTGGCAAAATTTAAATTGCTTTTCAATACTAAGGTCATATCTAGTTTTTTAAAATACCATCCAAAAAACCAAGACGAGATTGTTACAAGCCATCTCTTAAATCCTTTTATTGAAGAAGCCCACTCTATTTTTTCTTTTCCTTTTAAGTATAAGAAATGAGGATAATGGTTCATGTAATTTATCTTTCTCATTCTTTTGTTTCTTATTAAATAATTAGCTGGAAAGCTATAAGTTATGAATAAATCAGGATTGCAATCTCTTAATTTATTTATTCCAAAAAAGGATAAAAAAATACTTAAAAAAATATTTATTAATTCAGATCTTGTTTTTACAATTGATATATTTTTTATGGTAATACCCTCAAAACCCGCTCTTTTTATGACTTCTTGAGTATAATGATAAGTTAATACATCTACTTCAAATCCCTCTTCTTTTAGCATTTTTGCATGATTTGCCATTAGTCTTTCTAATCCACCAGACTCCGTTAAAAAATCATATATGAGGTAAATTTTCATTTAATTATAATGTCCCAAAGGTTTATAAACTAATTCTTCAAGACCGATTTTATGGAATCTGGAAATATAGCAGACAGAGTTGCAGTTACTAGTGTTACTTATTTTAGAAAAGAATCAGAAGTGGATTTAACAAGAAGCAAATTGGCATTAGCCTCTGTGAGAGAAGCAAATAGGTTAGGATATCATGTTTATCTTATTGATGGAGGATCTTACGATGGGTTTTTAGAACAATGTGAACAAGAAGGAGCAGATATCACTTTAGTATCAGGAGCTAGTTTTTCTCAAAGAACAAGAATAGGCCTAAAAAAAGGATATGATTCCTTAAAAGATGTTGTAATGAGGTTAGAAATTGAAAAAACTCCATTAATTTCTCAAATTGAAAAGATGGCAACCCCCATAATAAATGATGAAGCTGATTTAGTTGTTCCACACCGAGGAGATTTAGATTCGTACCCACCAGCACAAAGAGCAGCTGAAAGATTCGGCGATATTTGGTTTAAGGAATTAACCGGAATAGAAGAGGAATTAGATATGTGGGGAGGTACAAGAGTTTGGAAAAGAGAACTTACAAGATATTTCTTAGACGAAACAATAGATGAAGTTTGTATGGGATATCAAGGAAAACCAGATAATTGGTCACACTATTTTGTCCCTGTTCTTAGAGTCATTAAAGATGGTTGGAGGGTCAAAAGTGTTCCTATAGATTTTAATTATCCAAGGGAACAGGCTTCACTTGAAGAAGGAGATTTTTCTTTTACAGATAAGAGATTGATACAGCTCGTATCCATCACCGAGGCACTAAGACGCGATATAGTAAGAAATAATGCGTGTCCAAACCAAAAGACTTCTCAAGTTACATTTCAATAGCATTTAAATAATAAACTGGGTTTACCTTCCCCTAGCAATTTTCTCCTTTAATTCATTAGTTACTTTTTCAATATATTTCGGATCTGTCTTATCAACAAAAGGAGTTATTTTAAGATCAGGAGTACTGGCTTTTTTAGCCATATCTTGTACAAAAAGAGCATCTTCTCTTGTTAGTGGTCTGGGTTTATATTTTGGCTTTCTAACATCTATTTGTTCCAGTTCTGCTGCTTTTACTTCTGTATTTGGTTGTATTTCTTGTACTTCTTCAACTACTTCATTTCTTTTCCCAAATCCAAATAACCAAGACCAAAATCCCATTTTTATAAAATTAGTAACATTTCTGGCTTTTTAATTTTTATTGTGTTATATTATAAAGAAAAAAGACGCCGCGACCCGGACTTTCATAAAGCTTTTTCTTCTAAGAAAAACCTTGGAAAAAGAACTTCTTTCCTTAGGCTTTCTTTCTAAGAAAGGCTATTTTGAACCGGGATGCCCCGAAGGGCCAGGCTCTCAAGGCCTGTGCAATACCAGATTATGCGATCGCGGCTTTAATCCAATAAAATAGGGACATCATTATCGATTTTATACTCTTTTTTACACTGTTTACATAACAATTTATCATTAATTAATATAAGGCCTTCTTTACAGTTAGGGCAGGCAATTATACCTAAAATATCTTTGTCTATCATAAGCGAAAAATAGCTGAATCTAGCTTATAAAGCTCACGGTTTCATAATCCCCAATAAAACAAGCATTAGTCTGTCAGCAACCCTTATTAGGTCATTTTCATTTTTGCCAGATAAAATCACGCAACCGTTATTAGAGTAAATTTCTGATTTGTTATTAATCTCAAACGATATTACACCTATATTTTCACTTACATTGTTACAAGTCATTACTGTAACGTTTTTACCCTCAACCGGCTCTTTTAATGCCCCAAAAGTATCACTTATAGGATATCTAAATATTAAACTATTTCCTGTAACTTTGCTAATCTCTGTAGCTGCTAAAACACTAATTGCTGTAGCATTCTTATCCATAGTGATAAATAATGTTTCTTTATTGTAAATATCATCTAGATCAATATTAACAGGTATCTCTTCTAGTTCCTTTGGATTGTACCTGCTCTCAATAGAATACAATTTATTGTTAATTAATGAAACTAAGCTTATTTTATAAACAAAGCCCCTATCAAACAAACTCACCTTATGTACCTCAAAACCGTTATAGTTAAAAAATGTATCAGAATATCTTTCTCTTTGATAAGCAAACATTATAATGCCAAAAAGTACAAGCAATACTATCATAACTACTAAAAATATATTAACATATCTTAAAGAGCTTTTTTCCATTTTATATCAATGTTTCCAATACCAATTTATCAATAACCTCTCCAACAAATTGATAATTTCCATTAATTATTAAGCAATTTAAATCATTTTCAACTATGTTTTCTTCATTTACATAAATTTCAATAACCCCAATATTATTAGTAGCATCACTACATTTTTTCAATGGAAGAGTTTCACATCCTTCTACATCTTCAAAACAACTATCCATGAAGCTTGTTCCAAGAATAGATCTTATGTTTCCTAAAGCCATAAGTTCATTATTTAAGTTTATAGATTGGCTTTTAGATATGTAAACTTTACCATATTTTCTCAAATTAAATCCATCAATATCTATTTCACTAAGTGTACTCGGATCATTTATAACCACTACTTCTTTTCCATCTAAATATGTTTTCCATGCTCCATTAACAAGATTAAATGTTTTTCCCTTAAAATCCACCGTTCTTTCATTATTGCTACCAATAAAACTAAGGCTAAAACTGAATATACTAAGAGACATTACAAGAATAATAAATATTGGTATAACCAATTTCCTTCTTTTAATTTTCCCCATCATATAAAAACATAAAATAAGAAATAGTTTTTAAATATTACTAACAAAAAAAGATAAAAAATTAGTAGTTCTTTGGCTTTAATTCGGCCCTACTAAATTTTATTTGACCTTTTTTGCCAGGTTTTCCCTTTACAAGGAAGTAGATTACAACTCCAGCAATAACTATAATTGCTATAACTATAGCTAATGTACTACCTGCTCTAGCACCAGTACTTGGAGCAGCTTCACCACCACTAGGTGCACCAGGTTGTTCTCCTACAGCAGCACCAGTTGGTCCAGTAGGTTGTTCAACAGCTCCTGCCTCTCCACCTTCTGTTTCTTCTACTGTCTTAGCTTTTTTGCCTCCACCACCAGTTGCACTCGAAACACCACCTCTAGCAAATACCTGGAAAGTTTTTTCAGTTACTGTATTTTGATTAACACCATCAGTTGCACTGCATCTTACTTTATAAGTTCCAGTAGCCGCTGTTTCTTCCTCATTAAATGCATATGCATTATTTGCATCAGTAGCAGTCAAAACTTGCGTAATCTCCCCATTTGGTTTTTCTAATTCTAAAACCTGTGTACTAGGGCTTAATCCACTACCAGGACTAGGGTCTGAAAATCCACAAGTAGCTTCAATTTCTCCTCTTGTATAAATTATAGCATCTGTATCACTTAAATCATTGCTTATACTAGGAGCGGTATTATCAACCATAACAGTTAAAATGGTCTTGTTAAACGAATTTCCTAGATTAAATACATGACCAGATATGTTACTACTACTTAAATTAGTTACGTGCATTGTTATATTATAAAGTCCATCACTTACATTACTAGTATCCCAAACTACCCCAGTTTGACCTATACTATGATTTAATCCTATAACTATTTCATCAACAGCACCATCTTTATTATAATCTCCTCTTGCATACCAAGATACATTAGTAGTCATATTACCAGCTGCAATACTACCATTTAATATAACCTTGCCAGTAACATTTATCTGAGTTGATAAATTTGTTAGGTATCCAGAAGTAGCAATTATTCCATTAAGATTTGTTACTGTTCCATCTTTTTTAGTATATTCACCACCAATTGTAATAGTTTCATTATTCCTATTATTCATTAAATTATGTGGATAAATCTTAAATGTAAATATTTGAACTATTGTCCTATCAGCATTATAAGCACCATTAGCAAAACTTGATTCATTTGTTACATTAATCATAATACTATAACTTCTTGCATTGCTAAAAGTCCTAGTATGCAAATCAGCATCATAATTAGTTGCAAAGTCATAAGTACCAAATGCTGTCAAGTTTGAGCCATTATTATTAGTTATTAATACAGTCCTATTATCACTAACTGTAACATTATTAATAATAAACCAAGATGCGTTTGTTGAACCATTACCAGCAATATAATGAAGAGTTAAGTTAAATACGCCAGCAAGTATTCCTGTATTATTTGTCAAAATACCACTTTTACCACCAGTACCATTAGTTAAAAGTAGGTTAGATATATTAACAACATAACCGCCAGCTTTTAAATGCTCAGCTGCTGCCATAACATAGAATGCATAGCCTATCATTAAAAGAATTAAAACACTAAAGAGAATATACCATCTTTTATTATTCATTTGAATTCCACCTCGCCTCTTGTT
>CAYIXS010000030.1:0-7742 GCA_964367445.1 Candidatus Woesearchaeota archaeon | reverse complement strand
CTAATCTCAATCCACCACCTTTACTTCTGCCTTCTATTGGTTGTCTTGTTAACAACTGTATTCTTCCAGATGCCCTGGCATGCAATTTATTAGCAACCATATGTTTAAGTTTTAAATAAAACATATTGCCTATGTAAACATCAGCTTTGTAAATCTCACCAGTTATACCATTATACATCGTTTCACAACCATTTTCTCTAAATCCTAATTCTTTCAATTCATTTCTTAAATCATCAACATTTTCAGAACCAAAAGTAGTGCCATCGATATACCTTCCAGATAAAGCTCCAACTTTCCCAGCTATAACTTCTATTAAATGGCTTATAGTCATTCTAGAAGGAACAGAATGCGGTGAGAATATTATATCAGGTTGTATTCCAGTAGCAGTAAATGGAATATCAGCTTCTGGAACTATAGCCCCTATAACTCCTTTCTGCCCATGTCTTGAAGCAAATTTATCGCCAACTTCAGGAATCCTCAAATCTCTAACCCTTACTTGAACTAATTTATTACCCTCTTCATTTTCAGTTAATACAATCATGTCAACTTTACCTTCTTCTCCTTGTTTAACAGCAACACTGCTTTCTCTTCTTGTTGAAGCAGCAATAGAAAATTCTTCTAGTTCCCCCAGGAACCTAGGAGGACTTGTTTTACCAATAATAACATTATCAGGTTCAACCTTCACTTCAGGACCTACAATGCCATCAACATCTAATAACTTGTAATCCTTTTCACTTTTATATCCTTTAACTTCTTTATCAGGTATTCCAATCTCATCAATCAAACCGCCAGAATACCTTAGCTCTTCTGCAACATATGGCCTAAAATAAGTACTCCTTGCTAATCCCCTTTGAACACTTCCCTTATTAACTACAATAGAGTCCTGCATGTTGTAACCGCCATAGCTCATTAATGCAATAACAATATTTTGTCCAGAAGGATGATTTTTATATCTAGAAATTTCATACATAAAACTTTGAACTATTGGAACCTGTGGAGAATGTAATACACTAACATCAGTATCCATCCTCAATAAATAATTTGCTGCATATAATCCTAAACTTTGTTTTTGTGTCTTGCTACCCCTGTTTAATCTTGAACTCTGAACAAAATTAGCATAAGGAACCAAACTTGTAGTTAATCCCAATAAAATGCTTGGGCTTATTTCTAAATGTGTATGCTCATTTGTAATGCTATTTTCATCTAAAGCAACTAGTGCATTTTCTTCTTCTGCAGCATCTAAATATTCAACAATACCAGTTGTTATGAGGTCTTTCCAAGACATCTCTCCTTTTATACATTTATTTATAACATCCTGAGTTAATTTGCTTTTTCCATTTTCAATAATAATAACAGGTCTTCTTACCCTTCCCCTTGAACTTTCAATATGTATCTCATTTAGCTTATTATCAAAATATATGTTCAATTCACTAGGTATTTTGTTAGTTCTCCTCATTTCTTTAAATTTACTAACAAAATTTTCTGACTCATCTGTATTTCCAATAAATCTTTCATCCAAAAATATATCAACCATTTTTAATATCCTTTAACCCTATTTGGTATAATGCTTTTTTTATTTTATCCTGATCATAAGGCTGTTGCGATATTGTACTCAACAATGCAAGGTTTTTTCTTAATCCAATTGAAGTTCCTTCTGGTGTCTCTATGGGACACAAACGGCCCCAATGTGTACTATGCAACGCTCTTGCTTCAAAATTTTCTTGGGAAGCGCTTAATAAACTAACAACTCTTTGTAAATGACTTAATGTAGCTAAAAAATTAGTTCTATCCATATTTTGGCTAATTCCCCTTCTTCCACCGACCCAAGCACCAGTAGCCATAGCACTTTTTATTCTTGACGTTAGTAATTTATCCCTTATTATTATTTTAACAGAACTAAATTTACCCCTTTTCACCAATCTTTGAAAATTGTATAATAGATCATTAACTAATGCTCTCATATTAACTCTAAATAAATCAATCAGCAAATCACCGCTTAGTTTCAATCTTTTATTTGAATAGTGATCTTTATCAATAATAATTCCTTTCTGGGCAATTAACAAAAATCTTCTAACCAATTTACATAAATTATACGCTTTAGTTAGTCTGTCTTTCTCTGCTATGCCTAAATGAGGCAATAAATATTTATCCAGGTTCTCAAATACTTTTTCAGTTTGAACTTCCTTAGGAGCCATAATGCCCATTTTTTTTGCAAGAGTCTCAGTCGCCTCACTTTGTTTCTTTATTTCAACAGAATTAAATAAATTTATTAAAACATCATCCAAAATTTTTTCTTCAGATATCGCCTTTGAGATTTCTTCATCTTTTATTAAACCAAGCGTTTTTATTATATCTATTACAGGAATTCTCTTAAATCTTGTAAATGATATATATATTATTCCATCTTTCATTTGTTCTATTGTGTGTGGTATTCTGTAAGAACCCATTTCAGAAAAAATCTGGGCAGTATACTTGCTTGGCCCGCTTTTTTTTCTATTAAAAAACATTTTATTGGAAACTAAATCTTCTACTGTAATAAGTACTCTTTCATTACCATTCAAAATAAAATAACCACCTGGATCATCTGGATCCTCGCCTTTTTCAGCCAACCCTTCATAATTTAAACCATCTAAATAACAATATTTGCTCTTTAACATTATTGGAATTTTTCCAATCTGTGTCCTAAAAGAATCTCTTTGAACACCATCTATATGCACGCTAATATTCAGGAATACAGGAGCAGAATAGCTTATTTTTCTTAATCTTGCTTCAATAGGATAAATTGACCTTTTACTCCCATCTGCTTCTACTATTAATGGCTTTTCAATCTCTATCTTGTCTAATCTAATTCTAAAATCCTGAACATCTGGTGGTATTATAGTAGGAACAATATCTCCGATTTCCTTAATTACCTCTTGCATTCCATGTTCTATAAAATAATTAAAACTGTCTATGTCAGCTTTAACTAGGGAATTTTCATCAAAATATTTTTTTATTAATTCATTACCATTAATCATGTATTACCACCCTGTAATATGCAGATTTTGAAGCAGTTTGACTGTTCCTGATTATTTTTATAATATCCCCGGCTTTGGTGCCAAAATTAATAATTGCAGGATCTTTTCTAGAAATTCTCGGCAACTGATTAGGATTTATATTGTATTTGCTTAAGAGTTTATCTTTCTCTTCTTGAGTTAGTAAAATATGTTCAGGCACCAAAACATGTTGTTTAATATCTATTTTGTCTTCTTTCATTTTCTGTTTGTGATATGGAAGGGCCGGACGGGACTTTCACTTTCCGCCAACGCTTCCCAAAGCTTTCGCTTGGGCCCAATCGTGTTAACGATTTGGGTTTTAAGGATTTATTTTTGAACCCGCGACCACCTGGTTTCTGCACGATTTAAAAGCCAGGTGCTCTACCGTGCTGAGCTACCGGCCCAATCTCTCTAGCTATATAATCAATACTAAAAAAGGTAAAAATATCTATTTTTTATAGCAATCTACCTCATTTGTTACCAATGTATAGCTAGAATTATTATGATAAATGAATGAATTAAGTAAAAAGTTAAACATTTTGTGGAAAGGCCTAATAAAGTTTGATATCTTTAGAATTTTGCCAAATTACTAGTATATAAATGTTTCTATTTTTATTTATATAATAGGATATCTATTTTATAGGATATAAAAATAATAATTTATTGAGTTATGACAAATAGAAAAAATAAAAGGACGTTATTTGATAAGTAATTAAGCTCCTGGAACTCCTGCAGCTGAAGCTTGAGCTCTGTTTTCCCAAACAGATATTTGGCAGTTATCATCTGTAGTTACTGCTACAGAATTTGTAAACGCATTATTATTATATTCTACAATTCCATCCCCATCCATATCCATATTAATCATCCTATTAGTTTGAGGTTCAATCCAGACTAACCTTCCATCTGATAAATGTACATCTGTAATAGCATGGGCAGTAGGAGGAGGATTACCTGGACCACCATGACACCAATAAGCTGTAAATGTTGCATTATAGCCTCTTGCAGTTAAATTTGCTTCTAAATCCCCTGCAAAGTTAGCACATTCATAACTTCCTGGGACATAGGCTGTATTATTTACTCCACTAGCCGTTACATTGTTAGCTAAACTAACAAACAAGGGATCGCTTGCATTATAAGGGGGGTTGCTTGTATTAAATGGATTGTGTGTTTCATTTCTAAAGTCTGTAATTGTTGGTAAATCATTTGCATTTAATGGGGGCATACAATCCATTACTGCCCAACCACGGGCTCTGCAGGATTCTATCGTATCTGCTAGGAAACATTCTCCGTTTAAACCTTCTGCACAACACAATATTTCCTCTGAGCCTGGAGGAGCTTCACATGCATCAAAACAATTTTTTCTTTCTTCTCTAGCAGTTTGTTTACATTCATATTTTATTGTTCTTGCGTTTTTTTTACATTGTTTACTTTCTATATTAGCGTTTTTAACACAATCTCTTTTTTCTTCTCCTTTTAGTTCACCACAGGCTTCCAATGAGTTTTCTCTATTATCATTACATTGGTGAATTAAATCATTATATACAGAATTACATTCTTTTATTGTGTTTGTATAAACATCACTACATTCTTCAATACATCCATCATCTGTTTCATTATGCTCACCTTCTGTTTCATTATCTAACGTTTCATTTTGATCTCCAGTAGATCCTGGAAATTTGTTCTGATGACCTCTAGGAGAATAATTTTCGGCTATTACCATAGATAAAGTTAAAAGTAAAATAGCTAGAATAAAAATAAATAAAATGTTTTTAAATGAAAAAACTTTCATTAAAATTATTTTAAGAATAGAGAATTTATAAATATTTATGAGATTTAAAATATATCAAACTAAATATATAATTTAAGATTAAAACCGCCTGCACCGAGAATCGGACTCGGGTCTGGGCCTATCCACTAACCTTTCTTAAAAAGAAACGTTAACGAAAGAACTTTTCAATTAACGCTTTTTCCAAAGAAAAGCTTAACGACAGGGCCCTGTACTAGCCATTGTACCTTTTTATTCAAAAGCCTATACTATGCAGGCGTAAATTAAAAAACCTTATTTATTATTTATAAAGTTTGCTTTTAGAAAAAATAAATCCCCACGGGCAGATTTGAACTGCCAACCTTACCCGGATAAATCTTTCGGGTTTGGCTGACTTATTTTCATCCACACCATTGGTTAGTCAATAAGTGAATTCATCTCTAGCTTACCTTAAAAAGGTAAACAGCCGAATGCTCTACCACTGCTCTCAGTTTAATACTGAATTGAGCTACGTGGGGATATATAGAAAACATTAAAAATAACTTATAAACCTTACTATTCTATTATAATAAAATATACCATTAATAAAAAATAACATGCAAATTAGAAATTATCAAGATCAAGATTTCCAGAGATTAGTAGAATTATTGAAGGCCACAGAAAATTATTACGAACCATTAGACACAAGAGAGAATTTAAAAATAAAAATAGGGCACGATCCAAATTCAATCATAGTTTTAGAAGATGATAATAAATTAGTTGGCACGGTCTTTATATGTTACGATCCATGGTGTTCTTTTATTTATCATCTTAGTGTTCATCCTAACTACCAGAAAAAAGGGCTTGGAAGTAAATTAATGGATGAAGCAGAAAAAAGATTAAAAGAGGCGGGAATAAGAAGACCAACTTTATTTGTTACAGAAAAGAACCAACAAGTAATTGAGTTTTACAAAAAAAGAGGTTGGTCAGTTATGGGCAAAGTATTTGATATGGAAAAAGAATTATAATTCTATTTTTCTCTTCCACTAAAAATTAACCTATTAGATCTAACATTAATTAATCTCTTTCCTTTGCCATAATGTTGTACTAAAGCAGGAGGCAACATCATTTTTCCAACCAAAGGCAATTTAGAGCTTACCTTATAGGATATTATCCTTTCTTCACCAGGATCTAATTTATCTATTTCCCAAATTAACCTCATCCCGGCAGTTCCTTGTTGTATTTTGCTTGGTTTCAAAGTACCAAAATCAGACTCTGGTTTTATTACTTTGGGCAACAAGTCAATTATTTTCAAATTATAAATTTCTTTATGGGTTTTATTTTTAACATGCAACAGGATTTTTAGTTCAGTTACACCATCTTTAGATTCAGTAATCTTAAAAACGCTTTTTTTAACTGAAACATTCCTTCGTTTCAAATATATCACAAAAATTATTATTAATAACAAAGCAACCAAAGAGAAGAATAGCCATCTATAATCCGTTTTAACAGTGATTCTATAAATAGATCCTGGAGGAACAGTAAATTCCCATTCATATCTCATTCCATTTTCATCACTGACAAATTTGCCTTTAGGGTCTGTTGTAGTAAATAATTTTTGAAAAGAAGTTACAGGAAAACTAACGCTTTTAGATATCTCTGTATTTCCTTCATTCTCCCTGACAATTTCAACAGTAGTGCTCAAAAAACCCCTTGTTTTCAAGTCACTTTCTCTCAAACTCGGATTTTCTCCAACATAAAATTTCAAACTTTTGCTGCCCTTTATTTTACCATCTTTAAATAATCTTACAGATAAAGTATATTCCCCTTTTTGAATTAAAGGATCTATCTCAAGATTAAACTTAATTGTCTTTTTTTCAAATCCTTTTAAACTAATCCTGTCTTCCAAGTTAAATATTGTGCTACTATAAAATATATCTAAATTTTCCAAATCATCCTTGCCCTTATTTGTTAAATTAATTAATATTTCATTTTTCTTCCCTGGAGTCATTTCTTTAGGCAAGCCAAGTTCTATTTCAACAAGTTCAACAGAAGGTATCACATAAGTAGTTAACGCTACTTCTTCTCTTAATTGTGGATCTATAGGTGATCTTATTAACACTTTGGTTATATAATTTCTATCAGGCCTGACTGTTTCCAAAAATTTTGTCTTAACCTTAATTTCAACTTCACCCGCTACAGACACTATAACGTTACTACCGGGCTCAAAAAAAACATTTTCAACAGCATCAGAAAATGGAGCAACACCAAAATCCTCTGGTTTTAATTTTATTGTTTTGTCTCTTAATTCAGTATTTTTTATTTTTATAATATGAATTGCAGTTCCACCAGGCTCAACACTGCCTTCCACCTTAGAAGAGCTTATTACAAGACCAGCCGCATTTACATTAATTACAACCAAAATAGTAAAAATCAGTGCTATTAATAAAACTAAACTACCCTTGTTAACCATATTAATTTTGTGGGCTTTATTATATTTAAACATTATGGTGCTTATATAACCTCACTAACATGTTCATTTTTCCTTATTCTTATTACCCTGTCAACAAAGCTTTCTATTTTACTGTCATGGCTTACCAATATAACTTGGTTCATATTTAGCTCATCTAAAACATTTTTCATTAAATCTAACTGTGAACTTGAAAATCCATCAGTAGGCTCATCTAAAACCAATAAATCTTTAGTCTTAATTATGCTAATTAAGTTGTTTATTACCTGATTTAAAGCAAGTCTATAAGCCAAAGCAGCAGCAGTTTTCTCCCCGCCAGAAAGATAATAATAATCTATTATATGCCCATTCTGTTCTATCACAGGAGTAAAGCTCTCGTCTAAATTAACATTCATTATATCACTATCAATTAACATACTAAACCATTTCTGAAACAACAAATTAAAATCATTATGTATCCTAAATAATATCTTCCTTTCAATCAAATCCATTA
>CAYIXS010000029.1:0-8009 GCA_964367445.1 Candidatus Woesearchaeota archaeon | reverse complement strand
TTTTTGCTTAAATCTTCTTTTGTTTGTATAATATCATGAATCTTAAGAGGCAAGGCCCTCTTTACCTTTTCTAATATTTTGGAATATTTTTTGTAATTTTCTTTCTTTATAACAAACAAGACATCAATATCATTAGGATTCTCTTTCTTTGTAATGTACGACCCAAATATGATACATAAACTGGTTATTTCTTCTAAAAGTTTTAAGTCATTATACCTATAGCTTATCTTATCTTCTTTGTAATTCGGAATCAGCATAAGTTCCAGTAATTTAATAGCTTCCTTGCTACTAAAATTTATTTTATACGATTTCACATTAGATATCTTCTTAGGCAAAAGTACTCCTTTCTCCTCAAATTTTTTTAATATTTCATATGCCCCATTAGGAGACAATTCACATTTCTTTGCTACTTCATTAATAGAGTAGTCTTTGTCAAAATTGACTAGTAAAAACTTCAATATTTTTTTTTCATTATTTGTTATCATTTTTATTCTTGTTATACTGCTTTACTGTATAATTATACAGCTATACTATATAAATCTTCCTAACATCTCACGGATTTCCATTTTCAATTAATCTTCCAATATAACATAAATCACCATTAGTTAAATCTATTTTGCTAACTACTTTTCCAGTTTCATCTTGCATGATAAATTCATCATTACTAGTAGCAGAACAACTAGGGCTAGATGAACAATCTCCTGTTTCTATGCATAAATTTCCGTTTATATCAACATACGCAACCGTTTCACCAATACCGTTTTTAAATATAAATGAATCTACTGGGGGTAAGCAATTTGCTTGAACTTGACAAGTTCCTTTTAAAACAATATTTCCACTATCTCCAAACCAAGCTACATTGTTCCCTTGAGAATTTTTTATGTAGAATTTGTCTATATCATTCGGATCAAATTCATCATCATCTTCTGTGCTATCACAACCAGGATCACTAGGGTAATCAATTAAACCATCTCCGTCATTGTCTTCGCCATCTATACAGATGGCATTCAATTCATAATTATCATTTAAACTAATACACCCCACATCGGCAGCTTCACCAAGTTTTGTACAACCATAGAAATCGCAATAGCTATCATTATCATTATCAATTCCATCTTGGCATTGGCCTACCTCATTATAATCCTGTAAACTGCTACATCCTAAATCTTGGGGATAGTCTATTACTCCATCTCCATCATTATCCAACGTATCTTGACACGCCGTCTTGGGCGAGAATTCATCATCATCATTAGAACTCGTGCAACTAAAATCATTCGGGTAATCTAAAGCAAAATCATTATCATTGTCTATACCGTCCTCACATTCTATTGTTTCACTATCTCTAAAAGGAGTATTCCCGCAGTCAGTATCATCTAAGTCAATTCCCATGTCCTTATCATTGTCTATACCGTCCTCACATTGTACAACTTCACTATTCCTCAGTGGATTGTTCGAACAACCAGGATCATCTAAATCAACTTTATAATCCAAATCGTTGTCTATCCCATCTTCACAATATCCATTAGAAGACGAAATCTTAACTTCAATTGTTTCATCATTTATGTTTACTGTATTTATTGAAAAACCATTATAAAGATCATAAAAAGTTTGCCCAACCGGAAGAACCGCATTGCTAAAATCTCTGTCGTAATATCCACTGGTGTCAATATGTGGAGTCATATCAATTAACTGTGGCCCCCACCTCCTATCAATATGAAATATCGGACCACTCAGATTGTAAGTTAGACCATACTCTTCTTCATTAAGTCCTCTATCAAACCCTACCGCTCTTCGATATTCTAAATAATACCACCCATTAATATCATTTCCCCCACACCCATCTTCGTAAGGTAAAGGACACATCATTCTAGGAACTTTTAAAACTTGAATATCTTGAGTAGCTACCTCAAAAGGTTTTAATATATAACTACCAGAATGAGGAACCTCTAGTATATTTTGAGAATCTAACCAACCAATTACTTCCTTACTTATACTATTCAAGTGTAAACCTACTCCTATGTAGCTCATTATATCATATAAGTCACTAGTATAAAGAGAAATGCATTCATTACTTTTTCTTAAATAAACTTTTTCTCCACATTCGTAAGTACCTGAATGTTGTGCCCCAAAGTTATGGCCCAGTTCATGGGCGATTAGATAAGAAGAAAGAATAGATGTCGGATAACTTCCAGTATAAACATCTCCATTTATCCAAGCAACTGAGGCCGAAATTGATCCATCAGGAGTATCTATTGTTCTTAACCCAATATATGCCCAACCGGCCGCATGACAAGAAGGATTATGGGGAAATATTAAAATAATTCTTTTATAATCTGGGAAAAAAACATTATAATCCGCTGCTTGCAGCGCTTTTGACAATATTGAATTTGAATCACAGTTACTGTTACCAGAGAATGTATACCAACCAAATATATCCCCACTAAGCCATGCTTTGTTATAAGAAACTTCTTTATAAAAAGAATTAATAGACGACGGATTATCGGAGTTAAGTATATCATTGTACAAATCTTCCTTAGATTTAGTTGGATTTCCATCATCGAGAAAATCGACCAAAATAACAATTGTCTTCTGTTCACCTAAATTGACAGAAGTATCTGGCACAGATAAAACCTCTAAAGTATGCCATTCATCTGTTGGATTTTTATATAAAGCAATTTTATTATCTATTTGTAAACCGCTTAATTTAACCTTAGTTCCTGAAATTAATCCGAAAGGCCCTTCATCTACAAAATGCAACGAGCTTCTTTTACCGTTCTCATTTAAATAATACTCTTCCCGGCTTTTTTTATTCTCAAAATCATCTTCTATTAAAACTTCTAAATCTCCTTGTTTACTAACTCTTTTTTCTAAATTTTCTTTAACATTATCAGGCATAGAATCGATAACTTCTTGTTTTAAAGCATTTTTTAAAACTAATTCAGGATCTTTTTCAATTAAATCTAACATTAATTCTTTTCTTTGTTTAGCTACTTGCACCAAATTATTATTTAATGAAATTCTAGTTTGAGCAGAAGTGACCCTAAGATTGGTGTTTAAATTATTTAATTGGTCTGTTAATTGTTTTAATCCTAACCCTTTATCAGTACTTCCTTGATTGCTTACAACCCCACCACTAATCTCTTTCTTGCTTAATTTTTCATTAATAACATCAAATAGACTAAAACCAACTAAAACCAACAATAAAACAATAACAATAGTTAAAACCTCAATTCTACCTCTTTTCATACAATATTTTACTGCCTAAAGATATAAATACTTTTCTCTAAAATAAATAGAGCCGATAAGTTACATATATTCAACTTTCTTACTTTTCTTCTAATAACCATCTCCATAATGGAACAAATTTTATTTTTCTTTTATTAATTGTTTCTTCTCCCCTTTTATCATTTGTTATTACAAGAAGATTATTGCATTTAAGCTCCTTGCTGGCCTTTATTAAAGCGTTTATTTCTCTTTCTTTAGTATCATCATCTTCCATGTCATAACAGACTTGAATTAGTTGCTTAATCTTCAACCCGTCCTTAACAACAAAATCAACTTCTTCTCCAAGAGGTGTTTTGAAATAAAATATTTTTGTCTTAGGATATTGTTGAGAAATTCTATAGAGTTGTATAGCAACAGAATTCTCCATGAGCCTACCTGCATCTTCAGAAAATTTAAAGCCAAAATAATTGACAAATCCATTATCTATGCAATAGATTTTTCTAGGATACTGTAACTGATCTTTAACTTTATATGAAAATATAGTATTGTCAAAAAAAAGAAAAGCATCTTTCATTAAGTTGAAATATTTTTCTAGTGTTGGAACAGATATACTTATGCCCCTGCTTTTTAATAAATTAGCTAATTTCGAAAAACTTGTCAGTCTTGCGCTATTACTGCATAAAAAATAAGATACATCTTCAAGAATTTCTTTGTTCTCTACATTTGGGGCAATATCTCTATTTATAATATCTAAAAATAATATCTCTATAATTTCATCGTTTTTCGTTAAGACAACTTCTGGAAAACCGCCTAAAGTTTGATAATTTTTTAATGCTTTTTTTATCCTAGCCTCTTTTTCTTCTATAATCGGTTTCTCAAAATTTATTCCATTAAAATATAAAAATTCTCTAAAACTTAAAGGAAAGACAATAGAAGTTAAATGTCTTCCGCTTAACAAATAACTCATACTGGTTTTAGTTAGCTTTGAAGTTGAGCCTGAAATAAAAATTTTAATCTTGCCTTTAAACTCGTCATATATACTCCTAACATATTTTTCCCAATTTTTAATTCTTCGAATTTCATCTAAGAAAAGATAAATTTTTCCCAGCTTTAAAATTTCTTCTTCGTAAATTATTTGTATTATATCATTAAAATATTCAGGAGTTAGAGGATAAAGTTTTCTGTTTTCAAAGTTAATGTAAATAACTCTTTTTTTATCAATGTTGCTCGTTAATTCCCTCATTTCAAGTTTCATTAAAGAGGTTTTTCCAGCTCTCCTTGGCCCGACAATATCATTAATCAAGTCAGTTTCAATTTTCAATTTAGCTTCTCTATTTTTTATATCTCCGACTAATTTAGCTCTTTCTTCGTCTATATAAATCATTAATTTGTCTTTATGATTATTCATATTATCATTAAATAGATTTTACGATATTTAAACCTTTCTGACTACTACAAAACACCATTTTCAATCAATTTTCCTATAAATATTAATAAAACAATTATTTAAATATCCTTAATTAACTCTTTACTTTTATCCATCAAAAACCACCTTTAACAGTAAAAATTATCAAGGCAGCGCTAGTCATTAAAATTAAGGAGTGTATTAATCCTTGTTTTAAAGTTCCTTCTGAAAATTTGCCTATCATAATTCCAGCAAAAAACCCTTGTATTAACAGCATTGAAAAGAATATAAAATCCAAATTAATTTTTTCTCCAACACCAACAATAGGAGCTTGAGTAAATCCGCTTATAGCAGAGGGCAATGCTTCAGTACCGCCAATAGTTGATATCCTGGGAAACAACCATATTTGCAGCACCAGCATTATCCCAATAAAAACAAAAAAAACAATATACCCCTGTACAACTTGAGAAAATACGCTGCTTCTTCTTTCTTCCCTCATCTTCTTAATATTAACCACAGAAGTTGCAACTGATTCTAGTATATCAGCAATATCTCCGCCAGATTCATCAGCCTCTATTATTATGGAAACAGACCGTTTTATCACTTTATTCCCAGTATCATTAGCAAAGGTAACTAGCGCTTTATGTATTGGTATACCCCACTCAATTTGTCTTCCTAATTTTACAGTATATCTAGACAAAGCACCATAATCCTCATTAGCAGTATTAATCACACTTTTGGGTATGCTTACCCCAGATCTTACATTGCTGACTAAATTCCTGATAAACTCCAAGAACTGCAGCTCAATTTCTTTCTGTCTTTTATTTTCCTTGAATAAATCAATCCAAAATTGAATCCAAGCAACAGTTAACGCTAATATTATTAATGAAAAAAGCCATCTTTTAAGTTCTAAAACAAAATATAAATATCCATCTAATAATAATATTGCTGCACCGATAAAAATTCCTATGAAATATTTTTTCTTAAACTCCCAATACATTTCTTTCCTCCTTCTTTATTTTTTCCGTTAACGCTTTTTTCCAAAAAGGGTTACTTATACCTCAGGTTGTACTAAATTTAAAAATATGATAAAAGCTATATTCAAAAAAGGCAATACAGCAAAAGTTCCCATCATGGCTAAAAACCCAACATCAAATCCAGCTATTCTGCCTCCAAGCATATTAATAATTGCTAAAGTAACTGCAAATAATAATGGGGCAGCGATTAATATACCGATATAAATATCAGAATATGTTGCCAAAACCTCTGTATATTTTTTTCTTTCAAGTTTATAAGTTGTTAATGCATCATTAGCCTTACTGCCTAAATACTGCTTTAAGTCCCCCCCTGTTTCAATAGTTGACACTAATCCAGTTAATAACTCTCTAAATTCTGGACTAGGAGTAATATTAGCAACAACTCTCAAGGCAGTAGTTAAATCATACCCAAATAGGTTTACATAATTTACAATTTTTCTTATTTCTCCTTCCAAACCTTTATACTCTCCAGTGTTTAATACCAAATTAAAGATGGAAATAGGCTGTGCACCGCTACCAGCAACTGCAGCCATATGAATAATAACAAAGGGCAAATCAGTTTTTATTGCCCTCCTTCTATTCCTTATTAACATGTTTGGATAAAAATACAAAATGATAAAACCCAAAATTCCAGCTAAAAAAGCTAAACTGACAGATCTTAATAAAATGGTTATTACCTCAGAACCAATTACAAAAAATATTAAAGACGTTATCAATAAAACAGAAAAGAAAGTTATAAAACTAGTAAACAAAATCATACTGGTATAAGTTCTGCTTAATATTTTTATATCAGACATTTTTAATGCTTCATTTAGGCTCTTAAAAAAACCAGGATATGCCTTTATTAAATAATTTGAAACGCCTTCAAAAAAAGAATTAGAGACTTTTCCATATCTGGTAGATTTATATGTCGTATACTCTATGTCCTTTACTCCGCCCTTAACTCTGTCTTTCTCTTTAATTAATCTTTTCAAATCAGATTTATCAATATTAAATTTTTTTAAGTCATCTAAATTTATTTCTTTACTTTCTCCATTAGTTTTATTTTTAAAAATAGGCATATTAACTAATCCCAAATTTTTTCAAAATTATCTCGGGAGTTTTATAATAGGTGGTTATTATATTGTGTACTTCTTTAAAACCCGTTATTCCAGCTTTATACATTCTCATTAATAATAAAGTTCTTTTCCTAAATTCATCCATTAATTTTTCTCTGCTAATACCATAATGTGTGGTTATTTTATCAAAAGCCCGGCTATCCATTCTCAAATAAGATTTTCCATGTGATTTAAAATAAAATTTATCGCTCTTTGGATCCCAAATAAAAGGTTCACTAACAATTTCTTCACCAGATTTATCGCCAATTTTTACAATCTCAATGATTTTTTTTACTTTTCTTGTTTCCTTTCCCTCTTGTTTAACATTCGCCATAATGCAAACAACATCTAAGCTGTTTATTAGGGCTGGACTTAAATTTATTGGTGGTGTTTCTAATCTCCTTATCATAGTTCCTAAATCTTCTGCGTGCATAGTCCCCATTGATGGATGACCACTCGCTAGCCCTTGAAACAACACATAAGCTTCTTTTCCTCTAATCTCACCAACAATAACATAATCAGGTCTTTGCCTAAAACTCTCTTTCAATAAATCAAATAATGTAACCTCTCCTTGTTTAGTTCCCTCTAAACTAGTAACCCCAACACCCTCTCTTGCAACACTAGGAAGCCAATTCTCATGTAAAAGATTAATTTCTTTTGTATCTTCAATGCTTACAATTCTAGCTTGCGGAGGTACAAAAAAAGCAATTGAATTTAAAAAAGAGGTTTTACCCGTACCTGTACCACCAATAATCAAGATGTTAGATTCATACTCTATTAATAACCATAAATAAGCTAAAACCTCGGGGCTTACAGTTCTAAACTGCATTAATTTTACAGGACTCCAAGGTTCAACAGTAAATTTTCTTATAGTAAAAGTAGGTCCCTTGCTAGAAATATCTTGCGTATACGTTGCATTTATCCTAGTATGATCAGGTAAGGCACCATCCAATAACGGACTAGCATAACTTATGTATTTACCGCATTTTTGGGCCAGTTTTTCAACCAATCCAGTTAATTTTGCTAAATCAGTAAAAATAATATTTGTTCTTATATTTCTATACTTTCTATGAACTATATAAATTGAAGAATTCACTCCATTACATTCAATATCCTCAATAAAATAATCCCTCAAGAAGGGTTCAATTTCGTTCAAACCAACAAAATCTCTGTAAATATAATACATTAACTTCAAGAAAGTAGTTTTATTTATTTTTATTCTATACTCATTCAATAGAACCTTCA
>CAYIXS010000028.1:0-8166 GCA_964367445.1 Candidatus Woesearchaeota archaeon | reverse complement strand
TCATGAAAAATAATTATGTTACCTAGTATATAAACTTTTCGTTACCTAGTTACATGTGTTACTAAGTATATAATAAATATGTGACTAAGTATAGTTATCCATGCTAGAATAAATTATGTAGCAAAAGATAGGTTTTATTCATTAACATAATATCTTGCTTCTTTTCCTACTTTTTCTTTCCTTAATGTTCCAGATTTGACTAGACTACTTAAAACTTTATCAGATCTATAACCAAGTTTTCTTTTAACTTCATGGTGTCTTGCACCCGGATTACCCATCAGAAAGCACATAACATTATCAATTGTCTCTTCCTGTGTATGGTAATTAATACGAGGAGATACTCTTTTATAAATATCAACTGCTTGTCTTATAACCTCCTCAAAGTCCAATCTACCTATAAAATTAAGATAGATATTTTCTACTTCGCTTTCTGAAATTCTATCAGATAAAATTTCTTCAACTCTTGATTCAAAATCTAAAAATAGTTTGGCTCTTTCTTTAAGCCTAACATTAGACTGTACATTATGACCATGAAAATCCATTTCACGAATAGCAAAACCCTGATTAACTAAAGCAGAATAAATCCCAGAAATGCTACTTATTAAAGCATTAAGAACTTCTTTTGCTTTTAAACTAGTTATTGTTCCTCTATCTCTTAATAAACGAGCAGCTTTTTTAGTTAAAGTTGGAAGTTGATTAACTGGAGTGACATCATCGGGATTTTTTCCATCAATCCATCTATATACTATTACACTTTTTCCTTTTTGCGTTTCACCAATAGAATCGTAATCAACAAAACCAATTTTCTTTAGGTCTTGCAAGGAGCGATGAATATTACTGGCGCCTTGTATCATATCTTCTACTAAATCGGCCTCTCTTAAATTCCCTCTTTTATAAAGTAGTTTTAAAATTTTAATTCTATTTAATGGGGCTCTTGTTTCTCCAGTAGATTGTGTGCTTCTTAAAATTTGATATAAACTTAAATTATTTTTAACAGCATATTGTAAAGCCAAAGTAGCTATTGGTCTTCCATATCTTTTTCCGGCTTCAGTTAAACTATAAGCTAAATGGATATCTTCAACTCCTTCCCTTCTTATAGTCTCTTCTATAACAGCGCCTATAGGATAGAGACTTTGATGACAATATTGTCCAAAAACGGGTGATCTTGGAAGGTGCCCCTGTCCGACAAACTTTCTTACTCTCGCTTTTATCTCACTAGCTTCAACAGGGCTATCATCTAAAGCAAGAAGTGTAGCAGATTTTAATTCAGTATTCACTATATTAAAAACAGCGTTCAATCTCCCTTCTAGATCTTCTGGAAAAGGTACTTCTTTATGTTCTAATATTTCCATTTTTTAATTTTGTTTTAACTATAAGTAGTAACTCGTTTTTGATTTATTGTTGTTTTTATTATTATAAGTAGTTACACTAAAATCTCTTTATATATTTTACTATCTGTTAGTGGTGTAAATAGAAAGATTTATAAATCATCTTTAAAGCTTAAAACCGTAGTTTATATTAATAAATAACTAACTCAGTTCAAATGGTATTTTTAAATTTTATAAAGGATGTCGCGGTAAGAATTGGCAGCACTGTAAGGGCCGGTAGTATTTGGTCTAGAAATGGAAAAAAGAAAGAAATAGAGGTACCTGAAATTCCTGAAAGTGACTATTGTTTTTGGATACCTGATAAATGGCAGCCCAAGAGCATAAATGGCATAAGATACTTTGTAACAAAAGAAACTACGGTTGATATAGATGGTATGACAGAAAAAGGAGATATAAAAGACGCAACAGAGGAAGACAAAGGGATTTATCAAAAAAGTCTTGAAAACCTTGCAAAAACCCCACATTCATTATATAGCCATATTTTATTAAAAAGGAAAAGCGGAAGAGATGCTGATAGAATTGTCAGGGGGCTTGCTATAAAAGTAGGAATAAAAACAGAAGAAGGATTATATCAGCTTGATAGAATTTTGAAAAGCTTTGCTGATTTAGAAACTTTAAGCAATTATAATCCATTAATAGATAAAAACAGAAAAAACGGAGTTTTATATCTTAAGGATGAGGAAGGATTAATAAATCCATCAATAACCGGAGAACAAGTAAAACAAGTTGCTGATATTCTTAGAAAATGCACATCGTTTGAATTTGTTAAAAAATATGATGGAGCAGCAGAGTTTTATGAAACAAGGCCTGCATCAAGGGCATACGCAAGTGGATTAGAGCAAAAAATTACGGGTGTTTCTGCCAAAGAAAACGTTTCTGAAATGGTATTAAGATATGGTGGTAAAAGCTATAAGGTTCCTGTTGATTTATCTGCAAGAAACGTTAAGCAATTTTATCCAACACAAGAAGTTGATATTACACGGCAAGAAAAACCTATCAGAAAGAGATGGTTTGGCAGATTAATAGAATATACAACATCAAAAGCTACTGCTTTGTTTTCTGCGTAGATAGTCATAAAATATGGTTAGGTCTTAGTGTGGTTTTTAATTATTCTCTCGATAGTTAGTTACTATTATTAAGTAGTTATAAAACGAAAGGTTTATATATTAGTTCTATCACTATTATTACTATCACTATTTATAAGTAGTGATTATATTGGAGGTAAAAATGAAAGATAGGTTTTATATGAGAAAAGTAGACGGAACTCAGGTTGTAATAGATTTAGATGGATTAAGAGGAGATCAGACTGGATTGGTTGGAAGAGTCAATCAGAAACAAGACAATATTTTTGGTAGACATTTTCTTGTTGGTGGTAAGTTTGTATGGGTAAGTCCTAAGGATCCTTATGTAAAATTAGATGTACAAACAGCTTCTGCTAGAGCTAAAAAAGCAGCATTTCAAGGCCAAGAAGATTCTTACAGAAGACTAGCTATTTGAGGATAACATATGAATAAAGAATTTTTAGATCAATTAGATGAATTAAACAAAGAAGTTAAATATTCATTCAGGATAATGGACAGTATATTACTTGACTTGATTAATGAAAAAAAAGTTCCTGTTCCTATGCCTATTAAAAAATCATTTTGGAGTAGGTTATTTGGGAGGAAATAAAATGAGTAGATATGAAACAGAATTAGAAGGCAGATTTAAACAAGATCCCTTAAAAGCACTTATAGCTTGTGAGGAACTTATAAGAGATGGTAATAATGATTCCACCAAAATAATTTTGAGTGTTGCATCTAGACATGTCACATCAAATCCTGATGCAGTTAACTTATATCAAACCCTATACGCAGAAAGATTTGGTAAGCCACAATTTGGTTTAGTACAAAGATGTTCTGGGTGGGGCGATAGTCATAATGGCGTAGCTGTTAGAGTAAGTGAAGATGGTTTGCCAGTTCAAGTTAAAGATGATTATTTTGAAAAGATTAAACACAAAGAAGCTGTTGGTGACGTTTTATGTAAACAATGTGTGCCTTATGTTGAAGCTGAACAAACGGCCAGGGAAAATTGGTGGAAAAGATGAAGTGCAAAAAATGTTTATATCTCTGGGAAAGCAGGGTTAGAGAACCTAAAGCTTGTCCTAGATGTAAAAATAGATTAGATTATGAAATAGTAAAAAATATAAATAACAATTTGAAGGAGGTAATGTAAAATGGCAGATAAACCAAAAGAACATTATGATGAAAATACAGCTACTCAAATGTATAGGGGAATTGAAGAGGCTGTAAGAAGTCATGATTCTAACAAGGTCAATGCAGCTACTACTACTGCGTTTGGTTTAGGACAAGGAGTTGAACCAGTAAACATAGGATACTTAAATGACTTTTTAGCTCCTTATACAGAAGATATGAAAAAGGCGTTTGAAACACACAAGTTAGATGCTATCCAAGGTAGTACCGCTATAGGCAAGGCCGGTCAAAAGCTAGTTTCTGTAATTGTCGGAAGTTATGTTGGAAGATACGGCAATTTAGAAGACGAGAATAATAGAAAGGCTTTAGCTGAACAGAATCTACAAGCGCTTGTTGAAAAGTTAGCTAGTGAAAAACAGCAAAAGAAATAAAGTGATGAATTAATTTCTCACTTTTTTATTTTTTTCTCTATATATTTTCTCATTTCATTTACAAATTCTTCTGTTTCTTCTTTTAATTTATCATATTCTTTTCCAGAAATATATGCAACTTCTCTTCTAGTTATTTGTTTGAAAATTTTATATAACTTCCTCATAGTGTCTGCATATTTTCTATGCACTTGATTAGTCTTAATTAAAGTTCTTTCTAATAAATCTGCAACGTGATCCGGGCTTGGTGGTATTTCGCCAGATGTCATTAAAGCTGCGTGAGCTGAATCTATTGCCGCCCAATATAAATCAACTACTCCTGATAGTATGTGTTGCTTAGATCTATGTAATGATTCTGGGGCCATTGTAAAATATGTATATATTGATTCTGCACTTGGTCTGACTCTTCCTTGCTCTAATAAAATTTGCATTGGATCAAAAAATCCTGTATCTATCAAAGCTACTCCATGCCTTAAAATATTTATTGCAACTGGATCTCCTGCTCTAACATATTCCCAGAAACTTGTAAATTTCATTGATTGAATATGAAGTCTTTTGGGATCTACTTCTGAGATTGCCTTTTCAGTAATTATTCTATAAGTTTGAACCAAATCTTTTGTGAATTTTATCCTAACATCATCGAGGATTATTAAAATATCAATGTCTTTTAACGGGTTTTTTGGATTAGTAACTGTTGAACCAAATAGAACTAAAGCACGAATAAAAGTCCCAAATTCGCGATACATTATTTTTGCGAATTTTCTTGCTATTTGGATATCCTGAGAAAAATATTTTTCATAATTCTTATTTTCCCTCTTTTCTATATCAAATTTCATTTATCTTACTTCACCCCTTCTTTATTTATAACCCATTTATTACTTTATAAAGATATTTTTTTTCATTTAAATTTATTTCGGAGTTCTTATTTTTAAAAACTTATTCTAGTGGCGTTTCTGACCATAAAGTCCAATCTTTTGATGGAGCATAGTCTCCTACTACAAAAGTTGGGCTACCGGTTCTGCCAAAGTATGAATTTTCTATATCTGTCCACGATCTTTGTTCTGAATCTACTCTATAAATTGGATAATTTGATAATTTCCATGCTCCTGTTAAGGATCTAAATAATTGTCCTTCTGGTTGACCTCCTGGTTCTGCTATTATATTTCCTTTGTAACCTTTTGCTTCTAATTTTCTTAGTAATTCCTTTATTGGAGCAGTTCCTTCTCCAGGAGTTAAATGTTCATCATGATAACCAAAATTATCAGTAATATGAACGTGGCCTAGAATCTTATTTTTTGTTAAGTCTTCTACTTGTTCATCAACCCATTTTTTGAACTCTTCATCTGTGCCTTGGAAGAATTTTCTCCACATATTTAGATGACCAATATCAAAAGTCATTTTTATTCTGTCTTGGGCTATTTCTTTAGCTTCTTTTTCTGATAAAGCATAACTATCTTTTTTTGTTAATTCTATAACCATATCTTTTCTTGCTTCTTGGATTAATTTTTTCATTTCCTGGGGATGGCCGCCATAAATCTCTGGTTCATAATTTTCAACTGATATCATAACTGGTCTTTCTAATTTTCTTGTTTTTTCAACATTATAACCAAATAAAGCAGCTCTTGCCATTGCTTTTGCAGATCTTTCTACGCCTACTTCTTCAATTGGCTTTATTCTATCAATCTCTTCTTTTATTTGATGAACTGATCTGGCTGAAGATAAAAGCCCTTCACTCCATCTTTTTACCGATTTATCTAATTCTTTGATTTCGTTATCAAGAAAGGCTGATGGATCTTTTCTAAGCTTGCCGACTTGCTCGGGTGTTAATCTTTCAATTCCACCTATCCTTTCTGCTATTAAAGTTGAAGCATAATCCTTATTTACTGCTTTATCTGCTATTTCTTTTTTCATATTTCTGAACATTTCACGACTTCTTTCAATATCTTTGACTTGCCTATTATAATATTCAGAATTTCCTTCTGCTGCTTCAATTTCTTTTTGCTTAAACCTATCATAGAAATATTTGCCTACACTATTACTATATTCATTTTTTTCTTCTTCTGAAAGCATTTTAAATTCTTTTTCATAATCATTAAATGTTTTAGTTTCAACAATTATATTTCCTTCTTTGTCCCTAACAGGCTCACCTGTTTTTTTATCTAATACCGGTTCTGGAACTTTTATGTCCCTCCTTAACATGACTATCTGGCCAGTTTCACTATCTGCTAAGGGTATTATAGCTTTTTCTTCCTCTCCTGGATATTGAGTGAATTTTTCTTTTTTATAGTGCTCTACGATAGATCTTGGAAATTCTTGAGCATGTAAAACTACAGGACCCCCGCCTGCTGTGTCTGCTGCAAATTCTATTGCTTTTTTAACTTCAAACATAGCCGTTTCTGCTTGTTCCTCGCTAAATCCTTGCTTGGTTAGACCTGATAAGGAAACGCTTGGAGAAGCATGTGTTGATAATTCAATTTGATTCACTTTTGCCAATAATCTTATGTCTTCTCTTTCTGATCTTGAAACTGATTCAGGAGTCCATCCTGTTGGTGAATGACGAGAACCTTTACCAACACCCATAAAGCCCAGCTCTACTCTGGAAGCTCCTGCAAAAACATTTCCTTTTAAACCTTGCAATGGATCACCTATACCGTGAGAGATACCTAATTGTGAAGGACTAACATTTATAACTTCTCTATCTTTTCCACCAGATCTATCTAAAGAATGCCAGTAATCTGTGTTCCAATAATCAGAACCCATGGTTCCGATACCTCCTTAAATTTTATACTATTCCTGTCTCATATTTTTTTCTTTCTCTTCTTAAGCGTTCTTCATCAGATATAAAATTTTGTTCTCTTTGCTGAGTGAATCTATCTTCATGAGATAACTTATATTCTGACTTTTTTTCTTCTTCTTGGCCTGTTTTTGTGTGCTCTACCCCATATAGTTCATGTGGTTTTCTTTCTTCTACACCATAAATTCTTAATAATCTATCTCTTTCTTGCTTGTTTTGAGTTTCCTCTATTTCTGGAGGTTTTTCTTGTGATACTATGTTTTCTAAAGGCTGTTCTGGTTTTTTAACTACTTCTCTTAACCTTTCTTCTATGTCTTCCTGCTCTTTTTTTGCTGATTCTATCAATAATAAAATTTGTTCTTTTCCTTTCTCTGTTTTTTCATTTTTTATCTCTCTGCCAAGAACTTCTAATTTTTGTTGTGGCGCTAATTCAGATATAGATGAGATTAATTTGTCTAATTTCATATTTTAAGGAGCTAACATTCCGTGCCCTTTTTTATATATATCATATAAAACAAAAGACCTGACTTTTGCTATACCTGAAGCAGCTGATTTTTCTTGCTGTTCTATTTTTTTAGACATTGGTTTTTCTGCTTCTTTTGATGATTTTTTAAAAGTTAATATTTCTGCAGCGCCCTTAAATATATTAATGAACGGAGAGAACAAACCTTCTACCGGTTTCTTTTTTTCTTCTTTGGGTTTTATTTCTTCCCCTGCTTCTTTTAAGTATTTATCTAATTCTTCCCCTAATGATGATAAAGAACCTTCTAATGAAGGAATTAAATCTTCTACCTCTTCCAAATCTTCTCTTTCTTTTGCTATTCTATACTCTTCTATCTGGTCTTTTGTTAAAACATATGGCTCTATTGATATTTCTGTTCTTCCTGTGTGAATTGGTCCTCTTTGGTATTCTTTTTGATAGGCCATCATTGGCATGGCAACATACTTGAATTTTACTAAAACACAAGGAAAATATTTCTTAAATTCGTGCTCTTGTTCAAATCCTTCTTCATTTGAAGTGTTGTATTTATCTAGATGACCAATTATTTCCAATTCTATAAAATTAGTTTCAAATGCAGAAGAAACTTGTGGGGTTTTATAAGATGGGCCTGACTGCAGGGCTTTTATTGCTCTTAGATAGGGCTTTATCCATGAAGTATAAAGTTTTATATTATTAAAATGCATTCTTAAGTATTTTAAAACAAAAATCTTTCTATTTCTTAGTTCTCTCTCTGTTTTCTCTTTCCATTCTAGGAATTGTTTTAGTTTTCTTGACAAGACTTCCTGAACTTTTCTGTTAAAACCAACATCTTTTAATTTTTTTACTTCTCTGTCTATATCTTCTACTTTATTTGGGTGTATTG
>CAYIXS010000027.1:0-8451 GCA_964367445.1 Candidatus Woesearchaeota archaeon | reverse complement strand
TGACGAAAAAGTTGGACTTGACGGGCATGGCTAAGGACCATGTGGCTTAGTGCCTACGCAGGAAAGCTTTTCTTGAAAAGAAAACCTTGGAAAAGAATTGCTTTGCGAATTCGAATCCTGTTCCCCGCAAACTTTATAAATAGTTATTTTAACAATTTTCATAACTCTGCGAGCTAACGCGATTTAGTAGAGATTTAATTTCTACTATTTTAAACAGATAAAGATAAGATTAAGGAGAAAAATGGAAAGAACTTATTTCAGATTGGAAATAAACCCCGTATTGGAACAGGGACTTATATACTCAGCGTATATTGAAATAGAGAAAGAAAGAGCAATGAGAAATGGGTTTTTAGTTTCTGTTCAGTTTCCAATAGAAACCGATGAATGTATAATGGGTGGATTGGTTGAAAAAGTCAGAGAAAAATAACTATGACACAAGATAGATTATTAGAAATAATGGTAAGAGAAAAGATTATATCGGCTATTTTACCCAGTATTATAGAAAGATTGCATAAAGACTATGGTCCCCTTGTCTTAATTGGACTTTTGAGAGAAAGACGAGGAATGGCTCCAAGGAATATTTATTATAATCAACAATATTAAAAAATGGCAGATCAAAAACAGACTGTAAGGGAAGTTACAATAGAAGGGGTTGTTCATGAATTTGATGGAGAAATAGCAGAAGTAATCTTGAATAATAGCGGAAATGATGAACACAGGCATATTGACACAGAATATCTTAAAAAAGCAGGCATAACCCACACTGGTCAGTCTTTCTATATACATGGAAGAGAATATACGGATGGTAAAACAGAAGTTTTGGTTAGCCCAATAGGAGATCCAAACAAAGTAACGACAGTAAATATAAGACCAGATTTAGATCTATCAAAATTTAAAAGATTAAGTTAAGATGGCAAAAAGAACAGGTCCTGAAAACCCAGAATTAATAAAACTAATTGAAGATTTAAAGATACTTTCATATAAACAGAAGGTTAATATCTGGAGAGTAATTTCAGAAGAATTACAAAAACCAACAAGACAAAGGAGAATTGTTAATTTAGAAAAAATAAACCGGGTTTGCAAGAATAATGAATCTATAATAGTTCCAGGAAAAGTCTTGGCATCAGGAGATTTAGACAAGAAATTAACAATAGCCGCATTTCAGTTTTCACAGTCTGCTCTAGATAAGATAAATGAAAAAGGAAAAGCGATTACGATACAAGAATTAATAAAAATAAATCCAAAAGGATCAAAATTAAGGATAATAGGTTAAAATGGCTATTGAAGATAAATTGGCGGATAAAGCAAGACAAAGAAAGAGTGATCAAGCATTGAGATTTAGAGAAAGGAATATGAGTCACCTTTCTGCTGAAGAGCATCTGAATAGTACTGGCGAACCTATTAAACAATACAGGCAAATCCATCTATCCACTGAATTATTTTATAGTAGATACGCTTTTTTACAAGAAGGATTAGTGCGTTTAGCAGAACATGAACTTGCATTAGATGCTATAAGTAGAGGATGTAGATATGTAACAAATTTGGATTATCATACAAGTGAAAAAAGCATTATAATCGTTGGTAGAGGTTTAATAAAAAAATGATAATAGACGCAAAGAATTCAATTGTGGGAAGATTAGCTTCTGAAGTAGCTAAAAAAGCAATTTTAGGAGAAGAGATTATAATTCTAAATTCAGAGCAGGCAGTTATAAGTGGTCCTAAAGAAGTTATTCTTAAGAAATATAAAGCGCAATCAGACAGAGGAGAGCCTTTTCACGGCCCATTCATGCCAAAAACCCCGCATTTATTGTTAAAAAGAATAATTCGTGGGATGTTACCGTATAAATTTGACAAGGGAAGAACTGCTTTTAAAAGAATAAAATGCTACATTGGAATACCAGAAGAATTTAAAAATAGCAAGATTGAAACTATAAAAGAAGCAAATATATCAAGATTACAAATTTTGAAATATACAACATTAAAAGAATTATGTAACATGATTAAACAAAGATGAAAATAATAAACACAACAGGAAAAAGAAAGACAGCAATAGCCCGCGCAGTCTTAAAAGAAGGTTCAGGTATAATAAGAATAAATTCAATTTTATTAGATAATTATTCTACAGAGATGTATAGAACTAAAATAATGGAACCCATAATACTAGCAGAAGATATCCCTAAAAAAGTAAATATTTCAATTAAAGTTCAAGGCGGGGGTCAAATGTCTCAAGCAGAAGCTTCAAGATTGGCTATCGCAAGAGCATTATCCCAATTACAACCTTCATTAAAAAAAGTTTTCTTAAGTTATGACAGGCATCTTCTCGTTCCAGATGTTAGATTTAAAGAAACTTACAAACCGAATGATTCTAAGGCAAGGGCGAAACGCCAGAAGAGTTACAGATAATCGTCTCTTTATAGTAGTATTATACTATAAAATGTATATTACATAATAATGTTACACGACAACCACGCGTAGCCTATTTAAATCGAAAGATCTTATTGTTATAAAATGCAAAAAGAGTTGATTGATTTAAAAGATTTTATTCCAAAAACAATAGTTTGTCATGAAGGAAATGGTCAGGAAGTTCAATTAAACTATACTTTTGATGATGAGTTTATTCATCTTTCTTATATTGTAAACCACCATAATGGTTCATGTAGAGAACATTCATTTGTATTTCCCAGATTTATTTCTAAATCTAATGAAACCTTTGAAGTTTTAGGATTATTACAAGCAGAAGGTAGCAAAACACAAAGAGGATGTTTTACTTTTTGTAATCATGAATATAAGCTAATAAATAAAGTTATTATTTGGTTTAAAAGAGAATTATATTTCAATAAAGAAAATTGGAGATGGTATATTAAAGTTAACATTAATGAACCAGAAGCTTTGGATTATAAAAAAGATATTGAAAGTAAGTTAATTAACTATTGGAGAAGAAAAACTAGCTTGCCAGCAAATAGAGCATATCCTAAAATAGTAACTTACATAGCAAATACAAAAAATAAAAAATTAAAATTTTATGATAAAGGAACTTTGATCATAGAATATAAAAATAATCTGTTTAATAATATAATTCAGAAACTAATAGGGGCTATTTTTATCGATATCAATCTTTATTCTATAGAATCAATTAAGTCTTTTTTAAAGGGAATAATTGCAGGAGAAGGAACAATAGCTTATCACAGACAAAGTAGACACTATGGAATTCATATCAGCATTACCAAAGAAAATGAAAGAAAAATCTATAAAGAAGCATTTAATAAATTAGGTATAAATCTGAAAATTTATAATAATTATAAAGAAACATTAATTTCAAAACGTGAAAACCTAGTAAAACTATTAAAACTGAGACTAATGACATTAAGTCCTGAAAAATATAATAAGTTTCTTTATATGATACGGCAGTATCCAGATATTAAATATGAAACCAGTTATTTCGCAGGCAAAAGAGAACCTTGGAATAAAATACCACAAGAAAAAATAAACCAAATTCTAGAATTATACAAATCGGGAATAACAAGAACAAAAGACATATCAGAAAAATTAGAAATAAGCGATATAAAAGTTAATAGAGTTCTAAAAGAGAATAATTTGGGCAAAAGGGCAATAAAAATACCAGAAGAAAAAAGGAAAGAAATTTCTAAGTTTGCCAAAGAAAATACCAATTTAACACAAAAACAAATAGCTAAACAGTTTGGTGTTTCACAAATGGCAGTTCAGAGGGCCTGTGTTAAATATTCTATAAGGATGATAAATAAATCACAATATAAAATACAACAAGAAAAAATAATAAAGATTATCCAATTATATAAAGAAAATCCAACAGTAAAATTTTCAGAGATTAGGAAAGAGTTGGGCATAAGTGATTCAGTCATTAAACGGGTTAGAAAAGAAAATAATCTTACTCACCTAGGTTATAAATATCTAATTGGCTGTAATAATCCAAAAAATAAAATATTGTCACAAGAAACAAGAGTGTGAAAAATGTATTTATTTCTTGACACAGAAACAACAGGACTTCCAAAAAATTGGAGCGCACTAATTTCAGATTTAAATAATTGGCCACGTTTGGTTCAAATTGCATGGTTGCAGTGTGACACTTCTGGTAAAGAAATGACAAAGCAATGCTTTATCATCAAACCAGAAAATTTTGAAATACCCTTAAATGCCGTTAAAGTTCATGGCATCTCAAATGAAAGGGCAAATAAATTTGGCGTTTCCTTAAAAAAAGCGTTAAGTGAGTTTTCTGTTATCCTTAGAAATTCAAGCTTATTAGTAGCACATAAAATGAACTTCGATGAAAAAGTTGTAGGTGCTGAATTAATTAGAGCAAAAATTAACAATAATCTTTCTTCAATAACAAAAATATGTACAATGCATGTAACAACTGATTTTTGTAAAATTCCTGGACCCTATGGATATAAATGGCCAACACTTATGGAATTGCATAAAAAATTGTTCAATGTATCTTTTGATGACTCCCACGATGCTCTAAGTGATGTCGCTGCATGTGCAAAATGTTTCTTTGAATTAAAAAAGAGAAAAATAATAAAACTTTTATTGCCCAATTTAATACCCAAAAATTTATAAAACAAAAAACAGTAAATCTCTAATATGAATTTCAGAGATTTTGACTTTAGTGATTGGGTCTTATTTATAGGTATAATAATCTTATTATTTATTTTAATTATAAGTTTCTTCAAATGAAAAAACCAAACATATTAGACATAATTTTGCTTGTAATAATGCTGATTTTGATATTTTTATTTATTTGGCGTTTATTTGGTTCAAGCCCATCATTAGAACAAATTGGCTTGATTTTAACCATTTTCTTCGGTTTAATAACTTTAGAAAGCAGGTTAAACGATAAGCAAATATCAAAAGATTTAAAAAACATACACATTGTTTTATTAGAAATTAAGGAGAAGATAAAATGATAATTCCAATTCGTTGTTATTCGTGCGGAAAACCCGTAGCCGATTTATGGGAGCAATATCAAGAAGAGATAAAAAAAGGAAAAAACAGAAAACAAATTTTAGATGAATTAGGTCTTAAAAGATACTGTTGCAGAGCCCTATTCCTAGGACATGTTGATTTGATTGATACAATAGCTAAATTCAAAAAAGCTTAATCTTTTTATTAATTTTTCTTTCTTTTCAACCTTCTTTTCCTAGATTTTTCCGTTAACGCTTTTCCTAAAAGGATTAAATCATCCATTCATTCAAAAATCTACTTTCAGCATTATCTCTCTCACAATCCCTACAAACATACGGATCACTTTTGGCAGTTTTCATAATTAAATTACCACACAATATACAAATCTTCTTTTTAGACATTTAAAAATCACCACCCACTAAATTGATAAAGGCATAATATTTAGTAACTCATAACAAGGTGTTCCTTATTCATAAAATGCCACAATACAATTCTTTCTCTCAGCTAATATTATTGCCTCTGTCTCTTTCAAAATCTTCTTTTGTCTAGATTGATTACTTTCGGATTCAATTTGCAAGCTGAGCATTTTTCACCTCCAAAATTTTTTCTTCTTTGACCATCTTTAAAAAAGAAGGTTAAATTAAGACTCATTATATCCAATCATAAATGCCTCTTCTTGTTCTGATATTTCATCATCTTCTAATAGTTCCTCAACATAATTCCCATCATATATATCATAAACGTCTTCATCTTCAATCAAATAATCTTTTTTCTTTTTCATATACCCCCCATTACATATTTCAAACTATCTTCAATAGAACAAAAATATTTATATACTTATATATACTTTGTTTATATGAAAAATATAGAATATATACTAAAAATCCTAAAGAATATAGTTTATTATTTTAAAAACTATTAGTATATAGAAAATGGGGGGATATAGTTGGAAGTAAGAAAATTAATTAAATTTGGAAATTCATCACATGTGATCTCAATACCTGCTGTGTGGCTTAAAAAAAATAATTTAAACAAGGGTGATGTAATATATTTTGAAGAAAATGGAAACAACGAGCTTGTTATAACTCCTCAGATAAAAGAGAAGAAAGAAGAATTGAAAGAAGCAATAATTGACACAACAAACAAGACAGTACATTCAATAAAGAGAGAAATTGTTTCTGCTTACGTAAATAATCATAGGGTAATCAAAATTATAGGTAAAGATATAACTGGCTACGCTGCTGAACTAAGAGAATTTATTCATAATCTCTTGGCTGTTGAAATAATTGAAGAAACGCAAAATAAAATAGTAGCTAGAGATTTCTTAAGTGTCAAAACCTTATCAGCCATGAATATAATAAGAAGAATGGATCTAGTAATAAGATCTATGTTATCAGATGCAAAAGAAGTACAAGAAAAAGAAATAATTTATACAAATTTGATGAATAGAGACAAAGATCTTAATAGATTAACAATACTAGCCTATAGGTCTAGTAGATACTATATGGAAAATCATAACAACAAAGAAGGGTTTTCCATAGTAGATTATTTTAAAATGTGGAGTATGGCTGAATCATTAGAGAAAATCGGAGATGAGATAAAAAGATTCACACGTTATTTAAAGACATCAAAATTACCACAAAAGAAATTAGATGAATTAATTTATATTTATACAGAGTTAGAGAAAGCTTACATAGATACCATGGGAGCACTTTACAAAGGAGATAAAGCTTTATTATTTAACCAAGCAGCAAAAAGAGATACACTAATGAAAAAACTAGACAATTACCTAGATAAAAACTACAAGTTTGCATGTGTTCCTCATATGCTTGAAAAATTAAAAAATCTACTAAACCACACCCATTCAATAATAAAAGTTGCTACATATAATTAATAGTAATGCTTAAAAACCACCCTAATATCATAACCAAGCAAAATGTCTGAAACACCTTCATTAAAAAAGGAATTTGAAAGATATGGAATGGATAGAGCATATTTTGATGCTATGAGAAGAAGACTAGGTTTTAATATTCCAAATAACTTTGATTATTTCGTTGTTGACGCAACCAGACCAGTTCACAGAGGAGATACTGCTTTTTACGATATAATATTTACTCATAATGGAAGTTCTGAACCAATTTTTATAGCAAAAGCAAAGCAATTTATTAGAAGACCTTATGACGCCTTTGATAAACAATATGGAGAGCCTAAAAAATGGAGAAATCCAATTGAGCAAGACGTTGTTTTTTTGCCTTATTTTAGTGATGTGGTTGTTTATGATCATCTCCCAGAATTTAATATTGTACTAATGCAAAAATTAGGTGATCAAGATGGCAATGAATCTTTAGAAGATAAGTTGGTGACACTTCATAAGCTTTATAGCGGAGGTGATAAAGAACAAAGAGAAGCCATAAGATCACAAGTCAAGAGTTATCTAACCGATGTTATTAGGCTTTCTATTGAACATTCAGAAAAGGCAACCCATGATTTTAATAGATTAAGAAATTTAACAGATTCACAAAGAACCTCTATTGGTCATACTAAAGTTTTTTATGATAATAATGGAGAATTAAGAATAAACAAACCAAATTTAGAGTTCTTTACTGGGAGAATTGAAGATTATTTGGCTGCAATTTTTCATTTAAGATATCACAAAACAAGAAAACTTCTTACTCCCGATAGTGAAGGTGTCCCTATTTATTATTTATATTCCTCTCCTGATAGTGAAGCCGAAGGTTTTAGATATAGCCAGCGACAAAGACAACTATTAAGTCTGCTTTTAGAAGAAAAAACAAAAATAGAAATAAGTACTTTAGCAAGATCACTGCTTTCTGGAAGTTCTGAAATTGTGCATTTTGATCTAAGATCACCAAATATTCTTATCAAAGATAATGGAGTTAGTTTTTGTGATTATCAAAAGATAAGCCTGGCGTCCAGGGCCATAGATCCAGCTACTATTGTCTTTGATCCATTGGTAAGTAGCTTTGGGTTTTCCCTTGATGATAGACTTAGTTTATTAGCAAACACTAATTTAAATGAGAATGCAGTATTTGATGATAGCATTTGGGTTCTTTTGAGAATAACAGGAGCTCAAGCAATTTTGCAATGTAGCCAATATAGCACAGAACTAGGATCAGAAAAATATAAAATGTTATTACAAATAAGTCCTTTTTACAGTAATAATATAGTACTACCTAATAATCTGAGATTTTTGGGGGAATTATTAAGAACAACCAATAGATATTCTAACCTTAGGGGAATAATACGCTTTTTAGAGGAAACAAGGAGAAAATGGAGAAGAAGAACCTCCCCAATTAGAAGCCAAAGAATTATAGACGGCCTTGCTCATGAAAGGCATACACAGGGTTTTATTTGTGACATAGATGATTCTATTGAAGAACAAAAAGAACCAAATAATACACATAATAGAGGCGCAATACCGGCCTAATTTCTTATTTAGTCCTATATTCTACAGCATATAAATTCAAAACCTTTAAAAATTAAGTTTTCTTA
>CAYIXS010000026.1:0-8688 GCA_964367445.1 Candidatus Woesearchaeota archaeon | reverse complement strand
CTAATAACTTAGAACCAAGTTTCCAGCCTATTGAAGTAAAAAATATAACAAGAGAAGATAAAACAAAATCTTGTTTAACCCAAGAACAAGCATTACAAAACACAGAACATAAAAAAGAAGGTTATTTCAAAGGACCTAAAACTTTAGGATAAAATATGAAAAAAATTCTAATTGCGATAGTGGGTCATGGAGAAAATGCAAAAGAACCCCATACTAAAATAGCTTATGAATTAGGAAAAGAAATAGCAAAAAATAATCTTGTTCTTTTATGTGGTGGAAGGGCCGAGGGTATAATGGATGCAGCAATTAAAGGCTGTACAGAAGCAAAGGGCATTAGCATAGGAATATTGCCAGAATCAGATCTAGGTAAGACAAGTAAATACCTCAATATTCCAATTCTAACAGGAATGGGTTTTGCAAGAAATCAAATTATCTCTCTTAGCTGTGACGGGATGATCGTAGTCGGAGGAGGAGTAGGAACTTTAACAGAAGTAGCCTATGCATATGCTTATGGAAAACCCATTATTTTCATGAAAGACTCGGGTGGTCTAGTAGAACAATTCTCTAATAAATACATGGATGAAAAAAAGAGAGTAAAAATTTTAGAAGCCTCAACACCAGAAGAGGCAATTAATTTAATATTAAAAGTAAACGAAAAAAAAGCCTAGAGATAGATGGAAATAATCCCAAATTTTATAAAACAAGTGCAAAAAAGAGAAATCGATATAATAGATTACACTCACAAAGTCATACAAGAAACTAAAAAAATAAACAAAGAGTATAATTATTTCATAAATATAACAGAAGAGTTAGCATTAGAATTAGCAGAAAAAGTTAAAAAAAATCCAAATGGAAAATTATCTGGTTTATTTATCTCTGTAAAAGACGATATTTGTGTAAAAGATATAGAGTGCACTTGTGGTTCAGAAATTCTTAAAACTTACAAACCGCCGTTTAATGCAACAGTAATTGATAAAGTAATAAAAGAAGGGGCAATTATTATAGGAAAAACATCTCAAGATGAGTTTGGTTTTGGCTCATTCTCAACAAACACTAAAACAACACCAAAAAATCCATTTGATAAAGAAAGATCTTGTGGTGGTTCTTCCGGCGGCTCAGCAGGCATAACTCAAAAAATATCATTTCCTCATTTATCCTTGGCAGAATCAACAGGAGGGTCCATTGCAAATCCTGCTTCTTTCTGTGGTATAACTGGATTAACTCCAACTTACGGCTTAGTTTCAAGATATGGACTAATAGATTATGCTTCCTCTTTAGATAAAATAGGAACAATGTCCAAAACCCCTGAAGATGCTTTTTATTTATTAGACATAATAAAAGGATTTGATCCTAAAGATCAAACATCTCTAAGCAAAGATTTAAACAAGCCAAAAAAGAAACTAAAAATCGCAGTAATAAAAGAATCTTTAAACATAAATAAAGAAATAAAAGATTTGATATTATCTAAAGTAAAAAATTACGACTTAATCTCCTTGCCAAACGTAGAAAAATATTCAATTCCAACTTATTATATAATTGCTTTATCAGAAGCATCAACAAACTTGGCAAAATACACTGGTTTAAGATATGGTCAGACAGAATCATTAAACAAAGAGTATAATGAATTCTTCACAGAAGTAAGATCAAAATATTTCTCAAAAGAATCCAAAAGGAGGATTATTTTAGGAACTTTTGCAAGAATGGCCGGCTATAGAGAAGCCTTTTACTTAAAAGCTATGAAAACTAGAACTCTAATTATAAATGAATACAAAAAAGCTTTCCAAAAATATGATGTTTTAATTTCTCCAACAATGCCGATTTTACCGCCAAAATTCACAGAAATAAATGAATTAACTCCTTTAGAAAATTACATGATGGATATCCTAACGGTGGGTCCAAATCTAGCGGGCTTGCCCCATATCTCTTTAAATTCTGGTTTCATAAATAAATTGCCTGTTGGTTTAATGGCAATTTCAGATCATTTAAATGAAAATAATTTATTAGAATTCTCAAAGATAATCTAACGTTCTTTATTAAGTTGATTATATAAAATAACAAGAATAAAAATAAAGGAAAATAAACTGACTAAGGGAACCAAGAATAAAAGAGGATTACTGGAATAAATTATTCTACTAACCAAAGGACATGGATAACCAACCATTTCTGGACAACCCGCAACAAGCCTACCACCAAACAACCAGATAATAGTAGATAGAATAAAGATGATTAAGCCAATTACTAATTTCAATCCACTAAATTTAAAAAATTCTCTCCAGTCCATAAATAAATTAAACTTAAACAACTATTTAAATATATCCAAGACTACAAATCAAGTAATAATTATCTTCTTCTTTTTAATTTCTCTAACAACCTTGCCCTTTCTCTGGCTTGTTCTTCAAATTTTAATATTTCCTTTTTCCAATATTCATGAGTAGTATCCTTTCTGCCTTTTTCTGTTCTTAATTTTAAACGATGTCTTTCTGCTTGTCTTAGCAGGCCTTTTTCTTGTTTTATCAGTCTTTTTTTTCTTTTAGCCATTTTTCTAAAACAGATACTTTTTTATTAATATAATTTAATAACATCTCAGTTTCTTCAATATATAATTCTTGTTTATTTTTTTTATTGGCCTTTGCCCTTAAATATGCATTATATGCCGTTAATCTTCCTGTAATCCCCATTATTAAACTTAAAAAATTTTTATTAGCATACATTTTATTTTTTCTTACGCAATCAATTATATATAATGTTCTCAGTCTTAAAATAAGAGAATAAACAATCCCATCACTTGTATATCTTTCTTTCAATTCCCTTGAAATTTTAAGGTCTTCCTCAACTACTTTCATAGCGGATTTGGTTGTATCTATATGCCATCCAAGGTTTTTTTCAATTAATGGACTATTAATGTATTTTTTTATTAATTCGCCATTGATTATTATTTTAGCTTCTTTTATCATTGCTAAAACAGGAAGAGCATTCTTATCCAATTGTTCTTCTAATTCTTTTTTTGAGATACAAATTAATTCATATTTTTCCATTACAATTCTTTTGTTTAAATTAGAAGTTATAACTAAAATATCAATATCACTTTCAATATTTTGCTCCATTCTAGCATAACTTCCAACAAGATAAACACCCATTACTTCTTTTAATATGTCTTTTTCCATTAGAATATTAATAACATCTTTTTCAATATTTAGCGGTTTTAAAACTATTTTAACCTGGGAATTTAGGTATTTCTTAGGCAATAATACCCCTGCTGAATTCCCTACTTTAATTGTTGTTTTAATTAACTCCATAATTGTTATAACATGTTATAACTATTTAAATGTTTCTATTATGTTTAATATAAGTAGAACTATCTTATTATATTGATAAAAAATAATCTACTAAAATTCTCAAAAACAGGATAATTATTTTTTTCTAATTATTTTATACAAATAAATCAATATTATTGTTACGGCATACCAAAATACTATATCTATAATAAAAGAAAGGGTTTCAAATATATTTTTAGTAAAATCATTACATTTTAAAAAAAAGCTAATAGGAAATCCAATAACTAAACCGCCTTCAATACAGGTAGTTCCTCGACCAGTCAGAAGTAAAGAAAATAATCCAAAAAGAAGAATAAACAGAAGAATCTTCTTTATATCAACTTTAAAAAATTCTCTCCAGTCCATAATAAAACACAACTAACAAGACTATTTAAATATATCCAAGACTACAAATCAAGTAATAACTATCTTCTTCTTTTCCTAGAATTCTTTGACCTTAACTTCACAACCAAATAATATATTACAGCGCCTATAATATGTGTAAATATTATAACCAAAACCCAAACAACTTTTTCAATATCAGATTTAAATTTCCTAGTAACTGCATCAACCAACATCCATATCCAAAATATAGCAAATAAAATGAATATTAAAACTCCACCTAATCCAATTCCCATCATACCTACAAATGGACCCCACATTGAGTTTCCAATTCCGCACCCTAAAAAATTATAAGCCATTACATAAAAACATTAATTCCTGTAGTTTAAAAGATTGCTCTAAACTTTAAAGTGACAAAAATTTTAATTTTAAATAAAAAACATTATAAATGTTAATTTTTTAATAGTTTTATGAAAAAAAGATTATTCAGATCAAATAGCAACAAAATAATCTTCGGTGTTTGTGGCGGCATAGGAGAATACTTAGATATAGACCCAACAGTAATAAGATTATTATGGGTTCTTTTCACAGCGCTATCTATGGGTGCAGGAATTTTAGTTTATATAATCGCAGCATTGATTATACCTAAAAAATAAAAACAAAATCTTTTTAAAAAGAGATTTCTATTGCATTCTAAACCCAGCCCAGTGTGCCATTTATGAATACAAGTTTCACTTGTTATGACTAGATGGATTTAAGAGCTGGGTACATTAATTAAAGATAAATCTTATAAAGAGTCAATTTTGACTTATAAATTGAAAATGCAAAAAACAATTCAACAATATGTAACAAAAGATATGACTATGGGAGACATAGTACAGAAGTATCCTGCTGCAATAGAAGTTATGTTAGCAAATGGTTTACACTGCATAGGCTGCCATGTTTCATATTGGGAAACTTTAGAACAAGGAACACTAGGTCATGGAATATCAGAAGAACAAATGAACAAGATGATAGACGATATTAATAAAACAATCTCAGAATCTGTATCAACTATTGATCAAGGAAAACCATTAATTTTAACAAAAAAAGCAACAGAAAAGTTAAAAGATCTTACTTCATCTCAAAAAAACAATATGGAAGGACTAAAAATAGTAGTTTCTCCTGGTGGATGTGCAGGTTATCATTACGATTTTGAATTAACTCAATCTAAAGAAGATAAAGATATTGTTATAGAAACCGAAGGGGTTAAAGTTTTCATAGACCAAGAAAGCTTGGATATGATTAAAGGCTCAACTATAGATTATGTAGATGCCTTGCAAGGAGCAGGATTTAAAGTTTCTAATCCACAAGCTACTTCAACTTGTGGTTGTGGTCAAAGTTTTTCTTAAGAGTATAAAGAAAGTATAAAACTAGTATCTTTATTAGCCTTTATTGAATGAACAACTTTTTTCTTTAAAAAGATCATAACACCAGACTTTATTTTTATCTCTTCTCCTTCTAAATTAAATACTCCATCTCCTTCTAAAACAAAAACAAACCCTTGTCTCGTAGAAGTATGTTCTGTTATTTCTGTACTTTCACCAAGACAAAATAGAGTAATATCATTTTTTACATCTTTAAAAATAACTTTGCTTAATATTCCGCCTTTAGAATATTCTATTAATTCCTTTATATTTTTATAATTCTCCATAAATCAGTTAAATATCTCATTCTTTTATAATTTACTACCACAGATTTTATAAATTATAAGTAATTCTATTTTAATTAATGAAAATAATGATAGGACTAGAGTCACATATTCAGTTAGAAAACTGTAAAAGTAAGCTATTTTGCTCTTGTCCAACATATGGTTCAGAAGTACCAAACACAAGAACTTGTCCTACATGTTTGGGATTACCAGGAGCAAAACCAGCAACAAACAAGGAAGCTTTAACAGAAGCATTGAAAGTCGCTTTATCATTAAATTGCAAGATAAATAAATCCTTCTTTTTTTCAAGAAAAACATATTTTTATAATGATTTACCAAACAGCTATCAGATAACACAATATGAATTACCATTATCCATAAATGGCAAATTAGAGAATATAAGAATAAAAAGAATTCATTTGGAAGAAGATCCTGGAAAATTAATTCATGAAAATAATTATACCTTAATAGATTATAACAGATCAGGAACGCCTTTAATAGAAGTAGTGACAGAACCTGATTTCAATTCACCAGAACAAGTTAGAACTTTTTTGCAAAAACTAACAAGAATTCTAGAATATCTAGGAGTTTATACAAGAAAATCAGAAGCATCTTTAAGAACAGATGCAAATGTTAGTATTGATAATAATCCAAGAGTTGAAATAAAAAATATCACAGGAATAATAGAAGTAATCAAAGCACTGGAATACGAAATTCAAAGACAGATCAAAGTAATAAATTCCAAAGAAAAAATAGAGCAACACACAAGAATTTGGGATCCAATAACAAAAACAACAAGTTTAGTAAGAACAAAAGAAACAGAAGAAGACTACGGATACATCACGGATCCAAATTTAACAAAAATAGAATTAACAGAAAAACAAATAGAAGAAATAAAATCATCTTTGCCAGAGTTAGCAGAAGAAAAAGCAAAACGCTTCATCAAACAATATAAAATAAAACAAGAAGACGCAAAAGTAATAACCTCTGATATACAATTAGCAAATTTATTTGAAAAGGTAGCTAAAAAAGCAGATTATAATCTAACCGCCAGGTGGTTTGTCCGTGAAATACCAAGAATTTTAAATTATAATAAAATAACGTTAGAAGAATGGAAAATAACAGAAAAAGAATTAACAGAATTATTGGATTTATTACAAAACAATAAAATAACAGAAACAACCGCCCAAAAAATATTAGAAGAGTTATCAAAAAATATATTTTCACCGAAGGAATATGTCACAAAACAAAACTTAGAATTAATTTCAAGTTCATCAGATATTGAAAAGATATGTGATGAGACTATAAAAGAAAATAATAAAGCAGTCCAAGATTATAAATCTGGAAATAAAATAGCACTAAACTTTATTTTCGGTAAAGTAATGAAAAAATCAAAGGGCACAGCAGATCCCTACAAAGTAAAAGAGATTTTAAGCAGGAAATTGAGCTAAGAATTTTCTAACAGTAGAACCAGAAGCATTTATATCTCTTCCCATATCCCTCGCTTCAACATAGGCCATTACCGCTAGATTCTCTATCCCCTTTCTATATTCCTCAGGGTTTTCTCTTTTTATTCCTCTTAATCTCCTTAATTCTTCAGATTCTTTAAATAATAAAGAAGCCGCTTGAAGGTGTAAAAGACCAACTATATCAGAAGGATGATAGGTCATTTTATCAGATAATCCGGAAGGCTTTGTTTGTAATCTATACATCTCCATCATCAAATCAGCCATTTCCCCTCTATTAGCCATACTAGAAAAAACAGTATTAAAACCAAGAGTTCGCACTGTTCCAACAAAAAAATTATAAGCAAAACTCATTTTAAGCTACGCCCCTAGATCTTAACTCTCTTAAAACCAATCTTACTCTTGCATCAGTATAAACCCTGCCAGCATAAGCAGAAGATACTTTTATAGAGGTCATATGATATTTTCTCATCATCCTTTCCAGTTTACTTCTCAAATTTTCAGGGTTTGCATCATGCTCATTAAAATATCTCCAAGCCAATTCATGCGCTAAGATAGGCCAAACCACATCTGAATCTAAAGGAATTCTTTCTATATCACTTGCCTTACCATGATACTCTTTTACAGCACCAGTCACTATCCTGCCTAAAGAGAACTCATTAAGAGATCTTAACACATTTCTTACTCCAGCATTTCTAAAAAGAGCATATCTCATAGCAGTATTTTTATCCATTTTAACCTCATAGAAAAATTATTTTCTTTGTAAAGATGATTTATACCTATCAGCTATATATCTACAGAATTTTTCTTGACTACCAAAAGTCTCTATGCCCCCAACATTGCCATCCATAAGCTGATCAACTCCAGTCATGCCGCATCCGTCCATATGTAAAGCAATTTCCTCAAGTACTCTATCAGTTGAAACAGGCAAACTAATTTGATCACCAAGCACATCGCTTACTAATATTACATAACTGACAGTACGCGTATCAAATACTAACTTACCCATAAGAGCATTTACTCTCCTTTTTTGATAAACATCCATTTTTTCTCCTTTTTAACCAACCTAGAAAACTAGGGGCAATCTAAATAAACCTCAAGTAAGATAAAATCTAAAATAACCATTTATAAATCTATCGTTTTTAAATTTTTAAAAAATTAATCTTTTTGTTCTATTAAAATTTCAGTATAGTTCCCATCAAAATATTTTTTCACAACTCGTTTTACATCAGAAATCGTAATTTTTTTTATCTTATCAAAATAACTTTCAGACTCTTTGGCATCTTTAATCAATTCCCAAAACCCAACAAAATCAGCTCTTTCTTTATTATCTTCATGTTTTATTTTAACATTTCCCTCAATGTAATCCTTGGCTTCTTTTAACTCTCCATCATTTAAACCAGGTAATTTAAATTGTTCTAGTAAAATTTTTCTGGCTTCAGTTAAGTTTTTCTTATCAGTACTTAAAAAACATAAAAAATAACCCGTAGTATTCATGCCCTCATTTATAGCACCAACATTATAAGCCAGCCCTCTTTTATTTCTGATCTCATCAAAAAGCCTAGAACTAAAACCCCGGCTTAACAAGCTTTGAACAACATCTAATACAAGGCTGTCTTTATTATCCCTGGGAACTGTTTTATAGCCTACAACCAAGTAAGAATGATCAATATTCTTCTTTATTTTATAATTATTAAATTTTAAATCACTAGGCTCGCTTATTTCTCTGAATATATTTTTATTTCCTGGATTAATATCATTAAAATATTTATCAACTTTATAAAAAACATTTTCAGCTTTTCCGCTGATAACCAAAATCATATTCTTAGGAGCATAATATTTCTTGAAATAATCTATCATGTCTTCTCTTTTCATT
>CAYIXS010000025.1:0-8840 GCA_964367445.1 Candidatus Woesearchaeota archaeon | reverse complement strand
TTATTAATTGAGCATAACTTAGATTTCTTGGTATATTTGAGAATGAGATTGGTTGACCATTTTGATAAGTTGTTTTGTCTTCTATGCTTCTTACTCCTTTAAATCTTTCATTATGTACTGCTAGAATTTCTTTTGCCCTTTCATCATATTCTAAATTTCCATAACTAGGAAATAAACTAAGAATAGACGGATCTATACAAAGATTTCCTTTAAATTGATAAGGTTGACCTGTCATTTTAATCTTTATTTTTATAGATGCGGCTATTTATAAATCTTTCGTTTTGTAACTACTTGATAGTTATTAACTAACTGTCTCAAAAAGTTTAAAAATACTTAAATGCCTCGTTTTTTATATGAAAGCCACTAAAAACAATGATATTTTAAATATTGTATTAGTGGTAGCTTTAGTTCTAGTGGTCTTAGCATAAAAGGGCTGAGACATCATTCAATTATGATTGGTGTCATATTAGAGAGATTGCTAGAATAGGAGATAAAAATGGTTAATGATGAAGTCAAATTTTTGAGATTAGAGCCAGAAAAGAATGGTGTTCGTGATAGAAGTAAAGGCAGACAGTACTTACTTGAAGCCCTTGTTCATAACACCAGAGGAACTTATAAAATAACTGTAAATCAAGCAGTTGGGGGTATTGATGAAAATGGAAATGTGCTTTTTGATCCCCAAGTAGAAAATACGGGCGGCCAAATTCCTGATATTGCTCATATAGAAAAAATTGGCGGGCATTTGTTTAATGGAGAAGGTAGGTCTATACAACATGAATGGAACAGACAATATTTCTCAGATCCTGAAATATTGAGATCATTAGAAGAATTTGGCGATGAAGATTTAATACGGGTTTATAAAAACGCAAGAACTCAATATAGTTTATAACTTCAGTTAGGTTTGAAGTTAAAATAACATTTATATAGTTCTTTTTCTTAGATTTTTATATGGCAGACAAATTCATAATGGTTTCATTGGAGGAGGAGAAAGCTAAGAAATTAGCTGAAGTTATTAGCAATGATACTGCTAGAAAAATATTAGATTACTTATCTGAAAAAAATGAAGCTACTGCCAGTGAAATTTGTAGGGATTTGAGTATTGCAATAAGCACAGTTGATTATAACATGAAAAACTTAATTGAAAATGGATTAGTGGAGAGTAAAGAATTTAGATGGAGTCCTAAGGGTAGGCAAATGGATATTTATAAACTAGCCAATAAACACATTATAATTTCAACAAAGAAAAGTTCAATTTTAAAAGAAAAATTAAAAGATGTTTTTATTATGTTAATATTAGGAATTGGTGTTGCTGGATTAATAAATTATTTCTATAAACCGTTTGCTGTTGTTAGCAATACTGTTGTGAACAATATTGATGTAAATGAAAGACTAGCAGAATCTGCTAGTGCGGGAGCCATGAAAGCAGCTCCTGAAATGGCCCCACAGGCAATGCAGGAAATTATTTCAAAAATCAGTTTGCCTAATGTTGCTTTATGGTTTTTACTTGGAGTAATATTTTCTATTTTAATATATTTAATAATTAATTGGAGGTTAAGAAAATGAATAGCAATATTATAACTGTAATAGCTGTAATCGGATTGGTTATTGCTGTTTTAGTTTTAGCATTTAAGCCATTTACTGGATCAAATGGTATTGTTCCTGGTGAAAGAAATACTATCAGTGCTACAGGAACTTCAGAAACCAAAGTAATGCCTGATGAATCTTCTGTTTACTTGGCAGTTGAAACTTTGAAAGACACGGCCGATGAAAGTAAAACTGAGAATAGCATTATTAGTAATAGAGTAATGAATTCCTTAAAAAGAATTGGAATTGAAGATAGGGATATTGAAACAATGAACTATAATATCTATCCTGATTATGACTGGAGTGGTGGAAAACAGAGATTAAAGGGATATAAAACAACGAATACTATAAAAGTTAAGACTGATGACTTTAATCTGCTTGGGAAAATAATTGATGCTGGTGTTGAAGCTGGCGTGAATAGGGTTGACAGCATACAATTTGAATTATCAAATGAAAGAGAGGCCCTTGCTAAGAAAGATGCTTTAGAAAAAGCTTCTAAAGATGCTAGAGAAAAAGCAGAGGCTACCGCTAGTGGATTAGATGTAAAACTTGGGAAGATAGTTTCAGTAAGTGCTCAAGACTATTACTATCAGCCGTACAGGTTTTTTGAAGGTGGTTTAGCTATGGAAGCTAAGGCAGAAATTGCTGCTGCGCCGCAGATAAATCCACAAGAACTTGAAACTAGGGCTAGTGTTAGTGTTGTTTTTGAACTGAAATAATCCTTTTTAGTAAAGGCGCTTGCTGAAAACGAAAAAACTTTGGAAAAGAAAAGATAGGTTATTTTAATATGAAGTTTTATAAGCTTCTCTTTTTTTATTTTTTAATTATGAATTAAATCAAAAGCATTATATATAGGTTTCTCTATTATACTTAAAAGATGGACAAAAAAGGCCAACACATAACAAAAATAATATTAGATGTTTTAGGGTTTATTTTAATATTGGGTGGATCACTTTTGGTTAGATATAATCCTAATGACAAAATAAGTATAATAGGTGGTATTCTTGTAGCAATAGGTGTTGGTTTATTGTCATTATCAAGGACTGTTTAAAATGGAACTATCATTTATGCAAATTATTGTATTATTAATAGAGTCAATAGGTATTTTCTTAGTAGATAGAAAAATATTATTTTATTATACATTGCTTGCGCTTGTTACTGTAATGATCTTTTTTTTCTTATAGTGAATTTGTTTAATGAAAAATAAATATTATGCCTTAAAAATAACAGGAATTTTAGTTTTAATCTTTATAATTCAATTAATTTTTAAAAATTTTACAGAATTATTTGTTTTGGATGGCTCTAAAGTTCTTATAAGACCATGGACTTTATTAACCAGCATATTTTTACATGGAAATTTAGCTCACTTAATGTTAAATGGATTTGCTTTGGCTTTGTTTGGCAGCATATTGGAAAACATTATTGGAAGTAAAAGATTTTTGTTTTTATTTTTTATTAGCGGAATTTTTGCTAATATTCCTGGTGCAATATTTTATAATTCTTCCTTGGGTGCTTCTGGGGCTATTTTTGGAATTATGGGTTGTTTAACAATATTAAGACCTAAAATGACTATTTGGATGAACTTAATGCCTGTTCCTATGTGGCTTGCGGCAATTATCTGGGCTTTGCAAGATATTTTTGGCATATTTGTTCCCAGTGATATAGGCTATTGGGCTCATTTGGGCGGGTTGTTTTTTGGTTTAATTTACGGTTTTTATGTAAAAAACAGATAAGTAAATTTTATATATTCTATTAATACCTTCTATTAATATGACTAATGAAGATACTGGAAAAACAGATAAAATTCTCAATGAAGTTGTTGAAGAAATAGCTGGTAATGATATTGTGCCCTTGGTTGAATTAATTAAAAATAAGTCTAATGTTTCTGAATTTAAAATTGCTGAGAAATTAAACATTACTGTAAATCATGTTAGAAATATGCTTTACAGGTTAAACAATTACAATTTAGTTTATTTTACTAGAAAAAAGGATAAGAAAAAAGGATGGTATGTTTATTATTGGACATTAAACATGCTAGAATTAAGGAACTTGTCTATAAGATTAAAGACAGAGATGCTGAACAAGATAAAGAATAAACTAGCCAATGAAGAATCAGGAATATATTTTATATGTCCTGATAAACATGTTAGAGCCAATCATGAAACTGCCATGGAATATGGATTTAAATGCCCTGAATGCGACCAGCATTTGGTAAATGAAAATAATATAAAAACAAGACAGAATATGGAGAAATTGATCAATAGACTAAATGAAGAAATTCATTTATTAGATGCTATGGAAATAAAAATTGTAAAAGAAAGAAAACTAACCAGAATTGTAAAGAAAAAGAAAGTTATAAAGAAATTAAAGAAAATAGCCTTTTTTAAAAAGAAGGCTTTTGGAAAGAAAATTAAGCTGAAAAAGAAGAAACGTAAGTAACTAGACTATAAATAAAATTAAATCCATCTAATGGCGGTATTGGAATCATATTGAAGATAAATAAAGTTAAATTAATTTTCTTTGTTAAATAAAGAAAAATTGCTTGCTGCCTTGATAGATTTTTTGCGTTATTTAAAATTAAGTAAGCAGTAAACCACAAGATCAAATTTGCAAATGGGCCTGCAAATGATATTATAGCTGATTGTAGAGGAGTTGACTGTCCTGTTATATAAACATAACCTGGAGCGATGATTAAGAATGGTGAAGAAATCAATTTTAAAAAAACAGCTATTCCTAAACCTGACCAAAAAATATAGAAATTTGCCACTAAACCAAAGAATATTGCTGCAAATTTATGCAATAATTCGTGTAATATTATTCCTGGGGCTGCAACTAATAAGGCAAATTTGAAATCTTTCCAATTAAAACCTGAAAAATATCTTGATGCTGGGTCTCTTATATAACCTGAAAAGATATAACCTATTGATAAGACTAAGACTAATAAATAAACTATTTCTATTAAAGTAAAAATTGGCATGTTTTATATTAGTTTTTGAACATTTAAAAGATTTTCTGTAAGTATTATGATAAGAACGTTGTTTTTAGAAGTTATAATTATAAAACTAATATTTAATTAAATAAATGCTTTTAAACGACAAAAGAGGAAAAATAGATATGGGCAGTGTAAAAGATCTAATTGTAGATGATTCTCCTGCAGGAAAATTATATGAACCTGCAAAAATAATTTCTTTACAGAGGCCAGAGTTAAGAGAGAAAATAAAAGATATTGCCAGAAAGAAAAGAGCAAGCTATAAAGAAAGAAATATTTTGGAAGAGGTTAGATCATAAAATGATAGGTTTAGATTGGATAGCACAACAAGAGTATTTGGGAAGAGGATTTATTCTAGGTAGGACACAAGATGAAAAAGATTTTGCAGCCTATTTTGTGACAGGAAGAAGTCCTCCAAGCAGGCAAAGGAAGTTTGTTGAACTTAAAGATGGAACAGTAAAAACACTTCCAACCAATTTGAAAGCCCCCATTGATCCTGAAATGCCTTTATCGGAAGAAGCTAAACAAGAAATTAAAGCGAAGGGAGGAAATCCATCTTTATTAATTTATAATGCCTTAAGAGGAAATAATGGAAGATTAGTAGTTAGCAATGGAGCCCAGACAGATTTGATTAGCAACAATATTGTACTTGGACATCTTCCAGTGGTAGATTTGCTTTATCCTATGGCTTCTCCTTTTTTTGTCGATGATATTGATTTAACAAAGTTTGAGCCAGATGCTCCTAATTATACTTCAAGAATAACTGGGGTTATTTCAAAAGACTCTGGAGCAATTGCTATAGTAAGAAATACTCGTTTGGAAGCTGAAAGATCTTTTTTTGATTTTAATTTAACTTCTGGATTTGGAAAATTTGTTTCAACTTATACTGGACAAAATGTCCCTAAAGGAGTTACTATTCCTAGTTTTCAAGGAGAGCCTTTAGATTTTTTAGTTGAAGGAAACACATTAGCAGATATAGCTAGAAATCTTTATGATTCTTTGGGACCGAAAACAGGCAACGAATATTTATCTCCTGGAGAAGATTTTAGGGTTGGAGTTGCTGCAGCGTATCTACCTAAAGTCGAGGAAAAACTTAAACCTTGTATAATCAATAGAGGATAAAATGGCAAAAGACCTTGATTTAGTTTCAAAATTAGATTCTGGAGAGCAACAGAGAAAAATGTGGGCATTGTTGGCTGTTTGTCCCGATGATGGAAAATATGAAGAACCCACCAGAAGACTAGAGGATTATCTAACTCCAAAAGCAGAATGGTTAACTTGTATTAAAATTCAAAGAGCTTTATTGGAAACAAGAGTTGAATTTGACCAAGCGGCAGATCAGGATTTAAAAACTTTTGATGTTGCTGTTGCTAAAGCAGATGCTCTAAATATTTCTCTCTTAGAAGATAATGTAACAAGGCATGATCAGTTAGCCGTTTTAGAAGAACTCGGCAGATATATGCTTGAAATAGTTAAAGCAAAACTACATCCTGGTACAACTTCTTATGATATTCTAGATACTGCGAGAGCCCATTTATTTAAAACCGCTTGGAAAAAAGTTATAAGACCCGAAATTGTTAGATCTGTAAGAAAAATAGCAGATCTTGCTGAAAGATTTCTTGATGAAGATGAAAAAGCATATTTTGAGTGTAGAGAAATGCCTTTTTTGCAGACAGGTAGAACTCATTTACAAAACACAAGTCCTGTGCCATTTGGAGCAACTCTTGCTTTATATGCAGCTAGACTTGAAGAGAGAACTAGGAAAGCAGACCTGGCGTTTAATGATCTAAAAGGCAAAATATCTGGAATTACAGGTACTGGTGCCGGAATTGATATGATAATTGGAAGTGATCACTCTATAGAATTTGAAAGAAGAGTTTTGGAAAAACTAGATCTTGAACCAGATTATACTGCTACTCAGATAGTTCAGAAAGAAAGACTTGCAGATGTTGGACATTCTCTTGTTACATTGATGCATGTTTTAGGAGATTTTGCTAATGATATAAGGATCTTATATTCCTCTGCTATTGGAGAAGTTACTTCTAGGGATAATGCTCAGAGACTTGGTGGAAGCAGTGCTGATGCTGCTAAAAATAATCCCGTACATTGGGAAAATATCGCTGGAAAAAATGCTGTTGTTGAAAGTGGAATGAGGGTATTATACGAAATGATTCATTCTGATTTACAAAGAGATTTAAGAGGGTCTGTCCAAGCAAGATATCAACCACAGATGATGATGACAGAAACTTTTGAAGCCTTCTCAAGATTGAACGATAAAGCACTTCCCCAATTGTCTGTTAATCAAGACAGAATGGCTGAAAATTTAAAAGCTGTTAGAAGAATGCCTAGTGAAGCGATGACTTCCATATTGAGGGGCGAAGAGTGCTGGGTTCATTCAAAATATGGGTTAGGACATGATTTTGTTAGAGAAATGTCAAAAGCGGCTTTGAAAGATGGCAGGCCTTTATTAGAGGTTGCTTTAGAGGATAGCGAATTCAGGCAACTTTATGATTCTCTTCCTGGAGATAAACAACAGATATTGCAAGGAAGATTAGAACTTTATATTGGAAGTGCATTTGAAAGGGCAAAAATTAATATTGCTTCTGCAAGAAGTCTAATATCATAAACAGAATATTCGAATAATTTATATATAATTTATCTATGTTACTTATTTGGTGAGATCAAAATGGTAAAAATAGGAGAAAAAGTTGAAAACTTTTTATTAGATGGATATGAAAACGGCGAAATGAAGAAGATTAATTTAAATAATTATAATGGAAAATGGATTGTATTGTTTTTTTACCCCAGAGATTTTACTTTTGTTTGCCCTACTGAAATAAAAGGCTTTGCTAGCAGAGAAAAAGAGTTTAATGATGCTAACTGTGAAATAATTGCTGCAAGCACTGATTCCAGTCATAGTCATAAGGCTTGGTTTGAGAGAGATTTAAAAGAAGTTAAATTTCCTGTTTTAGCAGACACAAATCATAAACTAAGCAGATATTACGATATATTAGTTGAAGAAACTGGTGAGGCTTTAAGGGGAACTTTTATTATTGATCCTGATGGTATTTTAAGATATAGTGTTGTTAGTGATAAGAATGTTGGAAGAAGCGTTGAAGAAACCCTTAGAGTTTTAAAAGCATTACAAACTGGTGGACTATGTCCTATTGAATGGAAACCTGGTGAAAAAACATTATAAATTTAATTATGATTTTTTATCTCTCCAATTAATAGAATCTAATATTTTGCTTATTGCTAATTCTAGATGTTCTTTCTTTTCTATTTTCATTATCCCTTTTAATTCTCTTAATTGATTAAATCTTATAAATACTTCTTCTTCAAAATTATTCAAATGTATTTTTTTCTTTTTTCTTTTATTGAAGTTTTTAGATATGGTTATTAAATCTTCATTTTCTATATGAAGCAGTTCGTGGATAAGGATATGTTGAATAATCTCTCTCCTTAGTGCTATGTTTTTTATTTTCTGTAAATTGCTGTTAATAAAAATATCAAACTTTTGTGGTTTTGATCTTTTATTTTTTATCTTAACTTTTTCCCCTAATAATAATGCTTCTGGATTAAAATCTAGTTTTTGTTCTATTTTTGCTCTAACAAACCCTAGTTTTTTATTAGTCATTGGTTTGTACTCTGCTAAAATTATTTTTTTATCTAATTTGGGGAATACTTCTCTTACTTCAGATAACCAACTTATACATTCAACCATATATTAAACAGTTGTTTTTATATATTTTTAAACATTTTTATTAATTAACAATAAAGATTAAATAGTTTAATATCTTAATAATGTAAATGGTTAAAATTCCTGAAATAGTTTATAATTCTAATCTTAAAAAGAATTTACTTGCTAAACCAGAATTTGCTAATAAGATAACTCAATTCAAAGTTAAAGAAATCTTTAAAGATGAATTTTTTTCTAACTCTCCGCCTTCAATTTTTATCGGTTCTGCCTTGCCTTATCCAAAAGTAAATGTTGGTGTTTTAGCTCCACCTGAAAAAAGAGAAGATATTTCTTTGTATGATAATCATAAATATTGGGCTGAAAATAATTTAAATATTTATCAAATAATGGAATTCAGAAGCAGCCTGATTAATTCCAGATTTAGAACCGATGTTAAAGCAGTTAGAACAAATGATAATCGGTTTTTGAGTTTAGCTAGAGAGATAGGTATGAGCATTAAGCCTGTTGACGTGGAAGTAAAATTAAAGAAAAAAATAAAATTAAAGATAAATATTGATGACACTACTT
>CAYIXS010000024.1:6029-8956 GCA_964367445.1 Candidatus Woesearchaeota archaeon | reverse complement strand
TCAAAGACATCTAAAGAAAACATAGCTAGAAACAATATAAAAATTATAGCTAAGATTCTTGGTGACCAAAATACAAATCTATTTAGTTTAGCCATCTTTTTAACAATATTTGATAGTATATAAACTTAAAGATGGGCCTGGGCTCAATAGAACCGCGGAGCGGGGTGTAAATAAGTATGACCTTTTGTTCTTTTATTATTCATATCTTAATGCATCTACTGGTTTTAGTTTTGATGCTTGATATGAAGGCAATGAACCTGAGATTGCTCCAACCAAAAAACCAAATAAAAAACACCCTATGATTAAATATTGTGGGAATGAGACTTTCAGCAAATTAGTCCCTAAATAGGTTATTGCATAATATTCTATTCCTTTTCCTATCAGCATACCGAGTAAAACTCCTAAAATACCACCAATAAAACCCAATAAACCCGCTTCTATTAAAAATATCTTTAATATATCTGAATTTCTGGCACCGATTGCTTTCATGACTCCAATTTCTTTTCTTCTTTCTAAAACTGAAGTATACATGGTGTTTGCTATTCCAGTTGCACCGACAAGAAGAGAAATTCCAGCAACCCCTGCTAAAAAAGCAGTTATGATATTTAAAACATCACCAAAACTGGCCAATAACTCTTCTGGTGTTAAAATTGTAAAATCCAGATTATCTTTATCAAGCTTTCTGGAGTTTTTTAATTTTTTTTCTATAGAATTACTAACTTCTTTTATGTTATAGCCAGGATCAACTTGGGCTACTATTGTTGTTATTTCATCTGGTTTATTAAATAATATACGAAAATCTCCTAATGGCATATATACTAATGAATCGTCAGATGGATTTCCCAATGGCTGTAAAATCGTCTTAACTTTAAATGGTTTATCGTTTATTAATAGAGAATCACTAATTTTTATTGGTTTACCTAAGAGATTATCGTGCTTATATCTTGAACCTATCATTAAGTTTCCTTCATCACCTATTTTAAGCAATCTTCCTTCTTCTGCCTTATATGCTTCTGTTTCAGTCATCAAATCGCTTGAATCCAAATCAATACCTATAACAGGAACAAACCTTATTTCTTTATCATGCTCTATTTTTGCATTTCCAACTACCCAAAAAGTGACTGCTTTAATTCCTGCGACTTTTTTTACTGCATCCACATCTTTGATTGTAAAAATTACAGCAGTGCTACCGCTTGGACCAACTTGGCCTTTGGGTTGAATAAATATTTTATCTGTTCCTAATAATCTAAACTGTTCCTGGACTGCTTTTTGCAATCCTAAAGACAAGCTAATTAAAACAAAAATTGTAGCTATTGAAATTATAATTCCAATTACTGTTAACCAAGATCTTAACTTTCTTTTTCTTAGGTTTTTTAATGCTAGTTTAATATAGTCTGATATCATTCACGTAAGGCCTCTACTGGTTTTAGTTTTGATGCTTGCAAAGAAGGAAGCAAACCTGCAAGAATACCAATTACAACTGCGAATATTACTGATGCGATTAATAATGGATATGAGGGAGAAACTCGGAATAAATCTGTGCTTAAGGCAGCATTAGCAGCAAATGAAGCAAAATAAGCCAGAGCTAACCCTATTACTGCTCCGCCAAGACCGCCTACTAAGCCGATTAAGCCTGATTCTATTACAAATATTCTTAAAATATAATGATTTTTTGCACCGATTGCTTTCATGACTCCAATTTCTTTTCTTCTTTCTAAAACTGAAGTATACATGGTGTTTGCTATTCCAACACCACCAATAATTAAAGAAATTGCGGCAATTCCAGATACTACAACATTAATAACGCTTAAAATTGTGTTAACTGCGCTTAGCGCCTGAACCGGGGTTTGAACTGAGAAATCCTCTTCTCCTTCATCCTGATTTCTATCTCTTCTGAACTTTCTTTTGATTTCCTCGGCTATATCATTTATTCTATCTTTATTTTCAACTTTAACTACAATTAAATCAATTTCATCTTTTATATTAAGAACATCCTTCATGTCCTCTTCGCTCATTAAAATTACTTGATTTAACTGAAAGGTGCCTGCTTTTTTTAATATTCCAGAAACTTCAAATTCTTTGTCTTGTATTCTTATCTTTTTTCCAATTTCTATTTCTTTTCCATATGTTTCTGACTGGGCAATATCATACCCTAGAACAATTTTACCTCTATCATTTGCTTCTAGAAGCTTTCCTTTTTCAGCTTTAACATTTATAGAAGTGTATATTGTGTTTATTTGATCTTTATCATCTGGTATGCTTGCTACAAACCCAAAGAAAAGCTTATCATTATACTCTGTTTTTACAATTCTTAAAAGCCTTACGATTGCGCTTTTAATTCCTGGGATGGTTTTTATCACATTTAAATCATGTTCAGTTAGTTTTCTTACTGCGCTTGCTCCTGGTGGTCCAAAAGATGTTTCTGCGCTGGTTACTGTCAATATATCTGTTGAAAGAGTTGAGAACTGCCCTGTAATCGCTTCTTGTAATCCTTGACCTAGCGAAATTAAAGCAACTACTGCAGCTATACCTATAAAAATACCAAGAATTGTCAGCCAGGATCTTAAACCCCGGTGCTTTAGATTATTAAAAGCTAGAAGGAAATAGTCTTTCATTTTTTAATTATTTTATTTATTCAGCCTTCTTCTTTTTTTAATTTTTCTGTAAATAAACCATAAAACTAAAATAGCTAAAACTATTATAACATAAATCCAAGTGTAACTTTTATTTATTAAACCTAGTTCCAATGCTTTTTCTCTTGTATAAACATTTAAGGGTATATCAACAACTTCTGATTTCAGATCATTGTTGAAATCTCTGTAGTTTACTATTGAGCTTAATTTTGCATTATTATCTATAAAAATAACATCAAATGTTGCTGTTTCAAAATCATCAGAGTTTACTGTTCCAATATAAACTTCATCAGC
>CAYIXS010000024.1:0-5929 GCA_964367445.1 Candidatus Woesearchaeota archaeon | reverse complement strand
ATATTTGAGAATAACAAAGTTAAAACTAGCAAAAATGAAAAAATATTCAATAAGCCAAGATGTTTTATTTCCATGTTCTTTGCTATAATTTACTGGTTTTATAAGGTTTTTGTTTTTTAACTACCTAAAAGTTACTACTAAAATAAACAAAATTACCTTGCTGTTTTCCAAGCACCTTTTACTTGCTTCATTACGCTTTCTAACATACCATCTTTTAATGAATAAATTGTTCTGGCGTGCTCTTTTGCTAAATTCGGGTCATGAGTAACCATAATAATTGTAGTGCCTTTTTCATTTAGTTTATTTAGAAACTCTAGAACCTTTTCTCCTGTTTTTGTATCTAAATTTCCTGTAGGTTCATCTGCTAAGATAACTTCTGGATTATTTGCTAATGCTCTAGCAATTGCAACCCTTTGTTGCTGGCCACCTGATAACTGGTTTGGATAGTGCTCCATTCTGTCTCCAAGATCAATCATTTTTAACAGTTCTTCTGCTCTTAATTCTCTTTCTTCTTTATCAATTCCCTGAAATAATAAAGGCAGCATGACGTTTTCTTTTGCTGTTAAATTTTGGATTAAATTAAATTGCTGAAAAATAAAACCTATCTTTTTACCCCTAATTTGAGCGAGTTCAGATTCTGTTAAATGTGAAATGTCCTGATTATCTAGATAAATAGAACCTTTTGTGGGTAAATCTAAACTACCGACTAAATTTAATCCTGTAGATTTCCCAGATCCAGAAGGGCCCATGATTGCCACAAAGTCTCCTTTTTTTATATCTATTGAAACATCACATAAGGCTTTTACTTCTGTATCCCCCATAGGATAAATCTTACAAACATTTCTTAATTGTATTATTTCTTCTGTCATTTTAATTTTCTCAGAATTCAGTCTGAGGACTAACACCTCTTTAAAAAATAAAATTGTAATATTTATAAAGGTTTTCTATTTTTCTCTATTTCTCTCTTTATTTTATCAAATAATAAATTTTATAAATCTAGTTTCATGCCTCTAATTTATGCGGGGATGCCGGAGTGGTCAAATAGCTTTTCTTGGAAAGAAAACCTAGGAAAAGAACTAGACTTGACGGGATACGCTCAAGACGTATTGGCTTAGTGCCTACGCAGGAGAGCTTTTCTTGAAAGAAAACCTCGGAAAAGAACTGCTCTGCGAATTCGAATCCTGTTCCCCGCAAATAAATTTTTATGCATACGGAGAAAAATGTCTATAAAGGAAATACCTCCACTTGAACTTAGTTTAAAGGAGGCAGATAAATACGATATTGAAAGAGTTGGTATGGAATTTGATGGTAATCCTGTTTATGCATGGTACGGAACTTTTAATGTAGATTTATACAGATTAGTTATTAGAAAAAATGGATTTCCTGATAAAAAAATGTTAGTATATTTTTTTACTGGAAGAAGAGAAGAGTATGAAAATAATAATAGATAAAAAAGGAAATAAATATTACTGGGAAAGAGGAGATTTGCATACTTCTTTTGGTGTTATTAAAGAAAAAGATATAAAAAACGGGGTTGTAAAGAGCCATTTGGAAAAAGAGTTCATTGTTTTTGATGGTGGTTTTACAGATAAATTGAATAAAATAAAAAGAGGACCAGCCATAATGTTACCTAAAGACATAGGCCTAATTTTATCTTATACTGGAATTAATTCTAAAAGCAAAATTGTTGATGCTGGATCTGGTTGCGGTGTTTTATCTGCGTTTTTAGGAAATATCAGTAAAAACGTTGTTAGTTATGAGAAAAATAAAGATTTTTTTAATTTGGCAAAGAAAAATCTAGAATTTTTAGATATAAAAGTTAAGTTGATGAATAAAGATATTTATGACGGGATAGATGAAAAAGAGCTGGATTTAATAACTTTGGATTTAAATGAGCCCTGGAAAGTATTAAAATATGCTAAAAAAAGCTTGAAATCTGGGAGTTTTTTGGTTTGTTATCTGCCAAATATAACTCAAGTCTCTAGATTAGTGAAAGAAGCTAAAGGATTTTATGTTGATAGGGTCTTGGAAAATATTGAAAGAGGATGGATTGTTGATTATGAAAGATTAAGACCTAAAAATATTATTCTTGGACATACAGGGTTTTTAGTTTTTTTGAGAAACATTTGATTTTTTAAATAATCTAATTAATATTTTTATTATTGTTATAATTAGACCTAAAAAGATTAATATTAATAGAACTATACCAACTGCTTTTTCATTAAGATTAAAAAATATTACCAGATATCTACTAAAATGAAAACTTAGTATTATGAGAATGGGCGTTATAATCAAAAGGGCAAATAAATTATACAAGAAAAATATCTTCCATTTTATTTCTGATGTTCCGGCTGCAAATGGAACTAGGGATCTTAAAACGGGAACAAATCTTGCTATGAATACTTTTCTTGGCTTTAAAACATAAGATTCATTTTGTTGAACCATTTTTTTAATAAACTCTGATCTATTTGATACTCTATTTAAAATTGATTTTCCTTTATATCTTCCAAGAAAGAAATAGATATTGTCCAATAATAAACCCAAAAAGATAATTTCTAAACCTGCAAGATATGGGTTTATTAATCTTAGATAAGATAAGTAGCCTACTGATATCATAATTAAATCGTCTGGAAATGGAAAACCTATTGAAGATAGAAACATAAGTATGGCTATAGATAGGTAAGAATAATTCGCAAGATACAGCAAAAACAAATCCAGATTCATAAAAGAGAATTGCTTTTCTTTGATTTAAATATTTTATGAATCTATTCTTTTTACAATAAACATTACATTTTTGCCAAAAGTAAACTCTTTAAATTTTTTGAACTTGCTACTTTTATCATCATATAGATCATTAACTAGAGAATGGTTTAAGATTGGAAATGCTGTTAAATCTTTATAATTTGATAAATCTAACCATGTTGTGTATCCTCTCTGATAAAAAGAATCATATGATGGGTTTGGCAGCGGTAATATAATATATGTAATGTTATTTCTTAGCATATAATCATACAGATTATCAAAAGTCTGGTTTTCTGCTTTTTCCCATATTGTTGGATCAAAATTATTAAAATTTAGTTTATTTTTTATGATATAAAAATTATAAGAAGATGGGGTCATGGTTTTTAGGAATTTCTCATTTGGCAATTCCTGTTTAATATAAGAGAATAATTGATCTACGGGTAAATAACGGTCTTGATAATTGTGATAAGCTAAAAATAGAGTAAATATTATCATGAAGAGCGTTAAAATTATAGTAAATCCATTAAGTAATCTGTTTAAGTTTGGTTTCTTAATACTTATCTTTTTTATAGAATAAATATAAAATACTGGAAAGATAAAAAGCATAGGGACTGTATATCTGGGTGAACCATTGTAAATCAGGGAAGTAAAGAAAATATAATAACCAAAGAAGATTGAGATTAGAAACAATAATTGAGAATTTTTTCTTACTAATATTTGATATAATATAATTAATGCTGAAAATACCGATAGGATTAGTAATAGTATGGTTATTTGATTTGGTAGATTAAATAGTATTCGTGTTAATTGAAATGGACTTAACCAGTTACTTAAATTTAGAAATGTGTTTTCTTGGTTAAGATAGGGGTTTAATTCATTTAACGAAGTTTGATAAAATTGCTCGCTTCGTATTAAATTTTGCGGTATTGTTAATATGATTATGAATAATAACGAGTAGAGTATGATTTTGTTTTGCTGTAAAAAATCTTTTATTTTAAACCTATTTATTATAACTAATTTTAATCCATAATATAGTAATAGTGATAAAATAAAAGCGTTGGCTTTTTTATCGAAAAATATCATAAGAGCGGATAATAGGATAAAGTAAAATAAAGAATTTTGATCTTTATACTCTTCATACCTGATTAAGAAATATGAAATAGATACTACGAAGAAGATTAGTTCTGTGGTTCCAAATGCTAGATTTGCAAAATATGAAAATGCTGGGATGAAAAAGAAAATTAATAGAGCATAAAAAAGATTCCTTCTTATTTTTAGTAACTTTAGTAATTTTATAAAGAAATAACCTGAAGCAAGGTACATCAAAATGGAAGTTATTCTCAAAGAAAATTCATTTAAATTTAAAAATAATGTTGGCAGTGTGTAATAAATTATTTGTATCCCACCAGTTAACCAGGATAATTTATCATTTAAAGATTTTGATGTAAATGCTTTTGATATAAAAGTTTCTAAATGAGAATTTATTAAAATAAATATTATTATTGATGCTGCTGATAATATTGCTAGTGTAAAAAAAATAAACCTTTTTTTCTCGAAATATTTCTTAAAATCAATCTTTCTAAAAAGGGTTAGAGTTATAATTAATACCGCTAGTAAAATGTAAGATAATATGATTATAGAAAAACCAAAGAGAGAGTAGCTTAAATTATTTAAAATTGTAAATGGGTACATTCCTTCACTAACATAAGCAATTTCATCTGTAAACGTTATTGGCTGGAATATAAGAAATATCTGTGATAAGAATACGAATAGGGAAACTATTAAAAATTTCAATTTAAAACTTTTTTCTGTTTTTTCAAATGTTTTAATTTCTGTTTTCTTTAATAAGTATCTTAAAGATAAAGCTGAAAAGACAAGCAATAGGATCAAAATAGCAAAGTATAATATCCTAAATTTTGTATCTTTAATTAATAGCCAAGAGGGTATTAGTATGTAGTTTAAGAATACCAATAATGTAAAATAAAATACTTTTTTATTGATTTTTTCCATAGTCTATTTTTACTTTTAAGAAGGTTTTGTAGTGAGATTTATATAGTAATTTGTTCTATATAAAATATGTAAAGATAAATCTTTTTTACCATACTTCTCTTCTTTATTGGGATAATACCTTAAATTTGTGGTGCTAATTTTTAATGAAAACATTTATAAATAAGTGCTAACTAGTAATTAGCATGATAACTCCACAAGATTTGCGAAAAATTGTGTTAAAACAAAAGGAAGAAATAGAAAAATTAGATGGAGCTATAAAAAGAGAAATTTTAGATGAAATATTGAAATGGTTTGAAGATAATAGAGTAATGATTCTGACTGGAATAAGAAGGTGTGGAAAGTCAACATTATTAAGGCAAATAATGAAAAGCAAAGAAAATTTTTGTTATGTCAATTTTGAAGATGAAAGATTCTTGGATTTTAAGGCTCAGGATTTTGAAATATTAAATGAAATTTTAATTGAGATTTATAACAACCCTAAAATATATTTTTTTGATGAAATTCAAAACATAGACAAATTTGAAACCTTTATTAGAAGACTTCAAGATGAAGGGAAAAAAATAGTTATTACGGGAAGCAATGCTTCGCTATTAAGCAAGGAGTTTGGAACAAGATTAACAGGAAGATATAAGCCTTTTGAGATATTTCCCTTTTCATTCTTGGAATATCTAAGATTGAAAAATATTGATCTTGAAAAAGACTGGAGTTATAAAACACAAAAAAGAGTGGAGATAAAGAAAGCTTTTAATGAGTATCTTGAATTAGGAGGATTTCCAGAATATCTTAAAACGCAAGATAGAGAATACATAAAAGATATTTTTGATAACATTCTCTATAAAGACGTGATAGCAAGATATTCAATTAAAAAACAAAAAGCAATAAAAGAATTGATTAGCATTTTAGCAACGAATATTTCATCAACATTTACATATAACTCAATAAAAAAGGACATAGGTTTATCAAATTCGATAACAGTCAAGGAATATATATCTTATTTAGCTAATTCATATTTCTTTTTTGAATTGTCCAAGTTTGATTTTTCTTTAAGAAGATCACTAAACGCGCCTAAAAAAATATATCTCATTGATACAGCATTTAATCAAATAGCGGGATTTAACTTTTCTCCAAATACTGGAAAAAATCTTGAAAATGTTGTTTTTATAGAATTGAAAAGAAG
>CAYIXS010000023.1:0-9411 GCA_964367445.1 Candidatus Woesearchaeota archaeon | reverse complement strand
AAATACCACTATAATAAATTAAATGAAAATCTTTATAAAAACCGGTTTCTATTTTTAGCTTATATTTGGGGGTATAGTTTAACTTGGTAAAATACGCGGCTCCAGACCGCGGGATTGCAGGTTCAAATCCTGCTGCCCCCAGTTGTTACTTTCGGTTACTACAATGATTTTTTATTGGCTTCTTTTTTGAATAAGGTTTGTTTTTTATTCTGTTTTCATTACTATTAGTAATAAAAGTTACTACCATAAAGTTTATATATGGTTATTTACCACGAAACGATAACAATTATGATTTTAATAAATTATAGGGGGGTTTAATATGAAATATAAGTTGTTAACAACTTTGCTAATACTTTTAATTGGAGTATTAGGAATCTCAACTTTAGTTTCTGCTAGTAGTAACATTGATATTACTAAAGTAACTGTAGATGGTGTTGAATTTTCAACTAATCCTACTACAGTTCCTAATGTAATCTCTGCTGAAAGAGGTAGCACACTAGAAATTAAAGTTGAACTTTCAACTGCCAATATAGATGGTAACGATGACGTAAAAGTGAGAACTTGGATTGGTGGTTATGAATTCGATGACGTAAGTGATAAAACTGCGCCATTTGATATGCAACCTGGTGTAAGATATGTTAAGACATTGCATATTGATATACCAGAAGACATAGATGTTGAAGAACCAGATGATAAGTTCATCTTGAATGTTGAAGCTTTTGGTAAAAATGTCGATGCAACAAATGAAGCAATAGAATTCACTTTGAAGATAGACAAAATAAGACACAAACTTAACATAATGGATGTCATTTTCTACCCAAGTAACGCTGTTGAGCCTGGAAGGGCTTTAAGATCAGTTGTTAGAGTTGAAAATTTGGGTCAACAGAAAGAAGAAGATGTTCTAGTCAGAGTAAGCATACCTGATTTGGGTATAAGCACAAGAACTTACATTGATGAGTTAACTGCAGACCAAAGAAGCGATGATGAAGATGATGAAGAAACATCTGCATCAAGCAGAGACTTGGTATTAACTATACCTCAAGATGCTAAACCTGGTGAATATGATGTTGAAGTTGATGTTGAGTACAGTAGAGGACACGAGACTACAACCAAGAGAAGTACGATTTTGGTTGAGGAATTAGAATCTGTTACTCCTGGCGTTACTCCTCCAAGTGGTGAAGCACCACAAGCTATTATTAGTATAGATACTACTACGCAGGACATTGCTCAAGGTAGTGAAGCTTTGTACAAAGTAATGGTTGCAAACTTAGGAAAAGAAAGAATACTTTATACTGTAGCTATTGAAGGAGAAGGAGCATGGGGTACTAGTAGAATAAGCCCAAGTTTCATTTCAGTTGATTCAAATCAGGCTGGTGAAGCATTTGTTTATGTAAAAGCAAATGAAAATGCTCCAATAGGACAGCAATCATTCAGAGTTAGCGTGTTATCTAACGGAAAGACAGTTAAAACTCTTGATTTAAGATCCAATGTAGTTGCTAAGGCAACTGAGTTAGGCAATTTGGGATTATTAAAGAATGGTTTAGAAATATCATTTGTAATATTAATAGTGATATTAATCATTCTTGGATTGATAATTGCTTTTAGAAGGGTTGGTTCTAGAGAATCAAGAAGAGAACCTGAAAGAATATCAGATAGTTTAGGGGAAAGTCAAACTTACTACTAAACTTTCTTTTTTTCTTTTTTTAATTACTTTTTTAAATAATCAGATTAGTTAGTAAAGTATGCAAACAGGAACATTCTTTTCTATTGATGAAAAATATGGAATATATGCTACTATTAGGGATTATGTTTTAAATTGGACTAGAAACCCAGATATTGGCTCTGAGTTTGGTGAAAGAACTAAAGAATTAAGAAAATTGCCTGATTCTGAATTACTTATGATTCTAAAAGGAATGAATTATGATATGTTTTTAGGCTACGATGATAGAGTTATTGGGCATTTGGCTTTTCAGAGGCATGATGATGGATTGCATGTTTTTTCTGTTTCTACGGCAAATGAATATAGAAGTAATCCTAGAATGGTTATGTATTTAGTTGGTTGTTTTTTGGAATATTTGAAAAATAGTAATGAAAGAAGATTTAGACTTAGTGCCGGTAATAATAGAAGCATGAGAACTTTATTGAGAATTTTATCTAGATGTGAAGATAGATTAGGCATTAAAGTTGGTGAAAATTATTGGGTTGAAGTTAAGGCTTAAATTTATATATTACTTGTACTATTATAAATAATGAGGTGAAATGAAAGTAATTCCTAAGTTAATAATTGTTTTATTAGTATTTGGAATCACTTTTTCTTTAATTACTATTAGCGCTCAGGTTGGTGATTTAATTTCTGGTAATGTTTTTAAAGTAAGTGAAAGTACGCCTTTTGCTTTAATGTCTGTTTTTGTTTTAGTCTTTGTTTTTTTAGTAATTGCTTTGTTAATTGTTGGGTTGTTGAGATTAAATAAAAAAGATTAATAAAATTAAAATAATTACCTTCTTTTCATTACTAACTGTAGTGAACTACATTTATAAATACTAATTTCTTTAAAAAATAAAAATGTCAAAATACATATTATTACCGGAAGATAAAGATCGTCCAGATATTTTAGTAGTTAAACACAGATTAAGCATCCCCATACCAGGAATAAGATTAGCAGGAAAATACTTAGGTTTAGATTTAACAAATAATGATCAAGGTTTTGTTGGCAATTTTAATAACCAACAAGCATTAGATTTAACTACAAGATTAAATGGTTTCGCATTATTTCCCGGTTATTTTGCTGAATTCTTAGGATCAGTAAGGCAAGGAATAACTGATAGAAGTAAAAGACCTTATGATGAAAAAGGAAAAAAAGTAGATATGGGAGAATTAAAACTAATTGATAGCGATATAACAGAACAAAGAGGTCCTTGGAGAGGGGAACATTTAGATGCCAGATTTGACAATGAAAAAATGATATATCATAAGTTTGTTAATGGTAAATTAGTTCCGGTAGAGGAACCACTAGAGGGAGATACATTAATGAGAGATAGACAAATAGACTTAGATGGCTGGTTAAAAAACTACACAAGACAAGGTCTTGCAAGAGCAAGCACGCAAGATGGAGGTCTTGCCTATTGGCCTCCAACAGCAAATTCTGTCGCTAGGTTCGTTGCCTTCTCTGATGGGGCTGTCCTCGGCTGCAACAGGGATCCGCTGGGCTCGTTTGCGGAGATTGGGGTGCGCGTCGCGCGCGCGAAAATTTAATTATTCTTAATTTTAATAATTCAAAGCTTCATGGAAACTATTTTAGAAATGCCGTTTTGTTGCATTGTAACACCATAAACTTGGTCTGCTTCTGTTATAACTGAATCATTATGAGAAATCATGATACATTGAGATTGTTTTGCATAGTTTGCCACTAATTTTGCCAATAACTGGGAGTTTGTTTTATCTAATGCAGCATCTACCTCATCTAATAAGTAAAATGAAGCTGGCTTATGCTCTTGTATCGCAAATATTAAGGCTAAAGCAGTTAATGTCTTTTCCCCTCCTGATAACGAAGTAATATCCAGGAATTTAGTTCCTGCTAATTTTACCTTAATATCCAAGCCTGCTTGGAGTGGATTTTCCTTATCTTCCAAATCCAAGTAAGCTTCTCCCTTTGCTGATAATGATAAAAAAATCCTTTTGAAATTTTCAGCTATCTGCTTGTAAGTTTTAAGGAAAAGGTGTTTTTTCTTTCCTTCAATTTCAGCCATCATGGATAAAACATCTTCTTTCTCAGTTTGCAAGCCGCTTGTTTTTCCCACTATTTCCTGATATTCTTTTTCTATTGTGTCATAAACTTCTAGAGCTCTTAGATTTACATTTCCCAGAGATTTTAGCATTTTTTCAAATTCTGCTATTTCTAATTTTAAATCTGCTAATGAAATATTTCTCCTGATCTTTGTCCCCTTGAATTCTTCAAATTCTGAATCAAGTGCTTCTATTTCTGCTGAAATTTTGGCGTTATCTAATGAAACCTCATTAAGACGCTTTTCAATTTCCTTAATCTTAAAATCATGTTGGGATATTTTTGATTCTACATTCCTTATATCTTCTGTCAGCTTGTTTCTTTTAATAAATTGGTTTTTGTAGTCTTCCCTGAACTGTTTTTCTTTTTTCTCCTGTTCTTTTAAATTAGGATGAGAAGATTTAAGTTTTTGTTCTATTTGGTTAATTTCATTTTGAAAATCCAGGATTTCTTTTTGGTGTTGCTTGATAATTTCTTGTATCTTTAGTTTTTCCGGATTGTGAATTGATAAAATTTGGTTCTCTATATTTTTAATCTCTGTTTGTATCTGTGCAGTTAATGAAATCTTATCCTGGAGCTCTTTTTCTATGTTTTCTAATGAAGACAAGGAATCCTTAGAAGCGGGCTTGACCTGAAGTTTTTGCCTTTCCAATCTTAGTTTATCCAATCCCTTTTCATTCCTTTCAATCTCTTGAGCTAGCTGTTTTATTCTTAAATTTGATTCTTTTATTTTATTGTTTAAATCAGAAAAAGATTTTTTTAATTCATTTAAATTGCTGATATCTGAAGTCTTTTGTAGTTTTATTAATTCTGCCTCTAGATTGTATTTTTTATTTCTTAGTTCATTTGATGTTTTTTCTTGAGATAATCTCTTATTATTAAATTCCTGTATTCTTTTTAGTATTATCTCTATTTCAGATTCTTTTTTTGTGATTTCTGAGCTAATATCTTTTTGCTCAAAAACTCCTGAAACTTTTCTCCTGTAACCGCCTATCATAGCTCCTGATGGTTCTATTAAATCGCCTTCCAAAGTTACCATTCTGACTCTTCCTATGCCTACTTTTCTTGCTGTTGGTATATCATCCACTACCAGAGTTGAGCCGAAAACATATGAAAACGCATTATGGAATTTTTTATCATATTCAATAAGGTTTAAAGCTATATCTTTTACACCTGAAAGATTTTTTAGCTGATTTAATTCATTTAACTGAATCCTTTCTCTGATTTTATTTAATGGTAGGAATGTTGCTATGCCTGCTTTTTTGTCTTTTAATATCTGGATGCATTTTTGAGCGGTTATATCATTATCTACTATAATGCTATTTGTTCTTGCGCCGGCTGTTACTTCTAATGCAGTTGAATATTTTTCATTTACTTTTCCTAAGGAGGCGATTGTGCCAAAAACACCATTAATTCTTGAGTTTAAGATTAAGTTTACTGATTGATTTCCAGAAAGCGAGTCTGCGATTGATATCTTTTTGCCCCTTAGCGAGGAAAGCTCCTGCTTAAATTGCTCTAATTTCTCTTTATTTGAATCTATTTGGGTTATAGTAACATTTAAGTTATTGATTAAACTATCAAGCTCTCTTTCTACTTTCTCTAACTCTTCTCTTTTCTTCTTTACTTGTGGTGATGAAAATTTATCTAATAATTCTTTAACTTTGTTTATTTCTTGGTTGTTTCTATCTTGCTCTATAATCAAAGAAGATTTTTGCTCTTTTAAAGAGATTATGCTATTTTGCAACTGTTCTATCTCTGATTCTATTTTCTCCATTAATGAGAAATCCTGGATATTGTGCCTTTTTTTGTAATTTTGAATATTCTTTCTTACTGCTTCCTCTTCTTTTTTTAATGTTTTTTGCTTTTCTTCAAGAGCTATCTTTTCTTTATTTAATTCTTTAATTTTAGTTTCTATTTCTAATTCATCTTTTTTTAGTTGTGATGATCTTTGATTAACCTTTTGAATTTCTATCTTTAGGTTTTCTAATCTGGTTTCATCTCTTAAAATTTCTTCCCTTATTTTTTCAATATTTTGTTGTAAGCTAACCTGTTCTATTTCTGATTTTTCTTCAATATTCTTATTTATTGAATCTACCTCTGATCTCTTTTGGTCTGTTTTTGTTCTTAATTCCTGGACTTCTTTATTTAGAGAATCAATATTCTGCTGATGTTTTTTTATTCTTGATACTATTTCTTCTTTTTTCTCATTTTTTTCTTTTATTTGCAAGTAAAGATAGGTTGCCTTATTTTCCTTGATATTCTGCTCTAATTCTTTGAATTTTAATGCCTGATCACGCTCTTTTTTTAAGTTCCTTAAGTGAGCATCTCTTTCTTTTAGAATTAAATTAGCTTCGTTTATTTTTTGATCTACTTTTTCTAATTCTAATAAGGCTTTTTGTTTTTTATCTTCGTAAACTGAAATTCCTGCCACATCTTCTATTATCTGTCTACGTTCATCAGAGCGCATTTCAGTAAAAGAAACTACATCTCCCTGAAGCAGTATGTTAAAGCCGTCTGAATCAATCCCCGCTTTTGATAATAAATCAATAATCTGTTCTCTTGTTCTTTTTTCATCATTTATCCTATAATCTGACTGGCCTGATTGTTTAACTAATCTTGTTATTTTTACTACTTCCGAAGCTATTGGGAACTCTTTGCTGTTGTTTGTGAAATAAATTGATACTGAAGCTTCTTTCATTGGTGAACCTTTTTTTCCGCCGTTAAAAATTAAATTAGAAGCCTTTTCTGCCCTCATGGCTTTAGCTGATCTTTTTCCCAAGACAAAAGTTAGGCCATCTACTATATTGGACTTACCTGAACCATTTGGGCCGATAATACAATTGAAATTATTTCCAAATTCTATTTCTATTGGCTTTGCAAATGATTTAAAACCATGAAATTTAATCTTTTGAATAGTTGTCATTTTAATCAATAATGAATTAATATTCCATAGATATAGGCTTAGTCTTTATATTTTTCTCTTTTTTTATTACTACTATTATTATCACCTTTATAAACCTTTAATTATGGTTTTTTCTTTATATAGGTTTCTGTTCTAAAAGATAATATTTAAAAATAAGAAGAGTTTTCAGTTTCTGATGGGTTTTCTTGATAGAAAAGCAATGAAGGAAATGGCAGTAAGGTTGCCAGTTTGTCTTAGTAAAAGACTTAGCGTACTAAGCAGAGAGGAATTAAGTATGAAAGTTCATTTGGATGAAGGGGTTAGATTAGCGCCTCTTTTGTATAGTCCTTATGTCAGACAAGGAGATTTTGATAGTGTAGTTCGTAAAATAAGATATAATGTGGGTTTTGTCAATTGGGTTTTAAGTGATGGTTATTATAAGGGTGGGCTATATAATTATTTTAGAAAAAAAATTACTGATATTATGGAAGCAGAATCTGTGGCTTTAAAACAAGCATAAATTATATAAGCTTATTAAATTTTAAATTAAATATTATGAAAAGAGGTTTATTGATAGTATTAATTAGTTTATTAATTATTACTGGATGTTCTCAACAAAATACTGGTGAAAATTCTAATTCTGTTGAGGGAAATAGTATTGTTATTAGCGGTTTTTCTTTTAATCCTAATGAATTAACTGTGAAAGTTGGTGATACAGTTACTTGGGAAAACCAGGATAGTGCTGTTCATACTGTTGTTTCAACTGGTTTGTTTGAGAGCAATGTTTTAAATAAAGGTGATAAATTTAGTTTCACTTTTGATAAAGCAGGAGAATATAACTATAATTGTGGTATACATCCTTCAATGAGAGGGAAGATAATTGTGAAGTAAAATGTTCAATATCATATTTAAAAGAGCATTAATAACTGCTATTTTTATCTTTATTTTTGATTTTTTATTTCATTTATTTTTGACAAGACCGATGGAGACTTTAACTTATTTTATTTTAAAATCATTGGTTGCTTTTTTTGTTGCTACTGCTTTGTTTAGTTTGGATTCTTTTTCGAAAAAAAAGAAAAAAAACTATCTTGTTGTTTTATTTGGTTTAATCTCTAGTACTTTGATGAGTATTTATTACAGGGCCTGGGAATTGGGAGAAGCTTATGTCCCATTTGGATCTAGAGCACCAGATATAATTGGTATTGACAGACATAATCTGCTTTTTTTTAGCGGAAGTTGGTGGCTAGGTCATGCCTTATTTTTTATTTTGGGTGCTTTAATTGCTATTAGATTTATTAAGAAATAACTACCAATTATATTTTCTTCTATCTAATTCATTATGAACCAAAGTTGGACAATGAGAAGCGAATAAAGTGATGGGACTTAATTTCACTTTTTTAGCATTAAATCTATCTAAGAATTTTTCTGTTTTTTTTGGTATTCCCAAGTAATCCCCGAAAATAAAACAAAGATTCTCTTTGAAATTGAATCTTCTTAAATCTTCTCCTTTTTGGTGTAAGTATATTAATTGAAAAGTTTTTGATTTTTCTTTTATTAAAGCTTCAAATGATTTTTTAGAAATTTTTATTCCTGGAGAAACATCTATTTCTTGATTTAATTCTAAGTTTCTTCCTTTTTTCAATGCCAAGTTTATGAAAGAAGCAATTGTTCTTTCATCTGGTTCAAAGTTTTTCAAATTATTGCCGTGAAAACTTATTATTTTTGGCGGGTATTTTGGACCGTTCATTACAGTATGAATCACAGTATTTTGCCTCATATGATTTGAGACAAATAATGAGTTAGAAATTGTTCTGCAAACAAGGTCTAACCTGCCTGCTTCTGGTAAGTTATTTAGACTAAAATCTGGTGAAGTTGTTGCTTTTGAAGCCAATAAAATGAATTCTCGCATATAGAAATGGTAATTTATTTAATATTTAAATAGTGGTGTTTTAAAAAATTAAAATATCTCTATAGTTTTTAAAAAATGTACCATATTAACTAAAAGCCTCCTATTTTTAAAAATGCAATAAAATCCAAAAGGGCAAAGCTTAAAAAGGGGTTTTTCTTTGTTTTTATTAATTACATATGGGGGACTAGTTTATAGTTCTTTTATGTGTATATATGGAGGAATATAAATATGAAATTCGGTAACCGAAGAAACTTTGGCGGACCAAGGGAAATGCATAAGATTACATGTAGTGAATGCGGTAATGAAGCAGAAGTACCTTTTAAACCTGTAGAGGGAAGGCCAGTTTTCTGTAAGGATTGTTATAATAAAAAGAAAGGATTCTAATTATTTTTAAAGATAATAGGGCTTTTTATTGAAAGATTTTTTTGTTTTTATTTTCTTCTTTTTATGTTAATGTAGATAGATTTATAATCTGTATTTTAAGATATTCTTTTGGGGGAATATGATAAAATATAGTGACTTAATTGAGTTATACAATGAAGCAGTGAATGTAGTAACTAGATATAACTATCCTGATGATGCTTCTTTAGAACATCGTGTTGAAGTAGAGAGGAGCATTTGTCAACGTAGATTAGGAATGATACATCCCGATTCATCATTAGGGCAAACTGTTTCTAGGGAACAATTAGCTAAACAATATCATAATATTATAAGAATCTATGGACAAGATCCTAATCCACACAGGAAGAAACCTGCTGCTTAGTTTTATTCTACTATCGCTTTAATCCTTCTTATTCCTGAAGCTACAGCTTCTTCTT
>CAYIXS010000022.1:8994-10052 GCA_964367445.1 Candidatus Woesearchaeota archaeon | reverse complement strand
CCAAACACTGTTGTTGTTTTCTTGCTAGCAATTTCGCCTTTATTACTAAATTTTACTTCTCCTTTAATCTTAGCAATCTTCATAATTTCTTGTGCAACAACAAATACATTTACAGATTCCATCCCATCAATTTACTTGGGTGCTCCTGAAGAATCAACAGCTTTGTCAGTTTTGCCTGGTCATAGGTATTTGCTACAAGGAAAGGGCCATGAAGCAATAATGCTTACATTAATTGGTGGTTTATTTTCTTTAATCTTGGGATTGATTCTACTCCCCTTACTAATTCCTTTTCTAAAATTTATTTATCCATATTTAAAAGAGTCAGTGCCATATATATTAATAATCTCAACTTTTATATTAATACTAAAAGAAAGAATTTCAAAAATTTTTGCATTCATTATTTTTTTAATGTCTGGAATTTTAGGAGTCATCACATTAAACTTTCCAAATTTAAACCAACCATTATTCCCGCTTTTCACGGGGTTGTTCGGAATCTCAACCTTACTAATAAGTTTAAACTCAAACACAAAAATAAAAGAACAAATTGTTTCTTACCCGAAGCTAAATAAGAAAGATGTGGTTCTAACAACACCCATTTCGGTTTTTTCTGGTTTTTTGGTTTCTTTTTTACCCGCTTTGGGAAGTTCTCAGGCAGCAATAATAGGAACTTCTTTAATGAGAAAAACAACAGCATTAAGATTCTTAATGCTAATAGGAGGAATAAATACAATCAACTTCGTTTTAAGTTTTATCTCACTATATTTATTAGACAAAGCAAGAAATGGGGCAGTAGTTGGAATTTCACAAATCTTAGGCAAAATAGACCTAAAAATTTTCATTTTATTTTTAGCAGTTTCTCTAATTTCAGCAGGACTAGCAGCAATATCAACAATTTATTTATCAAAAATCTTCTCTAATTTAATAACCAAAGTAAATTACCAAAAACTAATTTTAGCTATTATTTCAATAATCTTATTTTTGATCCTATCAATTTCAGGATTTTATGGCTTTATTATTTTAATTACTGGGACTTTCATAGGTTTGTTGGCAAATTTAAA
>CAYIXS010000022.1:0-8894 GCA_964367445.1 Candidatus Woesearchaeota archaeon | reverse complement strand
TTTTTATTTCCTTGGTCTTTTTTTCCTCAAGAACCACTTTAGACTTCTCAGCTACCTCAATATACAATTGATCCAATCTTTTCCTATACAATTTTAGTAATCTATTTTGTTTTTCTATTCTTTCTTTTAATGACCTATCAATTTCTTTTTGTCTAGCAATATCTTGCTTCAAGTTTCCTTCATCTTTTTTCCTTATTTCATCAGAAATATAAACAGCATAAACCAAAATGCTTAATAACGCAAAGATAAAATAAGAATTAAAATCAAAGGTTAAAAAGATAACAGCATGTATGACTATTAAGATTAATCCTAAGAATATAATCTTTCTGAATCCATTAACCATATCTTAATTTGAAAGTTTAGTTTATATATAAATTTTATTTATGAATTAAGTTTTTCAAGAAGGCATAAGATCCATTATATATTGAAAGTGGAAACATTCCGTCTTTTCTATATAAATCAGAACAGCCCCTATGAAATTCATCTGCCAATTCCTCAAAAGTATATTCCCCATCAGACAACAACTTATCAACCAAATGAGCCAAAGTAAATTCGCTTGCTTGAATTGGAGCTTTTTTTGGAGCCGGAGTTTCCAACATAGACAAAGGTAATCTTTTAAGTCTCCTTATTTTTAATTCTTCAATGGCTTTTGATTCATCAATAGATCTTGTACCACAACTCTTTTTATACTCACTAATTCCTTCGCTTTCTAGATGCGCATCACAATAAGCCAATCTTCGTAAAGCTTCTTCAGCACCATATTGCTTTATTATTTCACCAAATGCTTCAGCCAAATTTTGAGTTTTATTCATTTTTTACCAAACCACTTAATTAATCCTTCTTGTTTTTCTTTATCTTTACCAAAAACGCTTTCTATTCTTTGCTTGGTTAATTCCAAGGTTTGTTTCAAATAATTGGGAAGATTGTATCTTTCAGCTAAAAATAAACTAGGTTCTAAATATTTTACAATTGAACCTTCAGATATTGTGAATATTAGCCTGCCGCCACATTTACACTGGCCACTTAACGGCGGCCTTCTGTATTTTTCATTGCAATCAACACACCTGAATTGTTGCATACCGAATTTTCTCAAATTTCCTTTAATGTCCCTAATAAAATGTCTCTCAATAACCAACCGAGCAACATCATTTTCATCAACAGCCCTTATTTTTTCAGCCACCCTCATCTGCCCCTCAACCTTGTCAAGCATAGTGGGTATGCTTTTATAACTACTGCAAACAACACCTAAATTAATATCACTAGTATCATGTGTAAACTTAAATCCATTAGTTTCATTATCTGTTCCTAAAACGCTTTTTACAGTTTTAATTTTAATATCCCAAGGATATTTATATTCCATGGCCCCTAAATAAAATTCTAAAGGATATTTATCAACAATGTCCATATCAAATACCATATCATCAACTTCGCTGGGTATTAGATAAGAACTTAATACTAAGGGTTCATCTTGTTTTGCTCCCCTATGCCCGGGAATATATTTCCTAGAAAAATTCAGTAAAGCATCCATCAATAGTATCACGCAAGCTTCATCTCCGTCGCAATTATGAACTAAAAGGTCATTAGCAAAAAAATTATGTTCGCTTGGAACATTCAAACAATAACTCTCAGCCCTCTTTATTTCTTCAATCTTCTTTACTCTTGGATAAACATAATTACTGTCATAATCAATCTTCATCCCATAAGGCTTCCTTTTACAAATTCCATCCAGAATAGCTTTCTTCTCATCAGAGATAAATCCTATTTTCTCAAATTCCCTAACAAAATTAGAAGGGATTATTAGTTTAGTAATCTTAAACTTGGGAATCTTCCTGTTTTTTCTTATGTAAAACTCTCTTACTTTTGGACCCGGTTCTTTTTCATATTCATAAAATTTTGTAAAAATATTAAAACGTGATAAAACAAAACTCAAATCATGTTTCAAACCTTCACTTACTGTATCGCAAGAAACCCTTATAACGGTTTTACTAACACTTCCATCTCCTTCATAATACCCTCTTAAGAACGCTGCAATTTTTTCCTTTTTTAAATCCAAAAACAAACTAGGAATTCTCTTTCCTTTGGCCCCAATTCCAAATCCAAGATAATCTATAAATAACTCATAGAGTAATCTTGAAGAATAAGTTAAATGGTCCGCATGATCCTCACTTGGCTCAAGCCCAAAATAAGTAAAGAAAATATCCTTAACTAGTTTTTTAATTTTCTCATTAGTCATTGAAATAGAAACATGATAAAAACCCTTCTTAGAATCATTCTTTCTTGCATATCCCTCAGCCAAATATAATCCTAAAACCTCTAGTAATTTTTCGCTTAAATTAATCCTAATTGGTAAAGATAAATTATCTCTTTTAATAGAAATCTTAGCACAAGAGGGTAGATCATTCAAGGTTAGGTTATTTTTTGTTAAAATATCTCTCACAAAGGTTATAGGGAAACTATCCCTATAACAAAAGTTATCATGTTTACTCAACTTTTGAAATTTCATTAAAAAATCTCTAATGTTCCTTATCATGACATCTTTCCTATACTTAAAGATCTCTGGCAAGAAAATTTCTTTAATATCCCTCTCACTAATATCTTTCCTATAACTAACCATTACCTTGTCTCTGTTAGTTAACTGATAAGCCATCTTTTCTTTTTTACCCTTAACATAAACTTTATGATTTTTAGTAAGCTCTATTTGTCTACCATCCTCCAAATAAACCCTAATTAAATCGGTTGGCATATGTTTAGTTGCTTCCTTCACTGTTTTTTCACCGGGGTTACTCCAAGCAGAGATATTTGATAGGTCTTTTTTTAATGTTCCAAAAAAATCAACTTTATCTGTAGGGTTTAGTTCCTCTACAAATTCTCCAATTTTTTTAATTTGCCATTTATCATCCCTTTTCACTGAAACATAGCTATCATAACCCAAACAATCCCTTCTCATTAAAGAATGAAAATAAGGATGACAGTAAAATCCTTGGGTATTAGAAAATCCTATTATTCTCCCAACAACACCAGCAGAAGTATGTGGACTCATTCCAACCACCAAATGTCCCACCAGGTCTTTTTTATTTTTCAGATTATAAAATTTTTCTTCATTATATAACTTGACTAATAATTCATCAACAAAAGTAGCAACGTTAAACAAAACATCTTCTGCTTTTTCATCTGGCGTTTCATCACAACTAGGCAAAATAACATCCTGGATTTGAATTTCTAGTATTTGATTATCATTAACTAGATCATTGCCGTGAATATCTTTCCCATAACCAATTTCTTTCAATTTTTCAATTGAAGTTCCAATTTCCTTGGGCTTAAAATGCGTTATAGCAGTTTCCGTCATATCATATCTCACAGTTCCGTCTTTGTTAACATATAGTCCGTGCATCGCCCTCAATATTCCCTTAACTAAATGCTCAACAACATGCTCTTTATTACTTGTTCCCCTAACTCCTTTAATTAGTTCGGGATAATTTCTTGTTTTCAAAATCTTCAGGGCAGAATCAAAATATTCATTTATGTCTATGCTCCTATTTTTATAACACACCGCAGTTTTATCTAATCCTAAATTATCTATCAATCCCAAAGTCTTAGAATAATATTTCCTACCTGGTTTATTCCCACACAAATGACATACAGAAAAAATTGTTTCTTTATTACATTTATAACAGTAAAACAGGGGAAAATCGGCAGTTATCCTTCCCTTTTCCAGGGCGCTTTGGAAACATCTCATCCTACCGCCTTCTTTACCAACAGGAAATAATACCTGTGGGCTTCCAGTTAACTTTCTCATCTTTGCTTTCTCTGGCCTACCCATCCTAGCGCCTATTGTAGTGCCAGACTTATCCCTTATCACTGTCTTGGAAAGTTCATTAACGATTTCCAAAACATCTTCCTTGTCCATTTTAATATTATTTAAATTATTACCAAGAGAGAACATTAAAGCTTTACACCAGGGGTATTCGATTACAACATGTTCTTTTTTAAACAAATGAGGAACACCCAACAGCTCTAACGCTCGTTTAGGATCTTTCTTTTTTAGTTCTTTTTCAACATCATACTCATAAGGCAAAATTATTTTATCCTCATTAACGCTTGCTTTTTTTAACCAACCAACCAATAAATCAAATTTTTCTTTATCAATCTCTTTCCAATGAAAACAATATCTGGGATGCAGAGGTTTACCTTTCTTGCAAAACTCTATAGCTTCCTCAATATTTATATCATATTTTTCACTTCCAGACTCTAACATCCACCACTCTTCGCAATAACCAGGTGGAACTAACACATGCGCTCTATTTAAAAAATCACCATAGTTGATTAGAACATCACCAAGATATAAGATTTCATCTACATCTTTAGAAACTCGCTCAGCCTCCTCAACAGTTTCTAATAAAAGAACATCACCGTTGTTTAATTTGACAATCGGTCCTTCTATAGTATCACAACTAGCTAAAGTGGTTGCTTTTCCAGGCCTTTCAACTTTTAATTGTGTTCCAATCGCAATAAACCTATTAACAATCACCATAGTTGCTGGATGAATCGCTTGACTAGAAAAACCAGAGTTCCTACATCTACCATATCTTAATCTTAACCCCCCGCTTGCCAAGGGGTGTGTTAATACTGGCCTACCAGCCACCAAATCTTTTATGTAGCCATAGTCGGGTTTAATTTTTTCTTTAGTTTCCACAGTTTTCTCTTTTTGCTTAGATCTTATCTTTTCTTGCAACTTAACAAACCCATCTAAAAATTTCCAATACCCCATATCAAAATCATCACACCATTTAGAGAATTTACCCCAAAATTTCTTGCTTTTCTGAGTTAATCCTTCCCCAAAAACTAAAGCAACGCCATTCCTTAATACATTCGTCTCCATTCTATCCAAATCTTTGTAATTGCTAACCTCGTATTTCTCAGTCGCTTCCCCATCAATCTGCAAGGGTAAGTTTTTAACCATAAATTCAAGCTCTTCTTCGCTGGGTAAATATTGTAAGTTAGTAACTCTTTCATGAAAATCATATAGCTCTGTAACAATTCTTTTAATTTCAATCTCATCAGGATCATATTCTCCATAACCAAATTCTTTTCTCAAATAGTCTGCTAAAGCAACAAAAACGCAGATTGCAGTAGTTCCCGCACTTCTTATCGGCCCTGCAAAATATAAAGCAAAGTACTCTCTCCCGTCTCTTCTCTTCTTTATTCCTAACCGGGTAAATCCTTCTAATGGAGAAGCAACAACCCCGTTGGTAATGTAAGCTAATCCAGCACGCATCCCGATCTCAATTGCTTCTTTTTTATCTTTAAATTTACAAAATTTTTCTTTAGCTACCTCTAAAGCCAAAGTAAACGCAACCCTCCAATCTTGCCCACCAAACTCCCTTTCAAGTTCATTAATTCTAGTTACAATCCTAGTGCCCTTAACTTGAGGAGCAACAACACTTAATAATCCCTCTACTCTTTCAGCCATATTTTTAGCTAATGGAATTTCAACCTCTTCTTCCGGATCAAATCCCTTTCTTCTGGCCTTATTAGCAACCTCGTAAGCCAACTTAATACCAGAATCAATTATTGCTCTATATTTTATTAATTTATTATTCATAGAATTTAAAGATATTAACCTCTCTGTTTCTTAAATTTAAAACAATAAATTTCCCAGGATCCGGGTTAGTTCCAACTTTTTCTTCATAATCGGTTTTGCTCTGCCAACAACTACTATTTATTAAAATAATATTGTTATAATTGCCTATATCTGATCTGTGCATTTCACCACAAGCAAATATATCGGGAATTTTATCAATTATCAAGTGATCCTCTGTTTCATTTGGTAAATATAGAGTAGAACCATGTGTAGGTGCCAAATGTCTTCTTTGCAACAAAAATTTAGAAACCAAAGTTGGATAATCTCTTGCATTGCCCAGTCTCAAAGAATCAACATTATCTATATAATAATGAAAACTATTTCCATGGTACATTAAAATATCAAAACCAGGAAAATTTTCAGAAGAGATCACATTTACCCAAGCCGGATTAGTAACCAAAATAACATTCTTTAACTTGTGCATTTCGCTGGCAAGGTCTTTATCTAATATTGGTTGTGGCACCGATAACCTCAAGGCATCGTGATTTCCAGGACAAACAATTATTTTTATATCTCCCCGAATTAAACTAAAATAATAGGCCAATCTATCATACTGCGCCTTAACATCCAAAATGGCAAGATTTTTTTCTTGGTCAGGATAAACCCCGACACCATCAACAAGATCACCTAAAACAAATAAATATTTTATCTTAGAAGAAACTTTAATGTGTTCTTTATTTTCACATTTCCCATTTAACCAGTCTATAAACTTTAAAAATTCTTTTTCCAAAAAATTCTTTCCTCCGACATGAATATCAGAAATAAAACCAAGATAAATGTCCTCATTTATCTTTTTAATTTCTTTATCCCTGGGCACATCAGGCAAAAATAGATCGGTAACAAAAACAATTCCCTCTCCATTAAAACCAACCACGCCCAAAATCTCATCCAAAACCAAGTCCTTGGCTAGTTTAAATAAACGTTCCCTGGTTTTATTAACTATTATATTGATAGATCCGGTTTTATCTTCTATATTTAATATTATATTTCCATTCTTAGTTGTTCTTTTATCGTTGACTAACCCTATTAAAGCAACAGTATCTCTGTCTTTTTTGTTTATAACCCTATTAATTGAAACCACATTTTGCAGCTCTGCCCTATTCATTAATATTTTTTTCATAGCATCATATCTCGTTCTGAAATAATTCACAAAAGAATCAACTTCTCTTTTTTTATTTTCTTCTTCTAAAAAGTTTTTAACAATAACAGAATTATGCTCTTCTTCTAATTTAGAAATTACTTTCCCCCTTTCAATATCCAAAACAGGAACTTCACCAAAAAGCATTTTCAAAAAAGTATCATAAATTTTGGTATCCTTCCCCTTTTCTAAATTTGTTCTAGACTTTTCAAATTCAAACCAGTTTGTTTCAAAAAAACCGCTTTTATTTTTTAACAAAAAGAGTAAATCTTTATTTAAAACAACGATTTTTTCATTCTCCCTTATTCTTTTACTAAAATCATCAAGAAAGTTATTATCTTCATCAAAAGATTCTAAAAAACAAGGACTAACCAAATAACTTTTACCTAAAAAATCTTCAACAATCTCTTTTTTATTCATAAATTTAATCCCTCTTTCAAAAGATCAACAACTTTAGGAACTGTGTTTTGTGGTATTGCTAAACAAATCTGCCTCGTTCTACCATATCTTCCTTTGCTTATGACCTTAGCATTAATTATCCCCAACATATCTAACTCAGCAATAATATCACTAACTCTTCTTTGTGTTAGGGGCTTTACTCCTGTTTTAATACACATATCCCTGTAAAAATCGTAAATATCCCCTGTAAAAATTGGAACCCTGTTATTCATAAAATTAAATATTGAATATAAGGTTAGCTTAAATTGTTTAGGCTGGGTATTAATTATATCTAAAACGCGATCTCTTTCTGTCTTTTCCTCTGCCCGATCTATGTTCTCTTCCTTGATTATTTTACCTCCGCCCCTTTCAACTAATTCTCCTGCAACCCTTAAGAGTTCTAAAGCTCTTCTGGCATCGCCATGTTCTCGAGCAGCATACGCAGCACATTTTTCTATTACTCCATCTCCAACAACCTCCTCCTTAAAAGCCAGTTTTGCCCTTTGTTTCAATATCTTCTGTAATTGAATTGCATCATAAGGAGGGAAAACTATTTCTTCTTCACTCAAACTGCTTTTAACCCTAGGATCTAAATTATCAGTAAAAACAAGATCATTACTAATTCCTATTAAAGAAACTTCACTATTCTTCAATTCTGAATTCAGCCTGGTCATATTATATAATATCTCATCTCCCGTCTTCAGAACTAGTTGATCTATCTCATCTAAAATTATTAATAATAATTTTTTCTGTTTATCTAGTTCATTAACAAAAATTTTATATATCTCATCAGTTGGTAATCCTGTTGCTGGAACTTCAACACCAAACTCTCTGCACATCTGCGCAACTAGCCTATATTCTGTATCTGCAACACGTTTCATTTTACAATTTAGGTAAAATATTTTTATAGGAATATTTTTTTCTTCTGCAATTTTACTTAAATTTTCACTAACATGCCTTACACATAAAGTTTTTCCACTTCCTGTTTTTCCATAAATAAAAATATTAGAGGGCTTTTCCATTCGTAAAGACGGAGCTAATACGCTCGCCAAATTTTCTATTTGTTCATCTCTATAAGGAACTGTTTTTGGTGTGTAATTTGATTGTAATGCTTTTTTATCTTTAAAAATAGAACTCTTACTCAAATACCCCGTAAAGAAATCTTTTAACTCTTTTTCCCCCATACTACAAAAAAAGTATAACTTATATTTAAGTATTATTATCATACATTATTATATACCCCCACCTAGATTTCATATGCAAACTTTTTTTCATAAAAAAATCTAAATTTTAAACCAAAATTAATATAATAAAAAATATAGTTTACAAAACAATAATATAATAGAACACGGAAAAATTTAAAAGTAAAAATAATCATATAAAAATAAAAAAACTAACTATATACATAATATACACCTTCTAAACCAAATATATAAAAAAATAATCTTTTTAGAGTTACAACTAAAAAATTTAATTAAAAAATAATCAAAATAATAAGATTAACATAGAAACAAGAAAAGCAGCAAAACAAGGAAGAATGTTAATTCCATAAGAAAATAAGGTGGGGGAGATAGAACAAACCGATACTACCAAATACAAAATAAATTTTCATAAAATTTATAAACCCAGACAACATATTTAATTAAACATGGCAGAAGAAGATAAAAGATATTCAAA
>CAYIXS010000021.1:0-10936 GCA_964367445.1 Candidatus Woesearchaeota archaeon | reverse complement strand
TAAAACACTGGAAAGATCAAAATTTATTTAAAGAAAAATACTTAGAAGCATTTAAAAAAGTAAAAAGAGAAAATTTCATTCTTAAAAATTATCAAACTGAAGCATATGAAGATATTCCCTTGCCAATAGGCTTTAATCAAACCATATCTCAGCCATCAACAGTAATGATAATGACACAAAAATTAGAGCCAGAAGAAGATAGTAAAATATTAGAGATAGGAACTGGATCAGGCTATCAAGCAGCGTTATTATCTTTATTATCTCCAAAAGGAAAAATTTTCACAACAGAAATAATACCAGAATTAGCAGAATTTGCAAGAGCAAATTTAAAAAATTACAAAAATGTAGTAGTTTTAAACATAGATGGTTCAAAAGGCTATAAAGAAGAATCTCCTTTTGATAGAATTATTTTTACCTGTGCTATACCTAAAATAGAAAATTTCATCTTAGAACAATTAAGAGATCCTGGAATTTTAATAGCTCCAGTAGGAGATAAGATATCTCAAGAAATGGTTAAAATAACAAAAAGTGATTTGCAATTAAAAAAAGAAAATCTAGGTTATTTCATGTTTGTTCCTTTAAAAGGCAAGTTTGGTTTTAAATGATTTATTGAAAAACTCTTGGTCTTTTATCTATCTTAATTACTACAACCCATTTATCACTATAGTTTGTTCTATAAAGTGCCCTATAATCTCCTATTCTAATCCTAAAAACTCCCGACTTTCCAACAACAGATTTAGCATCATGTGGAACAGGACTCTCTTTTAAAACTTGATCAATTTTATCGATAATTCTTTTTGCTATGTGCTTGTCTAATTTTTTAAGAAACTTTCTTGGTTGTTTATCATAATCTATAGAAAAAGTCATATTCCAATCTCTTTTCTTAAGTCTTCACTAGATATTAGCTTACCTTTTTTTTCATTCTCATAACTTTCCTTTAGTAATACCTCTTCTTCTGAAGTAAGAAACATATCTTTGTCTGGCATATTATTCTTTATTTCTTCAACTTCTTTCTCTATTTTTTCTAATTTTTTTAATATTAATTGTTCTGTTTTCATGATATCTTATATTATTGAATATATATTTATATAATTATCGCTTAAACCTTTCTTGTTTTAATGGGTTATTTTATGTTTGTTCCCTTAAAAGGAAAATACGGTTTTAAATAGTTATTAATTAGTAGTAACAAAATAGGAAGGTTTATAAACTAATTCTAACATTTCACCAAAAAACCAATATACTTAAAACAAAATGGAAAGTTTAGAAAAAAATCAACAGAAAAGTGCACAAACAGAAGTGTCGCTAGAATTTCTTCTGTTACATCTACCCATCTCCGAACTTGGTTTATCAGCTAGACCATATAATTGTCTAGAAAGCGCAAGAATAAGAACAGTTGGTGATATTCTCAGTCATACTGAACAAGATCTTCTATCTATAAGGTGGCTTGGAGATGAATCATTAAGAGAAATAAAGCATATATTAATGGATTACAACCTATCACTAAAAAGATATGGTTCTAATGCAAGTATAATTCTTCCTATAGGTAAGAGAGGAAGAAAAAGAAATGGTACAAAAAAAAATGAATCTAGAGATTTAGATATATTAGAAGGACTAGCACTAAGAGAATATGGAATAATATGGGATATGAGTTATCAAGGCGCTAGAAATTATATATTAAAAAGCGGGCAACACGAAACATGGAAAGAAGCAAGAAAAAGAAAACTAGAAGAAGAAAAAATAAAAAGAAATCCTGAATTTTACAGTAAACAAGCAAAAAGAGTAATTGCTGGACAAGTTGTAAACATAATGTATAGAAGAGCAATAGAAGAAGGCAACTTGCCATGGCAAAAAGCAATAGAATATTTTTATTCAAGAAAGACCAGACCACAAACTACAACTATTAAAAGGCTAGTCAAGTTATTTGGAGCTTATTATACTGCTCTAGAAAGAGGCGATAAATTATCTTTAGAAGAGCTTAGTGAAATTTCAGGCATAAAAGGGTTTCCTCATGTTGGAAGAATTTTATCAAAAGTTGGATTAGAACCAATGTACGGAGCTAGAGAAATAAAGTTTTCATTATCAAAAGAAAAGGCAGAAGCAATTGGAAGAGTATTTGATTTAGATATGTCTATACCAGATATTGCACATTTTTTAGATGTTCCATCCCACGTTGTTTCTCAAAGATTTAATAGAATTGGACCAAGACCAAGAAGAAAATTTATTTATCAAGCTGGATTTGGAACTGAAAGATTAAATTACAGATTATTAAGCCAGATTTGTGAAGCTGCTGATTTAGGTTTTACAAAGGAAGAAACTGCTGAATTGTTTGATACAACACTAAACATTGTTAATTATGCAAATGAAAACAGACCAAGTTTAGAAAAAGTTTTAATTGATTCACTAAGAACTATATTCCCGGAAAGAAAAATTAGTAAACCATATTTACAGGGGAATTAAGGAGTAATAATAAAAAATGAATAATCATCCTACCATGGGCGGATTTGATAAAGCACCAGGATTTAATGTAAATGATTTAGTAGGAAAACCAATCTATTTCTACATGGAGGGCAATCATTTATATGGTGTTTTAAAAGAAGTAAGCGGCTCAGATTTAGTAGTTATTGAAAGACCAGCCGTTCGTATGGGTAAGAGAGGTCTAGAATCATGCATAGAAAGCAGACCAACATTATTTCCAAAAAACAGAGCATTACCAATAAGGGAAGCATCACAAGAAGAACTGGGAATTAATAGGTTATCACTAGTTCCATTTGAAAGATTTTTAGATAAACCAGTAATTGTCAGAGATGGAGGAAAACATAGTTTTGGTATACTAAATTATATCTGGTCTGCAAACGCAGTAATATTATTGCCATCATTAGTTCCAAAGTATTGTCTTTATGGAGAATATTTAGAGTGGGACAATACAAGACCACATTATGTTGCTGGTGTAATAGATGTACTTGAGACAACTAAAGAAAACCTACAAAGAATAGTCGATTCTAGTCTTAATGAATATAATATGACCGCCAGAAGAACTATAGTAGAAGAAGAAAAATTAAGAGCAGAGGAAAAAAGATTAAGCATTAAAGACAAGCAATAACCTTTATAAATCCACCATTTTCTTATTCATAATAGGAGGTATTTTATACGTGATTGCAAAACTAAAGAAAACAGATAATATAGAAAAATCCCAGCCAGAGATCAATATTGGGATGGTCGGCCACGTCGATAGATATTAAGCAAAATTTGTTTATTATCCGAATGCACGGCAAGACCACCCTTTTATATGCCCTAACAGGTAAATGGACAGATACCCATTCAGAAGAAATCAAAAGAGGTATTACAATCAGATTAGGCTATGCAGACGCAGTTATCTATCAAGATAAGTCCATTTATACAAATAAAAAAACAAAAACGTCAAAACCAGTAAGAAAAGTTTCTTTTGTAGACGCCCCAGGCCACGAATCTCTAATGGCTACCATGTTGGCAGGTTCAGCAATAATGGATGCTGCTATTTTGTTAGTTGCAGCTAATGAAACTTGCCCGCAACCACAGACCAAAGAACATTTAATGGCTTTAGAAATAATAGGTGTTAAAAATATAATCATAGTTCAAAATAAAATAGATTTAGTAACAGAAGAACAAGCTAAAAAAAATTACGAAGAGATTAAAAACTTTATTAAAGGAACAATAGCAGAAAATTCTCCGATAATTCCAATTTCAGCACAACACAATGTTAACATAGATGTTTTATTAGAACTAATTGCTAATATCCCAACACCCAAAAAAGATCCTTTAAAACCGCCATTAATGTTCATAGCAAGAAGTTTTGATATTAATAAGCCAGGCCAAGAAATTGAAAATTTAGTTGGTGGTGTTCTAGGCGGATCATTAAAACAAGGCAAACTTAATGTTAATGACGAGATTGAAATTCGTCCAGGTATAAAAGAGATAAGTCATGGGAAAGTGAAGTGGGTTCCTTTAAGAACAAAAATAGCTGACTTAAAAACCGGTGGTTTGTCTGTAAAAGAAGTTCAGCCAGGAGGTTCAATAGGATTGTTAACAGAACTAGACCCATCTTTAGTTAAATCAGATTCCTTATTAGGCAATATCTTGGGTTATCCAGATAATTTGCCAGAGGTTTATTATGAATTAAATTTAAAAGCGCATTTGTTAGACCGTGTTATAGGTACAAGAGAGGAATTAAAAGTAGAGCCAGTAAAAAGAGCAGAATCTTTGTTATTAAACGTAAATTCAGCAACAACAGTAGGTGTAGTGACAGAATTAAAAAAAGACCATTTTCATGTAATATTAAAACTTCCAATTTGTGCTTCTAAAACAGATAGGATTACTATTTCTAGGATATTAGGCGGAAGATTTAGGTTAATTGGTTATGCTGAGATTATTTAGATAAGTTTATATTGCTTTTTATTCTGAAAGTTTAGACTATAATGGCAAAATTAAAACCAGAGTTTACATCTCCTAGTATAAAAACAATACTTTCAAGAAAAGTTAGAAGAGCAGCTAGAAACTTAGTTGAAAGAATAGAAGATCTTAAACCAGACGAGTCTTTGTTAATTATGGCTTTATTAAGGAAGCATCCAGAACAAACTACTCCCAATTACCTTAAAAAAGGCACACCAGTTGAAATTCATTATCCAAGAACACAAACAGAAGCTATTGAGTGGCAAATGTATGGTGCACCATTTTTAAAAACAGGGTCAACAGAAGCCATACCATTGTTGTTAAGAGCAGATGCTTTTCATAAACTATCAAAAGAGCGTACAAGATATCCAGCAAGAATTGTTTTTAGTGAACCTCAATGGGGAAAAACAAGATACAAAAGGGTAACAACACCAAACGAAGTTCTAGAAGGGCAAAGAATTTTTTCAGTGAATCATCAAAGAGGAGACGATATTACCGCCTATGTTTATTGTGATCCAGAACTGGCTCCAGAAACACCAACACAAGGCGGAAAAGCAATTGTTCAAGTTACCTCAAGATACATAGATGGCAGTAGTATAAAATTCACAAGATGGCATCTTCCAGTAATTGATAATGCATTTAAATTAGCTATAGCACAATTATATGAAACATCAGGCCATAAAAGCGGTTTTGAATTTAATTTTTTAAATTTTAGCCCAAGACAAGACCCTGAAACTTCAACTTGGATGATAGTTGATAGGTATGATGTTGCAGGAGAACTAGCAATTATAAAAAAAGCAAAATTAGAAGGACTTGTTAATTCTCGCGGCCATCCAATACCATTAGAAATGAATCCATTTCCAATTTTTAATCAAGAGCATATTGATTTTTATAAAAGGTTATTAGATTCAGTAGCTGTTTGGGATTCTATAAATGGAAAACCAAGAAAACCAAGATATTCTGAAATGGTAAAATTAAACTTTGATAGGGTTTTTTCAAGAGGATATTATCAAACTTCTTTTACAAGAGCGGGATCTGGAAAAGTTGAAGAGCAGGATTGGGAATTGAGAAGAGATTAGATATCAACTATTCTTAACAACCCTAGAAACACTGGCAACCTTATCATTTTCTTTTAATCTTATTAATCTTACTCCTTGGCTATTCCTTCCAACTCTAGAAATATTATTTACTTCAGTTCTTATTATCTGTCCTTTATCAGTTATGCACATTATTTCATCATAATCTTTCACAGTTTTAATTCCAACAACTTTTCCATTTTTCTCAGTTACATTAATATTTTTAACCCCAGAACCACCTCTTTTAATTAATCTATATTCATTCATAGAAGTTCTTTTGCCATATCCCTTCTCAGTAACAGTTAGTAAATCTCCATCTTCTAAGGCAACTTCCATTCCAATAACTTCATCATTATCTCTTAACCTAATGCCTCTAACTCCAGTTGCATTTCTTCCCATAACTCTAACATTTTCTTCACTAAACTTTACAGCTTGCCCATTCTTAGTTCCAATTATAAAATTCAGATATCCCGGAGTTAATCTAACCTGCACAACCTCATCATTTTCAATTAAATTTATAGCATTTATACCGCCCTTTCTAGGATTACTATACTCAGAAAGCAGGCTTTTTTTCAAAATACCTTTTTTAGTCACAAAAATTAAAGAATGTTTATCATCAAATTCTTTTATAGGCAAAACAGCGCTTACTTTTTCACCTTCACCTAATTGTAATAAATTTATTAAAGCTCCACCTTTAGCATATCTTGAAGCTTCTGGTATTTCATAAGCTTTTAACCAGTGTAATCTTCCTTTATTTGTAAAAAATAATAATTGACTTAAGTTACTTGTAATAAACAATTCTTGAACCACATCTTCTTCTTTAGTAGTAGTAGCTCTGATTCCAGTTCCACCCCTTCCTTGGTTTCTGTATAACTCTAAAGAAGTTTGTTTGGCATATCCAGACGAAGTAATAGTCACAACAATATCCTCTTCATTTATCAAGTCCTCATTAGTAACAACTTCCTCAATCTGATTTGATATTAAGGTTTTTCTTTCATCCCCATATTCACTCTTAATTTCATTTAATTCTCTTTTTATTATTCCAAATATTTTTCCAATATCAGCTAAAATATTTTTTAGTTCTTCTATCAATATTAGTAAGTTTTCATATTCCTCTTGTATTTTCCTGGTTTCCAATGAAGTCAGTCTCTGTAATCTCATTTCTAAAATAGCATTGGCCTGTATTTCAGTCAACTCAAATCTCTGCACCAATCCAATTCTCGCAACATCAACACTTTCACTTCTTTTTATTAATTGAACAACAGGATCAATATTAGCTAAAGCAATTTTTAATCCTAGCAAAATATGTGCTCTTTTTTCAGCTTTATCTAACTCAAATTTGGTTCTTCTAATAACCACATTTTTTCTATGTACTATAAATTCTTTTACCGTATCTTTTAAATTCAAAACCTTGGGCTCACCATTAACTAAAGCTAAATTAATGATTCCAAAAGTAGTTTGCAAAGAGCTTAATTTATATAATTGATTTAATATTAATTCACCATCAAAGTTTTTCTTTATCTCAATCACGATTCTCATTCCCTTTCTATCACTTTCATCTCTCATATCAGAAACTCCTTCAATTCTTTTTTCTTGAACTAATCTAGCTATATCTTCAATAAGTAAAGACTTATTTACCATATAAGGTATTTCAGTAATGATTATTTTTCCATCTTCAACTTCAGCTTTAGCTCTAACAATTAGTTTTCCTTTTCCAGTTTCATAAGCGCTTCTGATTCCATTTTCTCCCAGAATAATTCCCCCAGTAGGAAAATCAGGCCCATTAATAAATTTCATTAGCTCTAGGCTGTTGCATTCAGGATGGTCTATTGCAAAAATAATAGCATCGCAAACTTCTCTAATATTATGTGGTGGTATATTGGTAGCCATTCCGACAGCTATTCCTGAAGAGCCATTAATTAATAAATTTGGTAACTTGCTTGGTAATACTGTAGGTTCCTTTAAACTTCCATCAAAGTTAGGTACAAAATCCACAGTATCCCTGTCTATATCAATTAATAGATCTTCTGATAGTTTGTTTAATTTTGCCTCTGTATATCTCATCTGAGCTGCAGAAAATTCTCCTCCCGCGCCACCAAAGTTACCATGTCCATGAACTAACGGGTATCTTAGGCTAAAGTTTTGAACCATCCTAACTAAAGAATCGTATATTGCCGCATCGCCATGTGGGTGATACTTAAAACAATCACCAACAATTCTTGCGCTTTTAACAAAAGGCTTATCGTGTTTTAAACCCATATTCCACATAGTATATAGAATCCTTCTATGCACCGGTTTTAATCCGTCTCTAACATCAGGAATTGCTCTGCTAACTATGACACTCATGGCATAGTCCATATATGCCTGCCTTATTTCATCCTGAATCAATCTGTCTTGAATTTCTTCTGGCATATTACTTATCCAACACTATTCCTCCAATATAATCCTGGCTAAACACTTCCTCTTTTTTAAAAAATATTTTTTCATAACCGACAAATCTCTCAATATCTCCTTCAATATCATTAACATATTCCCATTCATTGTCTTTCAAATTTTTAGGACCCCTAAAAGGAGATTCTACAGAAACCGCTTCTAAAGCTTTCTTTAGGAAAGTAAAAACCTTTTTTGCAAAATCAACATCACCGTGATATTTTTTTAACATTCCACCAGAATATGCCATAGTCCAAATAGATTTTCCATTTTTTCCATCCAATCTAACAACTTCCATTCCTGGTGCTTGAAAAAAACCAACATAACTATCCCTATAATAAAAACCTTCACCCTCAAATTCTAGTTCATCAAAACCAGGCCTCTCTGGTTCAATCTCCATTTTATTTAAGGAGGCATAGGTATTTTTTTTAGCCTTTACCAAAAATTCCGCTAGTTTTTTTAAATTTAACTCTGGCATTTTTATTTATCTATCTCCTTTATAGCTTTCAATATTTCTTCTGGACTATCAGCGATGATTTCTGGGTTTTGTCTCTTTAATTTTTCAACTCCATCCCACCCATAACCAGCCAAAACAATATTATTTATTCCAGCCTGTTTACTAGAAATAAAGTCAATTTCTCTGTCTCCAACAGAAATTGTTTCATGTGGTTTAATCTTAAATTTCTGTAAAGCATCAAGAAATAATCTACTTTTAGATGATAGATCTGAACCAGTACTACCAATGATTAAATCAAAAAATGATAATAAACCAAAAGCACTAAGTGTTTCCTTAATATGTTCACTATAATTGGCTGAAACAACAACTAACTTGTATTTTTTACTAAGTTCAGCAAGAACTTCTTTTATTTTTGAAAACGGTTTCGGTTGTACCTTTTTTAATTCCCTTTCATATATTTCATCTACTCTATCAAAATCCTCTTCCTTTATTCCAACAGTTTTACGCATTTCTTTATATGTTGCACCATAAACTTTTCTAAACTCATCTAAGTTTTTTGGTTTGATTTTAGTATCAAGTTCTAAAAATATTTTTTTATATATCTCAAAATTATCACTAAAAGAATCAACTATTACTCCGTCATAATCAAATATAATTAATTTTATCATTTTAAACATCTAAATTTTTTACCTCTTTTGCATATTTTTGTATAAATTCTCTTCTTCCATCAACGTCTTCACCCATTAAAATACTAAAAATCCTATCTGCCTCAATAGCATCTTCTATTGTAACTTTCTTTAAAATTCTCTTTTCTAGACCCATAACAGTCTCATGTAATTCATGACTATCCATTTCCCCAAGACCTTTAAATCTTAGAACAACGGCATCTTTTCCCTTTTCCTCAAACAACCTAGACAAAGAGTTTTCATTTCTAGCGTAATATGTTCTTTTATTTATAATTGCTTTAAATAATGGGGGTTGAGCAATAAAAATGTTTCCCTTCTCTATAAGTTGTTTCACGTATCTAAAGAAAAAGGTTAGTAGTAAGCAGGAAATATGCGATCCGTCCGAGTCCGCGTCTACGAGTATTACTATTCGATGGTATCTTAATTTATTAATATCAAATTCTTCATTAACTCCTGTTCCAATTGCTGTTATTAAATTTGTTATCTCTTTATTTGCAAAAATTTTATCTAATCTTGCTTTCTCTACATTTAAAATCTTACCCCTTATAGGAAGAATAGCTTGAAATTTTCTATCCCTTGCAGAAATTGCTGTACCAGCAGCAGAATCTCCTTCAACAATAAATAATTCAGATTTAGCAGGATCTTTTTCCTGGCAATCAGCTAATTTTCCAGGCAATCCTCTGCCAACTAAAGCACTTTTTCTTCTAACTAATTCTCTAGCTTTTCTTGCAGCTTCTCTAGCAGTAAAAGCGTCTAAAGCCTTTCCTATTATGATTTTAGCAATCCCAGGATTTTCTTCAAAAAAGCTACTTAAATTTTCAAAAACAACACTATCAACCAAACCTTTAATTTCAGAATTGCCCAATTTAGTTTTAGTTTGTCCTTCAAATTGTGGATTTTGGACCTTAACAGAAATAACAGCGCTTAATCCTTCTCTAACATCTTCCCCGCTTAATCCTTCAACTTTTCCATTAATATTCTTCTTCTTTATATAATTATTAATCGCTCTTGTTAACGCAGTATAAAAACCGCTTAAATGTGTTCCACCTTCAATAGTATTAATATTATTGGCAAAACTAAAAACACTTTCTCTATAGCCGTCATTATATTGCAAAACCACCTCAATGTCTAAATCGTTGCTTTCTTTATGAAAATAAACAGGAGCACTTAAAACCGCTTTATTTTTATTTAAATGTTCAACAAAACTTTTAATTCCGCCTCCATATTGGAATTCTTCTGTCTTATCGGTTCTTTCATCTTTAATTATTATTTTTATTCCCTTATTTAAAAAAGCTAATTCTCTTAATCTATTAGCTAAAGTGTCAAAATGAAAATTTATATCTTGAAAAATTTCTTTATCTGGAAAAAAAGTTATCCTAGTCCCTGTTTTTTCATCACCTTCTGTTATCATAGGAACTTCAGGCATACCCTTTAAAAATCTCTGCTTGTATATTTTTCCGTCTCTTTTAATAATGACTTCTAGCCAAGCAGATAAGGCATTTGTAGCAGAAATACCAACACCATGTAGTCCACCAGAAACTTTATAGGTTTTATGATCAAATTTTCCACCAGCATGTAATACAGTTAAAACAACTTCGGCAGCAGGTCTTTTTTCCTTAGGATGTTCATCAATTGGAATTCCTCTTCCATCATCCTCGACAGTTATGCTACCATCTTGATGTATTATAACAAATATATTTTTACAATGGCCCGCTAATGCTTCATCTAAACTATTGTCTATTGCTTCATAAACAATCTGATGCAATCCTCTTAACCCGGTATCTCCAATGTACATTGCCGGACGTAGCCTGACTGCTTCTAATCCTTTCAATACAGTTATACTTTCAGCTCTATATTCTTGA
>CAYIXS010000020.1:0-11375 GCA_964367445.1 Candidatus Woesearchaeota archaeon | reverse complement strand
GGAAATATCAAGAAACTCAATAGCAATATCAATATCAGATCTAAAAGATAACTGATTTTCTACAATAGAACCAAAGAGAATTATTTTTTTTATATCCCTAAACAAAACATCTCCTTTTATTATTTCAATAGTATCATCAATTATTCTTTTTATTTCCATCCCTTTTTTCAATTTAAATTCATCTGAAAATTTTGCCACCTCTTCAATAAATTTAAGTTTTTTCCTTATATCTCTTGAAAGCCTATTTTTTTCAGATTGAGTAAGATTTATTCCAAGAACTTGTTTCTCAATGATTTTTAATTCTCTTTTTCCAAATATCTTTCTCGCGTTTTCATTATTTTTTAAAAAATTTATAAATCTCATTTTAACCTTTATTTAGGTTATAATAACCCTTATTTAGGTTATATTTAAATCTTTCTACCCGGAAACAGCTTGATTTACAGTAATAATACCGCTGGCTAATACGCTAAATAGTAATATAGCAACTAGGCTTATTACTAAGTACAAACCAACAGCAATCATCAAGTTTTTAGCAATCTTATTTTTCTCAAATAATTTATCTATTCCATTTTCAATACCGCTGCTTAATATTGTTAGTATTATAACAACCTCAACAACAAAGATTCCTATAACAATCTGAAATTGAAAACCGGGTATTATATCTTTAATATTTAATACATTTAATATTCCACCCAATCCGCCACCAACACCAGCAACAGTTTGAGCAGCTTCTTCTCCACCAGCACCACTAGTCTGGCTTAAAGCTTCAGTTAAACCATTAATAATATTGATCATCAAGCTAGTAACTCCAACTACAATGCCGGCTATCATGGGGGTTAAAAAAGAAATTTGGCTTTTCATACTGCTCAGAATATCAGCCAATAAATCTTTTAATCTTTCATCAATAGCATGAACTCTATTAACATAATCGCTTATAGTCAATAAACTTTTAGCAACTATACTCGTTCCTTTTTTAGCACTTTCAATCAAAACCTTCATACTGGTTTTAATCAAACTGCTTGGAAAATAAATAATGCCCCCATTTTCCTTATTAAATATCGCTTCTTTAACACTCATTCCTAATCTTCTAACATTAGTATCAACAATTCTGAAGAAATCACCAGTTGGAGTCCCAACCATGCTTTCAGCAACTTTTCCAAAAGAACTTTCAACAGGAATTCCATCGGCAACTCTATTCCCTAACTGAAATATTGCTCCTGAAAATTCTAAATCAAGTTTTTTTGAATTTTTTCTAATATTCATTAACTTACGTGTTTGATAATAATAAGTAAATGCAAATCCAAAAGCTACACCCAAAGGCACAAATAAACTTAAAACCATACTCCACAACCCATAAGGTCCCACACAACCTTCATTAGTGCATTTATAATCTAAAAACTTTAAATCCATTATACTAAAATCATAAGTTGGACTATTCAGGTGAATTAAAATCGGCATTAATCCTATTAAGATTATAACAAAAGCAAAAAATATTCCAAAAACAGCAGGATTAACATCAATTTTTCCAATCTGTAAATAAGTCAATTTTTCATATTCTGGATGTATGTCTAATAAATCCTCATCTCCATATCCAGTTGGTCTTTTCTCTAATAAATTCATTCCAAAAACATAAACAAATATTGGCAACATAACATCATAAACTAAAGCAATATGCCACCACTTAACTAATCCTTCCAAGAATCCGCTCATCAAAGGAAAAATAACTAAACCTAAAACAGGCAATATTACCCCCAACATATAAAGCATGGTTATTGGACTTCTTAAGTCATGAGCGTAATGTAACATCTTTTCATAAGTACCATTTAAAATTACCTCTAATGCTTTTTCCAATAAACTAATTCTTCTGTTTTCATCCCCCTCATACAAACTTCCCTCAATTAAATGAAAACTTTCAACAAATTCCAGACTAGTATCCCTCCATCCCTCTAGATAATAATCTAAACTTTCTTTTATAGTAAAGTATTTTCCAGTTTCAACATCCCAAAATATTTTTCTTAAGTCTAAAGCTAAAGGATTCCCAATATGTTCTCCTGCAAATTTAATCGCATGCTCTAAATTACTTGTGTGTCTCATATACATTACAACATAAAGTATGCAAAGAACCATCTGATTAGTTGCTTTCAGCCTATATCTATTAGCTAACCTCATAGGATAATTAATCAGTGGTTTCATTAAACCGGCAGCAATGCCTAAGAATATTAAAGGTAATAAATAAACACTAAAACCAACATCTTTTATCCCGCCTTCTACAGATAATAATCCATTTACCCCGGAAAAATAATAATAAAAAACACCAAATATTATAGAGCTTAATATTAAGATTATAGCAACCAAAGAACCAAAACTATTTGCTCCTTCCGGGGTTATTTCCAAATGTATTAGCTCAATCGCTTTCTGTAATTTTGTTCTTTCTTTTTCTTTTTGAGTTATTTTTAGTATATTTTCACAAAAATTACATAGTCTTTCATAAACCGTTACTTTTCTTCCCAAAGCTTCTTCTCTAAAAATATTATATTCTCTGGAAAACTTGTCTCCGGAAAAATGTTCCACTTGATCTAAGTTTATTTGCTCAGATAATCTTTCCTCATATTTTTTTAAAATATTTTGTACTTCTTCGCTACTTATTTTCTCCATTACAATACCCTCTTCTTTACAGCCCTTTTAATCCATTCATCCCATTCAAAAAATATTCTTTTATTATCTAAACCACCAGTCTCCTCTTTAATCTCATCTAAAATTCTGTGAAACATATCATTACTCTCAATAACAAATTTAGCTTCTAACAAATCATACAATAAAGATTTATTTGCATAATCAACTAGAGTTTCCTTCATCTTAGATCTAAGCTGTATATTTTCCCAAATCGCGTCCCAATCACCAACAAATTCTTTAACATTGCTTGCTATTTTCTTTAAAACTTCACTATCACCATTAATTAATTCATCGGTGGGCTCTAATTTATCAGTTTTAGTATTATATTTCATCAAGTCAATAAAACCTTTTTCTCTCAAAGGATCATCTTGCCAATGTTTTCTAACCTCAGTTATACTTTGTACTCTTCTAAAGCTTTTTAATCCACCAGCACTTTTTACAGGATTAGTAATAACAATTATATCTGTAGCTTTAAAACTTGTTTTTGGAACTCCAAGATCATTAACAACCCTGTCAAAAACACCATATGGACTATCGCCATGAATAGTTCCTGCCACGACATTGGCTAACGCACCAATTCTCATTGCTTCATATAGCGCTCTTGCCTCCTGACTTCTAACTTCTCCGATAATTAAACTACTGTCACCCATCCTTAAACTTGTTCTTATTCCTTCATCAGCGCCAACTTCCATCCCACCACTAGTTAAAGCACTTCTTACTTTCATATTCTGTATATTATATCCAAGTTCTCTCAATGCAGAACTAGGTAGTTCGATAGTATCTTCAACAACAATTATTCTATATTTTCTCATTATCTCAACTAATAAACCACCCAAAAAACTAGTTTTTCCTGAACTCCTAGTACCAGCCACAAGAAGCGTCCTGGCTCCGTCAATTAAAAAACTCATCAAACCAGCGCCCAAGGGGTTAATCATCTGATTATTAATAAACAAGGGCAAAGTCCACGGCTTATCTCTATGTCTTCTTAATGCAAATGCTAATCCATACGGATTCAAAGGATTACCGATTATCGCAACTCTTGCCTTGGCTCCAGGAATTCCTAATTCTGTATCTAAAATTGGATTAGCCTCATCTAATGGTCTAGCACTCAATAATCTAAACTTAGTAGCCCACCCTTCAGAATCCTCTACACTAGGAACGATGTTAGTAACGCATTCTCCATAATCTGCATGATTTATAAAAATTGGATTTTCTCCAACAGGAGAATTAATTGTTATATCTTGCACTTTTTGATCAGCTAATAAATGCTCAATCATTCCAAATCCAATTGTTGCTCTAACTAAGATTTCAGATAGTTTCTTTATTTTATCCAATGGAATATCATATCCTTTCTGTTCTGATAGTTCAAGTAACAAATCCTTGCCAATATTAGTAAACGTTCTCCTCATTCTTTCAGGTTCTAAAAATTCTTCATCTCTTGGCCTATGTTCAACTAAAACCGTCCTTGCCAAATTAACAATCTCGTATTCTTCTTCAGTTAATTTTAGCTCCGGAGGAGTTATATGATAAAGCAGTTTAATATCATTAGAAGTCCTAAAAAGATTAACATTGATGTTCTCTAAATTATAACTATCAATAACTTCCGCATCTAAAGGCACACTGCTAATCATCCTTGTTAACATAAAATCAGGACTTATTATCGGCCTAAAAATATCCCTATAAATGCTTCTATCTCCTATCCTATGTCCACTTAATTGATTTTTAATTCCCTTTATTATTCTTGTTTTTTCTAGATTTTCTTTTAAATATTTCAAGAAATCAATGTAACTCAAAGTTGCCTGCAATGTTGTTTCATTGTTTATTTTATTAACTTTAATATCGTTCTCCCTTAATAGCCTGCTAGTTTCAACATACGCTCCAATAGGATCACTTCTTAATAAATTAAACACCAGGTATCTGGCCTCAGAGTATTTATTCACGTCCTCACCGAAATTACCCATGCTTATCAGGCTTTTTTGTTTAGATAAATGACTATACAATAATGCAACTTCAATCAACATCTGAGTCTGTTCCCTATCATAAATAAAATTCCTTTTTTGATTAAAAATAACCCGCGAAACAGACGGAAATTCAGCCAAATAATCAACCACCCGAACCATAACCAACCCGTTTTCTTCAACAGAAGGAGGATACGGCCAGCTATTTGCATTAATCTTGAGAATTTCCTCTTCACCTTCCTTTACAACATCATACTCTTTTTTCCCATCCACCATGATTGTTATTTTAAGTTTCCAAATTTAAATAATTTGCTAACAAAGAAGCAGTTAACCCATGTTGATGGAAGTACTAATTTAATTTCTAAAAAAGGAAATTAGTTTATAACCCCCAAGGTTTTTTTAAGGGACCCACATAAACTTTCGGCCCTCCATACTGATCTGGAGTTATATCAACTACAGTATCGCCATCGATCAGAAGAAAAGTATGGTTTACACCATTATATTTTCCCCTAACAACCTTTCCATCTCCCAACATTTCTCTTAGATATAACGTAGCTAAACCACAATTTAATCTTGGAAAAAGTTCTTTTGATCTCAGAATAAATGTATCAATATTTTCAAGTGGATTATAACCTAGATACAATCTTCTTAACAAATCATCATCTACTTGTCCATTTTCAAATTTAATTCTAGATTCTATTGCTATATCTAAAGCGTTTTTCGTTTTCAACATTTCAGTACTATATATCAATAATATCATATAAACATTTCTATGCCAAAGAATAGCTAAAGAATACCATGATAGTTTATCTCCTCCTTGGACTTATATTGCCAGAAGTTTTAAGAAAGAGTTTAGGAAGAGGAACAAAAAATCTATAAATGATAAAAAACAACAAACTTATAATAATAAACATTTAGTAACAAAAAGATGGCTGAAGCTGCTTATCAAGACATTAATCCAGTATTATCTGACATAATTAATAGAATAAGAACCCTGGAAAGCAAGTATAATCTACTAGGCGAGAGACTTCTTATAGTTAATCAAAACATGTTAGCCCAATACAAAAAGAACCTACCAGAATTCAAAGCAATAAACTCAGATATAAGAGAGATAAAATCAGAATTATTCAAGCTAAAAGAAGTAATCAAAGACCTAGCAAAGGAAATGCAGTTTTTTGCAACAAAAGAGGATATTAAGGTGTTAGAAAAATATATTAACCTATGGAACCCCATTAAGTTTATTACAGAAGAGGAACTAGATAAAATTTTAGAAGAAAAATTAAAAACAAGAGGCAAAAATGCTAGGTCGAAAAAATAATCAAAATTCCATTCCAGAGAGCGATATTCCTGCTCCAAACGAATTACCAGTTAATCAAAATATTCAGAATGATCAAACAGTACAAGATTATCCTTCATTTAGTGAAGGAGAAGATGAAATAAATCAGTCCTCACTTAATCAAGAAACACCATACACAGAACCAGAACCATCAGAGTTTAATCCATCTATTTTAGAACAAAATAATACACAACAACCACCTATGCCTCAAAAAAATAAGTTCAAAGAATACCCACCGTCACAATTACCACAATCACAACCAGTGGCTTTAGAATTTGGAACAAATCTAGATGATATAGAAGAATTAATTGAATCTGTCGTAGAAGATAAGTGGCGCTCATTCATCGAAAATTTTGGAGACATAGCCCTATGGAAAGATAAAGTAAAAACCGAGGTTATTTCAATAAAGCAAGAATTGGTAAGACTAGAGGATCGATTTGAAAACTTGCAAAGAGCAGTACTAGGTAGAATCCAAACCTATGACAAAAACATTCTAGAAGTCGGAACAGAAATAAAGGCCCTAGAAAAAGTCTTCCAGAATATTATACAACCCTTAAGTTCCAACATAAAAGAACTTTCTAGATTAACTGAAAAATTAAAGAAATAAGTATTCTAAAGTAAGTTTATAAGAAAAATAATTTCTTATTTCGCAAATCCTATATGCCTAACAGTATAAGCAATTATAACTAAAACCAAAGCAACACCCAATACCTTAGGATGAAAAACAACCCCCCTCAAGGCATTTCCAACACCACTATTATTATCGCTAGGATAACCTAAATATCCAGGATATATTTGATTTAGAGCAATTAAAAATAAGATTATGACTATAACAACTACGGCAGTAGTCACACCGGGATTATCAGTCAAGTAATCAGTAATGTTCTTCTGTGTAAACCCTAGTATCATTATAGTAATTAATAATACTATCATTAAAACAAAAAGAACAGCCACCCAAGGGACAAAGAAAGTTACCAATTGTCTTAAATTACCAGTAACCATAAATAACAAAGCAATAACCGCAGCAATCAAAGCACCCGCAGGAGCACTTTCACCAAAGATTTTAATTTTTTGAAATATAGCATATAAAATAATAAAAATAAAAATTCCAACAAAAATAGGGGTTAAACCTTCAAGTAACCCCAAGTCAAAAACTGTTGCCATCTATTTTTTCTCAGTCAATACACCTTCGAGGTTCTTAAATAATCCTTTAAGCCCTTCTCCGCCTTTTTTCTCTTCTCTGGTTACATACCACACCACTACGATTAAACCTAAAACAAATACCAGTATTCCCTTAGTCTCAGGACTTAAATTCTCAAAAAAGTTAGTTACTCCAAAATTTCTCTCTAAAGTTGTTCCAAAAAATATCCATAAAACAACAATTACTGAGAATATTGCAGCTAAAGTTTTCACTCCATCTGCCCATTCATATCCATGGCCCAATACTAAACCAATCACTAAAAGAGTCATTAAAATAACTATTATTGCTAAAGATACATTAGGTAAGAATTCGTTTATTATACTGACTATTACCTGATTTCTTACAAGCAGTAAACCAAGAACTATACTTACGATTACTTGTGCTCCTTTATTCCCACCAAGTATCTTAGTTGCAGATAAAGTAGCAAATACTATTGCAAATATCAGTAAGAATGGTAATACTATATCATACAAGGTTGCATTTCCAACCAAAAAACTGAAATCAATTGCCATTTAATAATCACCCACCTTTTTATTCTTTTTTTGTACCAGGACCCCACCCTACTAACCATACCACCAGTATAGTAAGTCCTAAAAATATTACAGTTGACACAACAGGACCTGAAGCAACATCATTTACTATAAAATCCCAGGCTACCACCAACCAACTATTGCCAGAGTCATCTCTAATACTCGAAGCAAATATCAAAATAATTGCTATGAAAGCAAGCACACCTATTAAACCTTTGTAACCTTTAGCAAGTTTAAATTCTTCCTTTCCAGTATGTAAGCTTCCATAAAGTAATATGAAACTTATTATTATAACTAATCCAAGGCTGATCATAGGCAAGGCTTCTTTCAAAACCGGGATAATATTTGTTGCTCCAACAACAAAAAAGGCTATTGCAAAGGAAACCATAGCACTCAAATTCTTTTTATCCTTTCCGAGAACCTCAGTTTTCTCAAAAATAGCAAATAATAACGTGAAAACAAGTACAAAAGGCAAAATTATATCAAAAAATCCAAAACTTTCTAGGAAATCTATTGCAGATTGCAATGGCGAAACCATAAATAAAATTTAATCAAATTACTATATAAATGTTACTACTCTTCATCTCCGAAAGTAAATGATATCATTAATTTAAGATAAGCTTTCAGCTTATCTTTTAATTAGATAAGAACTAGAGTTCCTATTGCTTCCCTTCCAATAATCTACAAAGAATAAATATCAATATGAGTTAACTATTCCTGAATTAAAGTTAAATAATAAAGACTAGATTTGATTAAATTATCTAACATTTAAGTTTATAGTCTCTTGCACATTAAACTATATAAATATGTATTTACTATTTTAAAGAGATTGAAATACCATGAACAATGAATATAAAAAGATTTGGGGTAATAGGTACTTTTTGTCTCCAGATACTAAAAACTGGAAACCTTTTAAGGGGTGGGATAAAGAGGATAGAAAACATCTTGTTTTACTTATTATTATCAAGAAGGAGGACATTGTTAAAAAGATTGAAATGGTTCAACATAAACTATCTTTACATAACTCTTACATTAGATTTCCTAAAAGATACTATCATGTGACATTAAAACCACTAGGATTTCTTGATGACTTAAAAAAACATTTGGATGATTATTCTAAAAAAGAACTTGATGAAATAATTAAGAATATAGAGAGAGTTCTCTTAAAAGAAAGCAAATTTAAGCTTGAGCTAAAATCAGTGAATTTGTTTAAGGATGCAGTTTTTATAGAAATTGATGACAAAAATAAACTTACTTCAATAAATAAAAAAATATTGAATATACCAAAAATTAATGCGCTAAAGCGAGATTACCCTAATTTTTTGCCTCATTGCTCAATTGGTACATACAGAAGCAATAAAATTAAAGACCTTATTGGAGAAATTAAAAATTTTAGAGAGTTTAGCTTCGGAAAAATGGTGATTGATAGGATTCAATTAGTGATAGCGCACTGGCATAATACTAAGTACCCAAAATTTGAGATTATAAAAAGTTTTAGATTAAAAAAGAAAAGTCTGTCGGTGTTTGGATCATAGAAAGCAAAAGCGTAGTTCTCTTATTCAAAGGAACTTCTTCCTGCTTTGTATTATGATGCTTAATCCTATTAGCATGCCAACATATTTCTCTAAGCAATTCATCAACAATAAGCGGATAAATAAGACTCAGTTATTAATTTTAGTTTTTTCGTATCTTCATTACTCAATATAGCTTCAGTTGTCTCTCTTTCAAATCTTTCAGATATATCTGTGTAATCATTACTTTTTAAAGCAACTAATTCGGGATAGCGCAACTAATTCTTTTAACCTCATATGTAACAATTACATGGTGGTTATTTAAAAAGATTTTGATCTCTTAGTTTCCGACAAAAATAATGCATTTCGTATCATCTTATTACCTGCTTATTTTTTGTCAAAAAACCAGTATTTTTACTTTGATTATGCGTTTTTTCTGGCTTCAACTATCTTATCCATAATTAAGTCGCACTTACTTAACAATAAACTACTCTTCTGCCTCTTCCTCGCCACTAGTAGGAATTGCCGTCTTAGAAATAAGCATTATATTTCCAATAGCTCTAACAAGTTGATGAGGAACAATTACTCCTTTAGCGCCGCCCAATATTCTGCTTAAACTAGAATTCTTAGTGGCTCTAATTCTCCAACCAAAAATCTTATTCGCTCCAAGTATTGTTTCTTCCACATCACCAAAATAATCTCCTTGGTCTGTAAAAACCTTCATTTCATATATATCTACTACTTTTTTTAAGTTTAAAGCCATATTAACACCTTCATTTACAATAAATTTTTAACTATATAAATATTTATATTTTAAAATGTACAGATATAAAAACTTAACTATTCTAGGAACTTCACATATTGCAAAGCAAAGCATAATGGAAGTCAAAAAAACAATTAATGAGATTAAGCCAAATATCATAGCTTTAGAATTAGATAAGGATAGATTTTTAGCTTTAACATCAAAAAAGAAAACAAAGTCATTTAGAAAGTATAAAAACCTAAGTTTTCAATCAATATTATTTAATCTAATTGGCTCTTATATTGAAAAAAAGCTTAGTAAAAATACAGGTTTTCTTCCGGGATCTGAGATGAAAACAGCCATAAAACTGGCAAGAAAGCAGAATATAGAGATTGAGCTAATAGATCAACCAATACAAATAACACTTAATAAACTGACATCACAACTAACTAGAAAAGAAAAATTAAACTTGATAAAAGAAATAATCTTTTTTCCATTTATAAAAAACAAAACAGAATTTAATCTTAACAAAGTTCCATCAAAAAAGATAATTGAAAAATTAATAAAAGAAACACAAGAAAAATACCCTACAATTCACAGAATTTTAATTAAAGAAAGGAATCAATATATGGCAAAAGCTTTATATAAAATAATTAATACCAATCATGATAAGAAAATATTGGCTATAGTGGGTGCCGGGCATAAAAAAGATATAATGGGTGAGTTAAAATCAATAAAGAATTAAAAGTAATATTAATTTCCTCTGTAATACTGGCAGTAGTATTTGGTTTTGATGACGGTTCTCCAGAATTAAATTTATCTTTTTACCTACTAAACCTATTAAAATTTTTTATATTATCTTTAATAGCAGTAATAATACATTTTTTTACTTTAAAATTTATAGCAAATAAATCAGGGGCTTTAGTAGATTTTAATTTATGGAAAACAAAAAGATTCGGATTTAGACCGCATTGGATTTCAAAAATCGCTTTTCCAACAGGAATAATTATCCCGCTATTAATAACTTTTATTTCAAAAGGACAATTATTTTTTTCATCAACAACCACTTCAATATTTAATATAAAACCAGCTTACAGAATAGGAAGAAAATACACAAAATTAACTTCATTTGAATATGCAAAAATTGCCTCAGCACCTTTATTTATCCATATCTTGCTTGCCATAATATCAAAAACCATCCCGCTAGATATTTTCTACGATTTCTCATTAATAAACTCTATAATGGCAATTTCTTACATCCTACCCTTGCCGGGATTATTAGGTGCAACTATTTTATTAGAATCACCACCATTATATATATTTACAGCAGTATTTATATTTGCAACAGCAATAATGCTTAAAACAATTGGTAGTTTTGCAGCATTGATACTTGCATTTATCTTTGCCTTATCAGCTCTATTCCT
>CAYIXS010000019.1:0-11660 GCA_964367445.1 Candidatus Woesearchaeota archaeon | reverse complement strand
TCTATAGTTCCATTTAAAGAAGAATCTGCTGTTGAATCAGCACCTATAAATAAATTGTTTCCCGCTGTTCCAGTTATATTTCCGCCAATAGTTCCACCAGTATCTGTCAAAACTCCGTCTATATATAGCAAAGCCCTAGCACCAAAATCTGTTCCGTTATAAGCTCCTGTTATCATATGCCAGTCAGTATCAACTAAAGTGGCATCATAATTTATTGTAGCAGTTGATTGTACTGTGCCATTATCAACTAAAAAAGTATATCTTTCTACATTATTTCTTTGCATCAATATAGGGTCTCTTCCAGCACCTACTTGTTCTAAAATAGTTTGAGATGTGGAAGTATTGGCAGTATCGCTTTTAAACCAAACATTTACAGTTATTTGTTTTTGTCCTGCAACTAAATCTGGCAGTTGAATATAGCTTTTTATGCTTTGATTTATCATGAAAGCCCCGCCAATATAGCCAGAATTATTCCATCTTATTCCGTCTGGTGAACCTGTTATTGTCCCGTCATTATTCTTTTCTGTATAATCATAAACTTTTGTCGTACTTGTATTGGTATCAAAAGGCAAGTATAATAATAAAGAAGAATCATTTACTGTTAAATGATTGAAATTAGCTTCTCTTGTTATGTTTGAATCTATTGCTTGTGCTGAGGTTGTTGTATCTACTGAAATTGTTGGGTCTATAAAACCAGTATTATCATAAAATGTAACATTTAATATATACTCTATGAAACTGCCTCTGTCAATATTATAAAGATTGAAGTTACAATTAGGACTAAAACTCTCATTGCCATTGCAAATATCTGAAAAATCTAAATTGTGGGTTTCAGTAAAACTCCCTCCACTTGGATTAGTTTCAATCTTTTCAATATAATATTTCTTGCTTTTATCATATTTTATTTCATTCGTAGAATTAAATTGATATAAAAAATAAGTTGTTTTATTTCTATATGTCCAGTTAGCTCCAAATTCATCATTATTAGAATTATCTCTTAGCCATACATCATTATAGTTTTTCCATTCATTTGATATATTAACATATAATATAAAATTCAAATCAAACCATTCAGAATTGTAATTAAGAATATTTACATCTTGGTATTCATAAATAAGGGAATATTTTCCTAATCTTACTTCATCTAAATGATTTCTATTGGGAATAGTTATTGTAACTACATTTTTAGTTGTATTAATTATTCCATTATCTACTCCATTTTGATAGATTCTCCAACCATTATCAATATAATCGAATAAAGTATCATTTATCTGCTTGCAAGTAGCAGTAGGATAATCATCTTCTATATACGTTTTTATAGTGTTACAACACGATACAGTTTGAGTTTCATAGCAGTTTTTCAAATAATTATAAACAGTTCTATTTACGTTAAACGTTAGTGATAGATTACTACTTATTTTTTCATAGCTAATGTTATAAAACAAATACTTCTCAAGCCCAGATGATTTATGTGATAATAAAACATTTTCTCCTGTAGATGATATAGATAAATTGCCATAATTTGAACTAATGCTACCTAAGGCTGAAAAACTGCTTGTTTCAGAGAAAGTATTCTCTAAAGTTGTGCTTGTCTCATTTGAGGGAGGTATCGGAACCGCAGGTTCTGATGTTTCATTTGGAATTCCAAAGTCACCTTCAATACTGGTGCTAGTAGTAGATGTGCTAGTTACTGTATTATCTACTGGCATTGGTAATCCAAAACTATAGATCTCTTCTGCCACATATCCTGTTATTAGATTAAATCCATCTTTTATTTTTTCAGAATCTTTGTTAATTGGGAAACTTATTTCATTATTAATTAAGAAGGAAGTTTGAGTTTTTGCTAGGCTAGTTATGTTTATTACCAGGCTAAGCAGGATTATGGCTACACCTAATGAAAAATAAATCCTCTCTTGTTTTCTATTAAACCTCTTTCTCATTAGTTCCTCATTCTTACATCATTAACTAAAGCAAAAGATTTAAATATATCCCTTGTATACAAATAATATAAGTAATTACTTTGGAGGTTAAAAATGGGAACAATTACATTATCTGTACCTGATGAATTAAAATCTAAAATGGATGAAACTGATTTTATTAATTGGTCTTCTGTTGCAAGGAAAGCATTTTCTGAAACATTAGAAGATGTAAAAAAGCTTGGATTAATAAAGAAAATTAAGGAAATTTCTGAAATCTCAGATGGGGACCTAAGAGAAATAAAGGAATCTGTGGTTAAAGATGTAGTTGAATCTGTTGAAAAAGTTTCCAAAGCATTGAAATCTGGTAAGATCAAAGCAAAAAGCTTAAAAGAATTCAATGACTGGTGCAATGCATGAACATTGATACCACTTTGATTGACGATGTTCTCGATAAGTTTAGAAGAAAAGATATTTCTCTTTTCAAAGCTGTTCAAAAGAAGATTTGCCAAATTGCTAGCCTCGATAGAGCTATTATTGATCATTTCAAGAATCTTAGATGGAATCTTAAAAGTTATAAAAGAGTTCATGTTGGAAGTTTTGTTCTTATTTTCAAAGTTGAGAAAGAGACTATTATTTTTGCTAAGTTTATTCATCATGATGAAGCTTATAATTGATTCGTCATCTATTTTGGCATAAACTCTTTGTTTATGGCTTACTAATAAACCCTCCTCTTTGAACCTGAACTGTTTTTTATTCATTGACAACCCCTTCTTTTTAAAATACCTTTTTGTTTTTTCCACTTTTTGATTAATTCTTCGTTATTACAAAATTTACAATTCATTTTTCATCTCTTTTTTATTTATGGTTGGTGAATCATCAAGGTTTATATTGCCCGTTCTTATCAAAAGCGAAAGTTTTATATATGTATACAATATATTATTTTGTATGACAAATACAATTTCAGTTAGGTTAAACAAGGATATATTAGGAGAGCTGTCAAAAATTGAAGAAAATTGGCAAATTGACAGGAGTGAATCAGTTAGAAGACTCTTATTAAATGCAATAAAATCCTGGAAAATACAAAAAACATTGGAAGATTTAAGGGAACATAAAATTTCAATAGGCAAGGCAGCTGAGAATTGTGGCATTTCATTATGGGAGATATTTGACCTAATGGATAAACACAAAATAGACTGGACAGGATATTCAGAAGAAGATTTGGAAAAAGACCTAGAAATCTTAGGTGAATAAACTTGATTTCTAATTCCAGCCCGATCATATTCTTGAGCAAAATAAATGAGCTTCAAATTCTTCATAAGCTCTTTAACTATGTTGTGATACCTCCTTCTGTTAAGCAAGAAGTCCTTGTTGATAATAAACCTGGCTATTTCGTTATAGAAAATGCCATAAAGGAAGGATGGATTAAAGTTATGACTCCCAAGAATAATCCTGATTTTGGGCTTGGATCTGGTGAAAATTCTGTTATTAACCTTGCAAAAGAAAGGAAGGAAACCATTATTATGGATGATGCTTTTGCTATGAAGGTTGCTAATGTTTTTAATATTCGGGCTATCAGGACAACCAGCATTATTTTCCTTGCTGTAAAAAAAGGAATTATTAACAAACAAAAAGCTGTTTCTCTTTTGAATAAAATCATTGAAGTTGGTTATTATATCTCTCCTAAGGAGTATTCTATTCTTCTGAATAAACTTAAAGAGTAAAGGATAACTTAATTTTCTAATTATTTCCTTTCTATCACAAAATTTACAATTCATTTTTCACCTCTTTTTGTTTTTTTGAACTATGTAATAATTTTTTCATTGTAATAGTTAATATAAAAATTAAAAGCGATAATATAATTGAAATTGGTATTATGCCATATAGCAATATTTCCTTATTTTCTTTGATAAATGAGTATAATCCTATTTTTTGAATTGCTTTTGGTCTTAATCTGATTATTTTAACTGTTTCTTCTACTTCAAATTCAATTGCAAATTCATTAATAGAGGTTACTTTGCTAGTATAGTGGTAGTATTTGTCGTCTTCATTTTTTAGTTTTGTAAATGCTGGGCTCCACTTGTTGTTATAGTATTCGTATAAAATGATTGTTTCCTTCGGAAGGTTATTGGAATCAAGCCATGATTTTTCTACTTTAAACTCAATTTCAATTTCTTTAATTTTATCTAAGTCAATTTGATTCTTAACTTTAATATACTTATAGGATGTAAATGTTGCTATGTTTATTGGATTATTGCTTGTATCTAATTCTTCTAAAATAAGTTCAGGAACATATATCTGTTTATCTAATGTTGAAAATATTACATTCTGGATTATAGCATCTTCATTACTTATCTTTGTAGTAAATCCTGTGTAATTATTGAAGAATAAGATTCCTAATCCCATAATAAATAATATTGATAATATTAGTAATCTGTTATTTATGGTTGGCTTTGGAAGCTTATTTTCTAGGTTTTTTATGTATGAATTATAATAATCTAGCCAGTCTTTTTCTGATTTATTGCCTAATTGTTTATTTAATAAATTTTGATATTTCCAATATGAGATTAAGCCTTTTTCATAATCGGCTTTTAGTTTAAATGAAATAGAAATTACTTTTTTCTTTAATTCTTTAGCCTTGGATATTCTTCTCTGTATTAAATCTTCCCTACTACTCTTGTTTATACTATCTAGATTCATTTTTTGTGATATCTCCCTTTGAATTTTACAACAGAACCTTCTTTGACTAAATCAATGAGATAATTTCTGATTAATTGCTCAAGATATTTTTTTCTAGAGCCGTATTTCGATGACCATTCTTCAAACTTTAGTGATTCATCTGCCAATTCTTGAATTGTATAAGCAAAATCTGGATGACTTGTTAAAAAATCTCTTAGAAAATCTTTGAATTTAGCAAAACCTTTTCCAGATTTGTAAAGTTCCTTAATAGATATTGGCATTTATACATTTAATACATTTATTTAATATTTATAAATCTTTTTATATTAAAATATTAAGTAAATTAATAATATTAAGTAAATTAAATACATTTATTAATTTATCGCTAACAATATTGTTTGCATAATAGAAAGTTTTATATATTATTATATACTTTTATATAAAAATATGGAGATTAGAATAAATATAAACTTTAGATCATTACCCAAATGGCAAGATTCGATGAAAAGATTGGAACATGTTTTTGATAGAATGAAATTAAGAGGAATAGGAATTGATCAAATAAGAGAAGCTATACAAAAAGGAGCAAAAAAAATAAGAAAAGATAATTCAATAGTTGCTGAATATAGATGGTATAAAGTTGTGTATAGAGAAATCCAATATAAAGAAATAAGAAAAATATATCCAATAACTGTTGTGGAGGATTTAAAATGATTGAAAAATATGATTATCCTTGTCCTTGTGGGGGTAAATTAAAATGGAAAAAAGAAAAAATAATTCAAGAGGGTATAGATTGCGGTATTTTAGATATTGAATATTGCGAAAATTGCGGGGAAGAATATTTGCCTGATGAGAGTATGAAAATAGTGGAAAATAAACTTAAAGAAGCCAATTTATGGGGTGTAGAAAGAAAAGAAATTAAATTCTGGAAAACAGGAAAGGCAGTAACAATGAGGCTTCCAGTTGAGATAGTTAAAAAATTACAATTAGGCAATATAAAAAAGGGATATGTTTACAGAGAAGGCAATCGTAAATTAACTATTGAATTTTGAAAAGGCAGTAAAAATGAACAACGATTTAGAATTAATTAACAATTATCAAAAAGAAATGACGCTTCTTAATCAAAGTATTGCGCTTCTTGAATGGGATCAATTAACATATATGCCGTCTAAAGGTGTTGGTTCAAGGTCAGAACAAATTTCATTATTATCCAACTTAATTCATAAAAAGATGATTTCTAATGAGCTATTTACTTCTTTAAATGCTTTAAAAAAACAAAAACTTTCTAATAAAAATGGCTTAATGGTAAAAAAGTTGTATAAGGAAGTTTCAAAATCAAGAAAATTACCTGAAGAGTATATAAAAGAATTATCAAAAATTACTTCTTTGGCTTATAATGCTTGGGAATTAGCTAGAAAAGAAAATAGATTTAAGAAATTTCAGCCATATTTGGAAAAAATAGTTAAATTAAAAAAACAGGAATGCAAATACATTAATGAGCCTGGACATGAGTATAATAGTTTATTGGACCAATATGAAGAGGGAATGACTGTAGAAAGATTAAAACCTATTTTTTTTAAATTAGAAAAAAATCTGATTGATTTACTGAATAAAATAAAAGAGAGCGGCAATTATAGAAAACAAAAGAAGAGCATGTTAAAACAACATTTTTCAATAGAAAAACAAAGAAAACTGTGTGATGATGTGGCTAAAAGAATGAGGTTATTGAGTTCTTTTTCTAGATTAGATTTGACAACACACCCATTTTCAGAGAAAATAGGGGTTGATGATGTGAGAATGGTAACTGGTTTTAGAGAAAGCCCGTTGTTTTCCTTTGAATCTACAATGCATGAGGCCGGACATGCTTTATATGAATTAAATTTACCAGAAGAAGATGCCTATAACATACTCGGAAAGGTACCATCTTTAGGTATTCATGAATCGCAGGCAAGATTTTGGGCAAATATAATCGGCCAAAGTAGTTCTTTTTGGAAGTTTTATTTTCCTATTTTTAAAAAAGAATTTAATCTAAAAGGAGATTTTAATCAATGGTTTAAAGAAATAAATTATGTAAAACCTAGTTTAGTTCGAATAGAATCAGACGAACTTACTTATTGTTTACATATAATTTTAAGATTTGAATTAGAGCTTGGCTTAATTGAAGGTTCAATAAAAGTTTCAGATTTGCCTAAGTTATGGAGTAAAAAAATGAAGGAATTATTAGGAATAGTTCCAAGAAATGATAAAGACGGTGTTTTACAAGATGTTCATTGGTCTGGCGGAAGTTTTGGTTATTTTCCTACCTATGCAATCGGAACAATTTATTCTTCTCAATTATATAAACAACTACTAAAAGAAAGACCCTTGGTTGAAGAAAAGATCAGAAAAGGCAACTTTAATGAAATTATATTGTGGTTAGATAAAAAGATCTATAAAGTTGGGAATAAATCAACTGCTGATGAAATAATAAAAAAAGCCTGTAGGGAAGGCTTAAACCCTAAAGTTTTTACTGATTATTTAATTAAAAAATATTCAGAACTGTATGAAATATAACATTATCGCTTTCTATTAGTCTTTGGTAGTGTGCAAGCAAAAACTGTTTTTCTTTAAAATAAAGAAAAACTAGTGCAGAATACTTTTATTGTTCTATAATCTTAATTAGTAATATTTAATCATCACTTTAGATCTGGTTTTTAGTTCTAATGATGTAGTAATAAACAGCAAAGCTTATCATCAGAGTAGTTATTATACTCAATATTAAAAATCTCTTAGAATCAAAAAATTCCTTTACCTTATCCATAAAGGTTTCTATAGGTTTAGGCCTAATAATTTCTTTATCTAATAGAGATTGCTTGAAAAATAGATAGATTTATAAATATCATATTGTTATACTATTTATAACAATACGATATGACACTTAAACTATTAGTAAGGAGATTGGAACTTAGTGATAAGAAGTTTATCACGAGAGAAGAGCTTAGAGCAGATTGCAAAAAACTTAGTCTAGACTATTATGTTAGTATAAGATACTTAACGCACTATAAATATTTAGTAAGGATCTTAAGAGGAATATTTTACATAAAGTCAATTGAAGAAAGGAAACTAAATAAAATCAATATTAATCATTTCGAAGCTATAAAAGAAGCATTGAAAATCAAAGGAGTTAAAAATTGGTATTTTGGTTTATCAACCGCTTTAAAACTAAATAATCTAACTCACGAATACTTTACAATTGACTATGTTATTAGTGATAAAATATTTAGAGTCAAGCCATTTTCAATATTAGGATATAAGATAAAATTTATAAAAATAAATTCTAAATTAACTGAATTTGGCATAATTCATAAAAACTTGCCATATTCTGATGCTGAAAAAACAATGCTTGATTTTATTTACCTAAAAGAGTATGGCAATGTTAAATTAATTCCAGAAGAAATATTTGAAAAGTGTTCAAAGAATAAACTACTTAAATACTCAAAGAGTTATGATAAAAGAACAATTAAAAGATTAAAAGAGATGCTATGATAGATATAAAATTCGTAAATCACATAAGCGATAAACTTGGAATAGCAAGAAAAGACTTGATTGAGAAAGATATTCTTTTGCAGATGCTTCTTAATGAACTTGTGAAGAATAAAGACTTTAAAGAGAACTTTGCGTTTAAGGGTGGAACTTGTCTGCTTAAAATTTGCTTTGGTTATTTCAGGTTTTCAGAAGACTTAGACTTTACTTACTTAAATCAAAAAGAATTTACTGGACTCTCAAAAAGTAAGCTTAGAACTAGCATGTCGAAAAAGATTGACGAACTTGCTGAAGTTATTGAGCTAATAGCAAAACAATTTAATCTTGACTTTAAAATCGAGAAAGAGAATAGAAAATATTTTGAGTTTGGAGGAAGCAATGCTTTTGTAACCTTGAAAATATGGTATGACTCTGTCGTCTTAAACAAGCAAGCATTTATTAAAATTCAAGTGAACTTTATTGAGAAATTAAACTATTCTATCAAAGAGATGCCAGCGATTTTTATTTTAGGCAATAAAGACAAGAAAGAAATTGAAACTTTATTTCCTAATTATTCTTACTTAACAGAGCCAGTAAAAATTAAAGTTTATGACTTAAAAGAAATTCTTATAGAAAAGGTTAGAGCTATATTAACACGAAGAGGTATAAAAGCCAGAGACTTTGTTGATGTATTTTTAATAATAAAAAAAGAAAAATTAAACTTGAATGATTTTAAGAAACAAATAATTGAAAAAATAAATGATATGTTAAAGTTTGAAAAATACAATCAAAACATAAAGAATAAAATGACTCAGCTTAATGAAGAGTTTATTTTAGGTGAAGAAGAGGCATTGATTTTAACACCGATTGGCAAGGGTTTTTCTAAATTTGTAAAAGAGTTTAATATATTCTTAAGGGAAATAATAAAAGATTTGAAACTTTGACTCTGGTCCTTTTTCCTTTATTTTCTTTTCCTAACAACGTAGTAATAAACAGCAAAGCATATAATTATAGTAGTTATTAAACTTAATATTAAAAATCCTTTAGAATCCAATACTTTATCCATAAATGTCTTGGGCTTAGGCCTAATAATATCTTTAGTTATTCCTTTTTCAGGATTTATCCAGTCTATAAATGAATTAACCATGTTCCTTATTCTCTCAATAATATTTTCCTTAGTTTCTTCTTCAAGCTTTTCTTCTGTTGGCTGAACTGCTTTTTCTTTCTCTATCACTTTTTTCTTTTCAGTAACAGGTTCACAAATTCTTTCAGTAACAGGTTTTAATAATTTGGTTCCACAATTATTTCTGTCTACACATTCTCTTTGTTGATAAAAACCTCTTTGGTTCTTATCATCTTCGGCTTTAAATTCCTCACAGTTCATCCAATTAAAACAAGTCCAATCTTCAGTACAAGGTTTTATTTCTATTTTTCTTCCACCACCGCTAGAACTTCCAGTTCCAGAAGGTTGTTGAGTTGTTGTAGTAGTGCTTGTAGTTGTAGATGATGATGTAGTAGAAGTTTCAGCTATATTAAATGTAGTTGAACTTGTGCTTGATGAAGTTGAAGTAGTAGTTGTAATAATACAATCTGAATCCGATAAATCAACCAAGCCATCGCAATCATTATCCAATGAATTAGAGCAACTTGATTCTATTATTTCATAATTAATTCCGTAATTAATGCTAGAACAACCAGGCCATATATTATTAGTGCATACTTCAATAGAGCCAGAACATACTCCTTGTTGTAAATTACATAATCTAGTTTGTCCATCTGTACATGAATCAACCACTTGAAAGCCTTCTCTAATATAATTATTTACAGCATAAGCAGTATATTCAACTCTATAGTTATACTTTGATTGATTTCTTGCTTCACTGATAAATTTGTCTGCATTGCCCGAAGTTCCTAATGTTTGTAAATAAGAAGTTAAATCCCTATTAGGATCTTTAAAATTTACTAAACCAAATTTAGCATCTATCTCATCAGATATACTTGACCAGTCTGTGGGTATAATAAACCTCGGTATGCCAGCATCTTGCCTAAACCAATATCCCCATACACTCGCAGCATCCATTGCATTTAGTGTATGGTATGTGTTTCCAGAGTATAATATTGGTGTGAGTAAATCTTCAGTTCCAATAACCCCATCATCTGCATCAACATTGTTTTGAATAATGTTATCTTGTATTGTTATGCTATTTCCAGAGGCATTACTTATTCCAATATCATCTCCGCACCAATGGTATATTGTATTGTTCCTGACAATTACTTTCTTATTTGTATTGCCATCAACGTTTAAAGCTATAGCATTCATCCTTCCAGGAACACAAGTCTTATGAGCAATGATATTGTTTTCAATTATTGAATCATCCCTTATTACAGAAAACCCTTCGCCTCTTGAAACAATGCCTACTGTTCTATTCCCTCCTAAAACAACATTATTAATAATAGAGCTGTTTGGGTTATTTGGAGGATCGCCTGCAACAAATCCTGCCAAGGGATTTTCAATAAATAAATTATTTTCAATCAATCCTCCGGGTCTTAACTGAACACCATGACTTGAAGCCCTAGAAATTATATTCCCTCTAACAATAACATTCACACTTCCTTCACTAAGATATAGATTATGATTAAGTACAGTGGCATTATTTATTCCATCTTCAAGCCATCCATTATGATCGATTACATTTTCTTCTATTGTTAAATTAACAATATTATATGCATAAATTCCTTGAGCTCTTCCATAAGCAGCGTCAGTTATAATAGACCTTCGAACAATAAAGTTTTTGGGTCCTTGTATATTAAATCCGTCTACATATCCTTTAATCCAAGAATCCTCAAAAAGAATATTTTGGTGTGTACTAAGTAAAGTAACGCCACTATGTATTGCTCCACCAACACCATCAAATTCAATCCCTATCAAAGAGATATTTGATACTTCAATCCTAATATCTTTAACAACTGGTCTTTTAATTGAGTTTCCATAACTTCCAATAACTACAGGATAATCTTCAGAACGCCCTTTTTTTCTCCATCTATACCATTCTCCATTCCAAACTTTTCCTCCCAAAGATTCATTTTTCCATTCATCTCCTCTCTTTAATAAAAGCCAGTCAGATATTCCTAACCTAATCTGTTCAATAACATCGTTTGGCCCATTTATAATTTGATATCCTCTTTCTATAGTTTTTACTGGCCCGCTTGATCCATTCCACTCTGGAGCTAAACCATCCCAACCATTATTTCCAGAACTTGAAGAAACATAAACAACAATATTATCAAAACTTCTTTCATAAACAGTCCATCCATTTTCAATCTCTGCATTCTTTCCTCCCTCTGTATTATCTGTTTGGCCATAACATCCTAAATCATATTGCCAGTCTATTAATCCATCATTATCATTGTCTATTCCATCTGAGCATTCGTTAGTAGAACATGGATTTGGGCAACTTCCGCCGCAATCAATCCCTGTTTCATCTCCATCTTGAATGCCGTTTGAACAAGTATCTGCACTACATATTAAATCACTACCACCGCAATCCTCATCAATCCCATTAC
>CAYIXS010000018.1:0-11922 GCA_964367445.1 Candidatus Woesearchaeota archaeon | reverse complement strand
CACCTCAAGGACAAGCACTTGGAGAGTTTTTAGTTTATCAAGGAGTTGGTTCATATATTAGCGGAAAATTAGATCCTAAAAGCACAAATGTAACTGTAAATAATTACTCAGATAATAATCAGTTACAAGCTGGACAAGGAAGAATTATTAATAATGCTCCACAAAAACCATTAGATTGTGTTATACGTATAAGACCAGACAATGGTCAAACGGAAAAAATCTTTGGATATTACAGAGGACAAGAAGACTTAGGAGAAAACGGTAGATATGTTAATATGTTAGTTAATGGAAATGAAGGTGTATTAATTCCTGTAAATCAGGTTGTCGAAATTATAGATAATTAAGAAATAGATTATTAATTTCATAATTAAATAAAATGAGAAAAAGAGAAGTGATGAGTAAAAAGAGAATAATAGTGAGTAAAAAAAGAGTAAGTTTATTCTTAGCATTAAATATAATTCTTTCAGTTGTTGCAATTGGATTTTTAATTGGATTAGCGACGCCGAGGGTTAGTGGGAAATGCATTAATAACCAAGGAAAAGATATAACTTTGAATCAAGGGCTTTCTAGTCAATCTTCTTGTAATGCAGAAGGGTATAATTGGGTTGATGACACCTCAACACCTCCAGAAGCACGCTCTGACGGACCAAGAGCACCTACACCTCCTCCTGCACAAGCTCCTGCTCCTTCAAGTGGAGAAGCTGCCAGACCAGGATTTTTCCCAATAAATAAAGATACACTTAAAGTTAATGCGAAAATACCTTTAAAAGAAGGAACGGCAACAATAACAGAAATTGATTATGACACTGGTAAAATAAGATACAAACTACCAAATGAAGAAATTGTAGATTCAAATATAGATAAGTTTAGAAGCAATGCAAATGATGCTGCAAAAGCGGCTGCTGGAGCCGGCACAACAACTGGAGATTATGGTGCGCTTGCAAATCTATTTGGAGTTAAAAGTGCTGTTGGTGGAAATTTATTACAAGGAGTGCAGTGGGCAGGAATTGCATATTTTGTTGTTCCCATGATTGCAAATGCACTTGGGTTGCAAGATTCAACAACTAAAGCATTGCAATATGCAGTACCAGCTGGATTATTTGCATATAATGCTGCTCAGGCTTTAGGCCAATCTGGAAGTGGTATTGCTCAAAGTTCTGTTGGTTCATGGATAGGAGGTCATGCTGCTATTTTTGGAATTGGAGTTGGAGTTATTGTATTTGTGTTAATGTATAAAAAAGTAAGTTATGATAGAGTTGACTTTAGTTGTAATCCTTGGCAAGCTCCAATTGGAGGAGATGATTGTGAAAAATGTAATGACGGTATGAATCCATGTTCTGAATATAGATGTAAATCTTTAGGCCAGGCATGTGGAATTGTAAATAAAGGTACTACAGATGAAAAATGTGTATGGTTAAATCCAAGAGATGTAACTTCTCCGATAATAAAAGTCAGAGAAGATGCACTTAAAATTGAATCTACAAATAAACTAACTTGTGATTATACTAATTTAGCTCAGAGACCTAGTGGGGGAGGAACTTCAATAGAGTGTAAAGAAACTAAAAATAATTGCTTGCCTGCATTTACTCCGTTTGAATTTGGAATACAAACTAATAAACCATCTCAATGTAAAGTAGATTTCAAGCTAACTAAAGGTTATGAAGAAATGGCTTATTATTTTGGAGAGAGCAATTTATTTGATTACAATCATACTCAAAGATTAAATATTCCAAATAAAAGAGCAGTAGAAGCTTTAGCTCAAAGCCAGAATGATAGTTTAGATGGAGAAACAGGAATATTTATAGAAAATAATAATCAGTATGATCTTTATATTAGATGTACAAGTGCAAATGGTTATTATAATCCAGATCCTTTTGTAGTTAGTTTTTGTGTTGATGACGGTCCTGATGCCACACCTCCACAAATTGTAGAAACATCTATAAGAAATAATCAGCCAGTTCAGTTTGAAGTTAATGAAGTTCCAATAATTGTTTATACAAATGAACCTGCAAGTTGTAAATGGAGCAGAACTGATCAGCAATATGATAAAATGGAAAATGATATGCAATGCACAAAAAGCATTGTAGATATGGATGCTAATTTGCTATATCCTTGTAAAGGAACTTTAACAGGATTGCAAGATAGAAAAGATAATGTATATTATTTCAGATGCGAAGATCAGCCATGGGCAAAAGAAGATGAAAGAATTTCTATGCAAACAAGTTATAAACTTACATTAAAGGGAACTCAGCCTTTGAATATTAAAGAAGATTCTATCAAGCCAAAAGCTAATGAAATTGTAACAGGAGCAACATCATCTGTAGAAGTTAATCTTGCTTTAGAAACAGAAAATGGTTATGATGCTGGAAAAGCTGAATGCTATTACAGCAATGATAATAAAAACTTTGTGCCTATGCTTCAAACAAATTCTTTTGAACATAATCAAAGACAGGATTTAGCACAAGGAAGCTATACTTATTATTTCAAGTGTGTAGATTTAGGAGGAAATACTGCTTTAGGACAAACTAGTTTTGAAGTGTTTGTAGATACTTTTGCACCAATGGTTGTAAGAGTGTTAAATGATGCTAGCAGATTAAAGATAATAACAGATGAAGATGCCAGCTGTTATTATTCAACAAATGAAAACACTAAGTGCAATTATGAAATCAGCAATAACTCAATTGCTCAGCTTATGCCTCATGAAATTCAAGATGATAAAAAAGAACATTTCGCTGCATGGGATATAAAGAGTAATTATTACATAAAGTGTAAAGATATAAATGACAAGCAACCAGCTCCAACACAATGTTCAATTATTGTAAAACCAGAAGATTTAGCTGAAGAAGAATAATTTCACTTTTTAACAAATTCTACATTTTGGAAATTTCTGAAATCTTCATCACCTGTAAGAAATTTAACCTTATACCTTTTTGCAATAGTGTAACTAATAGCATCTGGAATTGATAATTTTCTGTTTTTAGTTTTTAAGTCCATAGCTTCTTTAATATCATTTAATGTAACATTTACTATAAAATCAAAGTAATCTTTTGTATACTCCTCAGCAAGATCTTTTTTCATCTCTTTTTTTAAATTATAGTTAAGTTCGGCTATGTTAAAAATAGTGGTTATAATTAAGGAATTTATATATTTCTTAAAATTATTATTTCCTTTTATAATTTCAATCAAAGCATAAGTATCAAAAAAATAAATCTCAACTCCACCATTATCTCCTCCATTATTCATCCCAAGATTCTCTGTCTGATTCATCTAACATCTCCTTTGTAGCTTTCTTAAACTTAAAAGTACCAAAATGTTTCTTCAAAGGGTTTCCTCCCTTTTTTATAAATATGGCTAAAACATCTCTGTCTGAAATACCTTCTAATTTAATTTTCTCCATAGGTACAACTATGCCAAATGATCTTCCCCATCTTTTTAGTTTAGCTTCTATTTCTATCATTTTAAATTTATGATTATATCAATATAACCATATTTATAAATTCTTCTGTAATCTAAATTTGTTTACAAGCCTCGCCTTCGGCTCGGCTGTTTTTTATGTGTCTTCTTCAAAAACCATGGTTTTTTCAGAAGGTATATTAATTATTAGATTATTGGTATTAAATCAAAAGATAAGGTAATGAAATATTAATCATTTGGCATTAGAAAGTAAATTTAATTTTAAAAAGATTCATGCATAATATGTTAAATTATCAACTAAACTTGTTTTTTATATATTCTATAAGCTCTCTTCCTGTAAGCTTTGCACTTGATGGTCCGCTCCTTATATAAAACTCTTCTTCTTTTTCATATTTTAAGAAAACTGGTTTTTTACTAGATATACATTCAATTTTCAAAACATGCTTATCACTAACTGAAAAAAGTTCAAATTCGATAAACGGCATAAATTCATTTCCTATAGAACTTTTAAGAATATTTGTAAAATATAACTTCAAAGAATCATTATCTCTAAAATGATCTTTTTCCAAACCATTTATTTTCCCAGAATCATCAACACCTATAAGCAATATTCCTCCATCAGAATTCAAAAATGCTGTAATTGTTTTTAGTACTGTATGTTCTATTTTATTGTCTATTTCTCCTGTATGCAAATTAGTTCTTATTGTTGATTTAAACTCTAAATTCTTACTCTCTCCTTTTTTTACTAATCTTAATATTTCCTGTGAACTTGCTTCAATAGTATCTCTTTTCTTAAATAAAATTGGGTTTTTCTCAATGATTTTTACAATAAATTCACTTACTACTTTCACTTTTCCATCTTTCATATAATAAAATCCTAAAACTGCAATTATCAAAGCACCTATGCAATTTGATATTATGTCTAACATTGTATCAGCTAAGCTTTTTTGGAGATAAAAACCTAAGAAATAATCTAAGGAAAACTCTGCTACTTCCCATAAAGATCCTATTGCTATTGTAAAACAAAAAGCTAGAAATGAAATAATTACAGGATTTGCCCTTATTTCTTTGTCTTTATAAAAAACGTAAATAACACTAAAACCAACAAAACCTAAAAGTATTGAAGCAGAAATATTTAACAAAATATCCCACCACCAAAATTCTACAAATAACCCCCTAACTTCTCCTAAGAATAATGAACCATAAATAAACATTATAATAATTATCTCATATAATTCAGAGATTTTAATTTTAAATAATCTTGAAATTATCACTGGAAGAAATGTTGCAATTAAACCTAAAACTGAAAATAACATCACTAACTTCCTGTCAGAGTATAAAGCACCCAAAAAAGCTAAAATTAATAAAAACCTTATTAAATTAATTATTATTAATCTAAATTTCCCAGAGCTAGCCTCTTTTTCCATTTTTTAATTAAATACCCCAGGTATAAATAATTATATGATTTTTTATATGGGAATAATATCAGCCAATAAGAAAAAATAGAGTAATTAGCTTAAACCATAATAATCAACATATTTATCATTAATATTTTATTTACATGTAATTAAAATTTTTAGTTTTAATATATTAAATACCTACAATTTATCTTTAAATTGGTTATCTGATACATAATATAAAGTAAACCTTGAATCTTGACTAATTTATCTTTAAATCACACAATACTTTTCCTTATTTATCATTTGTTTACAGATTAGTTTTTATTAAATTACATTTATGATATTTTCAAAGATTTATGAAATTGTTAAAATATTATGCATAATGTTAAGTTTGATATTTGACTTAACACATAAGAAAGGTTTAATAATTCTTTTTTGTTTTTTTATCTATGAAGAATATTAAAAAAAAGAGTTTTAAGGGTCAGATTGACATATCATTTGGGATGATTTTTTCCATAATATTAATAGCTATTTTTCTTGCTGTTGCTATTTTTGCAATAAAAGCTTTTCTTGATTCAAAGAAATCTATTAATGAAGGAATTATAATTCGTGATTTGCAAACAGAAGTTGACAGAATATGGAGAAGTTCTCAAGGAGAGACTAATTATAAATTTGAAAGAAAAATAAGTGAGAAAATAACACATGTTTGTTTTTATAACAGAGATAAAGTTATTAGTGGAGGATTTCAGGATATTGGAAAAGAATTAAAAAGAATTGCAAGTCCTGATGCTAACTTTTATTTTTACCCTTATAGAGCATCTAATTTAGAATCAGCTCAAATAAAAAATGTTAATATGGTGATGAGCATGAATCCTTATTGCATTCCTACAGAAGGAGGATTTATTGAAATTAGGCTTTCAAAAGATGTTGGGGAGAGTTTAGTTAGAGTTGCATAAAAATGTATAAAATAAAATGAATAAAAGAGGATTTGAATTTTCATTTGTATGGTTGTTTTCAATTTTAATAGGGACAATTATAATCTTTCTTGCAATATATACTGCTACAAAACTTATAGGAAGCAATGAGTATGAAATAAACACTAAAACAGCTGCTGATTTAAGAAATATTTTAAATCCATTAGGAACTAGTTTTGAAGATTCTAAATCTGAAAAAATTGAATTGATTAAAGATACTAGAGTATATGTAACATGCAATTCTGAAAAAGGAAGTTTTGGAGAGAACAGAATACAGCTGTCTGAAAAAAGTTCTTTTAAAGATTGGACTGAACCAGGAGGAGATGTTTCTATAGAAAACCAGTATTTGTTTGCTGAAAATAGGATACAGGGAAGAACTGTTTATTTTATAATTACTCCTTTTGAAATGCCATATAAAGTGGCTGATATAATGTCTGCTTTTAGTGACGAGTATTGTTTTGTAAATACTCCTGACAAAATAAAAAAAGAAATAGAGTCATTAAAAGGAAATGTATTACCCATAAATTTTAGCAGTTCTCCTAGTAAATGTGATGAAAAAAGCATAAGTGTTTGTTTCCAGAGCAATGGATGTGATATTAATGTTAGAGGAACTTGTTCTGGCCAGGATTGTGAAGGTAATTTATTTAAAAATGGTCTTGTAGAAAAAAATAATACGCAAATGTATTATAGTGATGGTTTATTATATGGAGCGATATTTTCATCTCCTGAAAACTATCAGTGTAATGTTAAAAGATTAGCTAGAAAACTAGGTTATGTAAGTGAAGTTTATTCTGAAAAAGCAAGGCTTTCTGCAACAAGATGCAATACTGGTTTGCAGTCAGATGCTGTTTTATTATCTAAACTTGCTGAAAATTATAAAACTCTAAATGATTTGAAACTAATTGAAGCTCAGGCAGATATAATAAATACAAAAAACACAGCTTTGGGGGAGTGTAATTTATACTGATAAATTAAAAATAAGAGGTAATATAATCATCAAATAACCTAAATGGTAAATCAATGTAAATTAGGAAAAGGATGGTATGTTTAAAATAAACCTTTTAGAAAAAGGTTTCCAAAATGAACCTTTGGAAAAGGTTCCCAAAACGAAAAATAAAATGAAAAGAGAAAAAATAAATAATAAATTAATGAGAAATTAAGAAAGGTATTGTGTGTTTTAAACCTTTTAAAAAAAGGTTTCCAAAACTAAAAAAATGAGTGGTAAAAAGGAGATAAGAAAAAGGAAAATAATAAAATGAGAAAGTTAGGACAGTTAAAGATACAGCAAATGGTTTTTATGATAATAGCTGTTGCTTTATTTTTTATACTTGCAGCCTTATTCTTTTTTGCAATTAAAACAGCTAATTTATATCAGGCAAGCATTGAGTCTGAAAGAGATAAGTCTATTGGGTTAGTTATAAAGTTAGCTTCAAGTCCTGAATTTTCTTACAGGGGGATTAGCAATGGTGTTGATAGTGATAAATTAATGGCTTTAAAAAAACAACCAGAATATAGAGATTATTGGGGTATTAATGGAATAAGTGTTAAGAAACTATATCCAGAATATCCTGAAGTAGAATGCAATACTGGAAATTATCCTAACTGCACCGATATTATTTTATTTAAAAAAGAAGGAGATACAGCTCAGTCAGCTTCATCTTATATTTCATTGTGCAGAAAAGATATTACAGGCGGAAGAGCTTATGATAAATGCGAACTTGCATTAATGATAATTGAAACAAGAGAAAATGAGTTTTAGGCTTTAAAATGATATGGAATAAAAAAGCCCAGGAAGAAATGGTAGGATTTGTACTTATAGTAATAATAGTTAGTATTATGGGAATTATAATTTTAGGGATAAGTTTAAACAAACCTAGAAACATTGAAGCACAGACAAGCGCTGAATTAGACAGTTTTTCTAGTTCAATACTAAGTTATACTACTAACTGTGAAATACCTGAAACAAATCCTAGAAAAATAAGGGAGCTAATAAAAGATTGCAGGCAAAATGATATGTGTTCTAATGGACAAAGTCCTTGTCAAATTTTAGAAACAACATTAAAAGAACTTGTAAAACATAGTTCTTATGTTGTTAGAAATGGTTCTTATACTAGGTATTTTAAGATAAGTGTTTTAAATGAAATAAGTAATAAAACTTATAGTGATGTAATATCTCCTGTTAGTGAGGGAAATGAGCAAGAGTGTGTAAGAAAATTAGCAGATACCCAGCCATTAAATACTGGTTTGGCTGAAAACAGCATATTTAAGATAGAAGTGTGCTATAGTGAAAGAAATAGATGATTAATCAAAATTGTATTTCTTTCCCTTGATGGCAAAGTCATAACTAAAAAATTATCAATGTCATTTGCTATATAAAGATTAAAGCAATGTATTTATAATAAAGTTTCAGATGCCATAAAGTTCTTTATCCATTTCTTTCATTAACTGATCTGTTGATTTCTTAAATTTGAGAGTTCCAAACATCTTTCTAAGATTAACCTTTTCATTTTTGTTAATTATAACTTCTATTTCATCACCCTCTTTCAAATTTGTGTTTTTTATAGCTTTTAATGGTACAACTATAATATATGAATTTCCCATTTTTCTTAGTTTTGATTTGATTTCTATCATTTTTACATAAGATAACTATACTATATAAATTTTCCAGCATTAAAGATTAGAGTAAACATTGTATTAAATTCTAACTACAATGTTTATCACACTGGCAGTTATTATTGGTTTATGAGTTATTCTGTTATTTGATTTTTCTTCTATAAGCTCTAAAAAGCCGAATTTCTTCAATAACATAACGTCATCTCTTACACTTTTAAAATCCCTATCTAGATATTTAGCAAGCCTGTATATTGAGTTTGGTTTTTTGTTTTTTACAACACTTAAAAGCCTTGCTTTTTCATTGCTTAATAACTGCCTTAATATTGAAAGATCTTGTGTATTATAATCTTCTTTGCTGTCTTTTTTATCATCTTCCCCATATCCTGTATAGCCTTTAAACTTCCTAAATACAGAACTAAATGTTCCTTCTTTTTCATGAATTTCAATTATTCTTGTTTTTTCTGCCATCTTCTTTTTCTTTCAGTTTTTGGAAACCTTTTTTTAAAAGGTTTAAAATACACAATATCTTTGCCTTATTTTAATTGCTAATAGGTAATACTTTTCCTGATTTACATGTATTTTATCTTTCCATTTACTCTTATTTTTATATAATTATCCTTTAAATATACCATCATTTTCTTTATTTATACATATTTTACCTATTATTTTTGATTTATTTTCTACTATTTCTTTTACTTTTTTATTTTAAGTTTATACATAATATCTTTTCCTGATTTATACTTTATTTGTTCTATTTTTCCTTTAGTTTTCGTTATCGACGATAATTAATATATGGTATTTTTACCCATATATTACCTAGCTATACTTTAATATATCTGGACTATATAGGTTCAAATATGCCATATATGGTAATAAAAGCCATACTAGTTAATAAATGTTTCGATTCTACTAATTGTTAAAAGTGTTACTATGCCTTGTGACAGCACAAGGTTTATAAATAGAACTAATAAAAACCATAGATATTCGGTATAAAAATGAGGAAATTCAAAAACTTTATAAAGCAATTTTCTTTCTATTAAATGTTAAAGAAATTAATTGCCGACGACACCTTAACAGGGTAAGTGAGTGTTAGTGATATTCTCTAATATATCACTAATCTGCCGACATATGAGGTCGAAAAAATATGAAAAAATATGAAAGGAGGTTTAATTAAAAATAATATGCGATTTAATTTTAGAAAAATCGCTTCTGTTTTAGCAAGCGCAGCTATGATTGGTAGTACTATAGGAATTGCTGCTGCTGCATCATTCCCAGCACCTTTCGTGTCTGGAAGTAGTGCAGATGTTGCAATTGTTGTAGGAAGTTCAGCTGCAAATACAGACTATTTAGCTGCTGTAGATTTAGGACAAAGTTTGCAATCATCATTATCTGGAACAGGTTCATCAAGTGATACAGTTAGTGGAGAAGCATATGAACTTTGGACAAGTTCTACAAAACTATACTTGAATGATTCAATAAACAAGGCAAGAACATCAGTAACAAGTAGTTACTTACCACTTGCTTTGAAAGATGGTTCATTCCAAGGTGATGTAACAGCTACATATACTCAGAAAGTTGATTTAGGATTTGATAAAAACACAAATAACAGGCTTGTATTTGGACAACATCCAACAAGTGATGATGACCCTATATATGCTTTTGATTTGGGTACAACTTCTGGATTAGCTGTTTATAACTTAACTGTAAATTTTAATAAAGCTATTGGGTTTAACAGTTCTGATTCAGAAGGACAAACACTAAATTTATTTGGAACTGAATATACTGTTGGTGCAGAAACTACTGCAACTAACTTAATTTTGTTAGGATCTTCTACTAAAGCAAGTCTTGATTCAGTAAGTAATCCTTCAGAAGAAATAACTATCTTAGGTAAAACTTATACACTTGAGTTAGTATCTGCTTCTGATAGTGCTGCAACTATTAAAGTTACAGATAGTGATGGAAATAGTGATAGCAAAGAAATAACTGAAGATACTTCAAAAACTATAAAAGGAGTAGAAGTTGCTGTAAGTACTGCAGATGAAACAAATCAAAAGTTATCTGCAACTGTTCTTGTTGGTGCAAATAAAATAAAACTAACAGATAATACTGCAGTAAAAGTAGGTTCTGATGAAACAACTGTTGATGGAACTAATGTAAGATTTGGAGATGCTGGTTCTCAAACACCAAATAACATCACAAAAATTACATTCCAAATAGCTGCTGATGACACAGATGTAGATGCTGCAATTTCAGGAGGAGAGTTTATTGATCCTATATTTGGTTCAATAAAACTAAGCTTTCCAGGATTAAGCATTGCTGCTGATTCAACATCAAGGGAAGATATAAAAATAGCAAACTCTGGTAGTGATAAAATGACTGTTAACTTTGCAAGTTATGGTTCAACACCAGCAAAAACAGTTGACTGGTATTACAATAAGACAGATGCTATAAGGGCAGATGGTAATGACGGTGCATCTCTTGCAGATTCTGGAGGAGATTCTATAAACGTTTTTGAAAGACAACAAATCAACAAATCAGAATATGCTGTTGTTGGAAATGAAGACACTGGAGGTATATGGGAGTTTATAGCATTAACAAATGATACAACTTCTGCTACTGCTAGTGAAGTTAAGTTTAGAAATAAACTTACTGACAAAGAAGTAACTGCAAAGTCAACTAACTGGGGAACAGGAACTATTGATTTAGATACTCAATCTTATACATTTGACTTCCAAGATAATAAAAATGTTGAGGGAGATGAAAATGTAAGATTAAAATATCAAGATGGTTCAAGAACAACAGCAAATACTGCTGTAATTTTCCCAACTATTGAGACAAGTAAAGGAGCAAAAGTGTTCTTTTACGAGCCAACTGCAATTACTCTAGATGACTGGGATGGTAGTGGAGATTCTGCTGCTAACTTAACAACATTGAAATTCCCTGATGGGGATGGATATACATCTGTTACAGTTGCCGCTCAAACTTTGGGTGGTCCAACTGTTAATGGAACATTTGCATTTGGAGGTTATGTACTAAACACATCATCTATGGGTGGTGCTGGTGCTGCTGTAGCTGTAAGTGTCAAATCTGCTTATGTAAGCGTTGGACAACTTACTTATAACGTAACTAGTGCAACTAATGTTGCAGGTGCAACTAACGACGGTGGAAACTCAACTGCAATAGTTCAACTAATGAGTGTTGCAAACACTACATTAACAACTCCTGCAATTGTTATCTTTGAAGAAAAAGATGATAGTTCTTCACAAATTTATGAAGCTTTGATAATTAATGTCGAAGGTCAAGGAACAACTGCTGCAAGTGTTGGGGTAAGTGATGTAGAAGCTACATGGGGCAAAGATGCCCAGTTTGACGATATTCAGATGAAAACAGATAATGACTTATATACGAGTGCAGATTTCTGGGGTAGTTTGATTACTCTAGACCAATCTGATACAGATTCTTATACTGCTACAATTAGCTATCCTGATGAACAGGTTTATGCTAAATTGTACATAGCTGAA
>CAYIXS010000017.1:0-12106 GCA_964367445.1 Candidatus Woesearchaeota archaeon | reverse complement strand
TCACAAACACCGTCACCATCACAAGAAGTAGCATTTACTTCAGGAACTGAACATACAAACAATGCTTTTTCATCTTTACCGTCGATAAAGGTAGTTGCATAACCACCACAAGAACTTTTCCAATTTATCTTCTCCCCAACATAACCAGAAACCACAACATCACAAAAAGATTGTCCATTACAATTAAACTTTCCATCATCTGAATAACACTTTTGTGTGTTATCTGAACCACTAAACGAACACCTAACTGTTTCTTTAATAGTTTTTTTATATATTTGAGCACCGCTTATTCCATTTCCACCCAACAATAATATTCCCACAACACCAATAATAAGAACAACTAAAACAGTATTCCAGTTAATTTCCTTAGTCATTTAAATCACCTTCTTTTTTTAATTCTTAAAACTAATTTATTAAAATAGAATAATTAATGGAATATATATATCGTTTTTTAATTTATCACTTAAAAATACTAAAAACAAGCAATAGAAAATAATAAATAGAAGTAAATATTATTATGCTTAAGATGGAAAAAACTGGAAAATCTAAAGTAAGTTTCGCTTTTGATATATCTGGTATAGTTTTAATAGCAATTGCTATTGTCATAGTAAAACTCTCAACTAATCCTCTAGTAGAAATACTCGCTGGTGTTTTAGCAACCCTTGGCTTCGGATTAATCGCAGGAGCAAAATATGTCTGAAATAATAAGTGTTCAATCTTGGATCTTAGTATTAGAAACAATTATATTACTCATATCTTCCAAAAAAAAGGTATTATTTTTCTTCCTATTGGCTTTATTTAGTATAATAATTTTTTACTTTTTATAATAAAAAAGAATTTTTAACTAATATCAACGCACCTTCCATCCATGCATTTCTGTGTATAAGAACAAGCAAAATTAGATTCTTTCATTGTCTTTTCAGCACACCAAAACTCATGAACTAAACTTCCAGCTTTTCCTTCTTCCAAGCAATAGTCTTTTTCAGTTCTCTCTGATACGACACCAGAATTTCTATATGTAACACTTCCTTGAATTAAAGTGGATAAACCATCATTATCTACGCAAGTATAATCTTTAGATGCATTCCCCGTAGTATTAAAACTATTCCCTATGAGCAATAAGGCAAAAATAGCACCTACAAATAGCAATACCTCTTTTTTTTCTACTCCCATTATATTTTTTTAATTCAAACTTCTTTTTATACTTTTCTATTAATGATTTTTCATAAATAACCTAAAAAAAGTATTAATTTTTCACTAGTGATACCCCTTTTCTATGCTTCAAAATATAATTTTAAATCAAGATGTTACACATAGTAAATGTTTATATATTATTCTAACTTCCATAAATAAAAAGAGAGGTGAAAAAATGATTTCGTATGAAGAAAGCAAAAAAAATAAAACCCTATTTGAGTCACTAGATTTAGAAGAAATAGAGCATAATTAAACTCTTTCTTTCAGGCTTGCATAAATTAAAGGTAAAACAACAGTCGTATCAGCATAAACATCAATAAATTCTCCATTTTTATCCATTTTACCCCAACTAATTCCTTCTTTTAAACTAGCGCCAGAACTGCCACCATATTCAGCCCTATCAGTTGTTATTTGAACACCGTAACTCGCACTTTTAGGGGAAAACTGCATTGCTTGTTGTATATAATTTTTAGGAACTCCTCCACCTAAATAAACAACACCGGCTTTTTTACAAGTCCAAGCAAGATCAACAATTTCTTTCAAATCTTCAAATAATTTAATCTCAATTTTCTTTCCTTTCATTAATCTTCCCCATATCATCAAACCAATACCAGAATCTTCTAAAGCGGGACAAAATATAGGTATCTTATTTAAGTAAGCTTGTCTCAAGATAGAATTATCATCTTTTATCTTGCTTCCAATTATCCATAGTAATTCTCTAACAGTTTCAGCTTTTGATAAATCATTAAAATTTTCTTCAAAAAAATCTTCCATACCTTCGTAAACCTTATTATTCATTAAACTGTTATACATCCTATCTAGTCCTTTTTTATTTAATTCTTTATCATCCATGTCTTCATGCCCTTGTAAATGACTGTATCCCAAGGCTTCAGCTAGATCATGAGTCAAACTAGCACCAGTACAAACAAAAACACCAATTAATTTATTTTTTAATATATCACTTAAGATATTTCTCATTCCTCCTGGAACTAAAGCCCCTGCTTGGCCTAAAAAAACTTTACAATCTTTATCTTTAATCATTTTTTCCAAAATATCAACTGCTTTTCCAACTCTAGAACCCTGCATAACTCCGGTTTTTCCCATTTCTCTAACTAATTCATCTGCTTTCATTCCTTTTTTTATTATAATTTGCTCTACCTTTTTCATAACATATATACTCTAGAATATAGTTTATAAATCTTTAGATTACGAAGCTAAACATTCCTAAGAAATTCTTCTCTCGTCATTCTAAGATCTTTCTTTATTATCTTATTCAAAAGACCAGGACCTATTTCTTCACCACCATGATAAGGAACAGTTGTTTTTCTTCCATCTGTATGTTTGTAAATCATATGACTACCAGTTGTATGACTATAAATAAAACCAAGTTTAGTAATAATTTTACCTAATTCTTTTCCTGTTAGTTTAGGCAACTTTGCCAAGAAATTATACCTCTATTTGTTGTATGCCTATAAACTCTTCATTTATTTCTGGTTCTTCTTCTGTTTCAAGATATGCCTTAATTGCTTCTTTAGTTCTTTCTATTAATTGATCTATAGTTTTACCTTGAGTATGGCATCCTGGAAGCTCTACTACTTCTGAAATATACCATCCTTCTTCATCTTTTTCTATAATAATATTATATCTTCTTTTCATATAATCCCTATAAACTCCTTAACATTTATAAATCTTTACATCTCTTCTATAACTTCAATGCCCAATAAATTTAAACCGTTTTTTAAAACTTGTTTAACAGAAAAAACAATGCTTAGTCTGGTCTCCTTTACTTTTTTTTCAGCTTTTAAAACAGGATTATCCCTATAGAAACTATTAAACTCCTTAACTAAGCTTAATAAGTAACTAGCAATCACACTTGGTTTATACTCATTCTTAGCTTTCATCACAACTTCGCTAAAATTACCTAATATCTGAATCAACTTAAAATCTTTTTCATTTAAAACTTCGGCATAGATTTTTTTACTTAACTTCGCCTTTTTTAAGATACTGCTACATCTAGCATAAGCATATTGAACATAAGGACCTGTATCGCCTTCAAACTTCATAGCCTCATTTTTATCAAATACAAGAGTTTTATTCAAATCCTGTTTTAGCATATCAAATTTAATCGTCGCTATAGCTATTTTCAATGCCCTTTTTTCAGCTTTCTTTCTATCAATATTTTTATATCTTTTTTCTATTTCAGATATAGCATACTCTATAATTTCCTTTTTAAAATCAGAATAAACAATATTCTCTCCAGTCCTAGAAGACATTTTTCCTGTAGGGAGTCTTACCTCTGAAACAGGTATATAAACACAATTTTTGGCTTTTTTAAAACCCATTAATTCTAAAGTCTTAAATAGCTGATGTATATGTAAATTCTGCGCAGCTCCAACAACATAAATATTTTTATCTACTTTAAATTTATTAAATTTTAACTCAGCTAAAGCAAGGTCTTTAACAGAGTATAAAACAGTACCGTCTTTCCTTAACAGCACCCAAATACAAAGAGTATATTTCTCTAAATCAATAATTACTGCACCTTGATCAATTTTTGCTACTCCTTTTTTCACCAATTCAAGAGCGATTTCTTTCCCTCTTTTCTCAACTTCCCTCTCAAAAAAATAATGATCAAATCTAGCACCCAAATCTTTGTATATTTTTTCAAAAGCGGCTAAACTTAGTTTTCTAGTTTTTTTCCATAGACTAATTAATTTTTTGTCTTTACGGGATTCTAAATCTAAATTTATTTTATCCACTTCGGTTTGGTATTCTACTTTTTCTTCAAGTCTTTTTACAGCTTCAACATAAATTGAAGCAATCCATTTTTCAATGTCTTGTTTAGGAAAGTTTTCATTTTTATGAAATTTATTATAGCACCATAACCATTTTGCGACATGCATTCCAGTATCTCCTTGATAATTGACCCTGATTACGTTATAACCTGTAAACTCCAAAATCCTAGCTAAACTTTCACCCAAAGAAGTCCCCCTTATATGCCCGATATGAAATGCCTTATGTGTATTTGCCTGAGAGAATTCAATCATTACCTTTTCTTTCTTTTTTTCTTTATTGCTTCCATATCTATCTTTTTTTCTCAGAATTTCTTTTAAAACCTCGTTAGTTAGCTTATTTTTATCAATAAAAAAATTCAAATATGGCCCTTTATTCTCAACCCTAAAATTTTTATTTATTATTTTATCGCTTAATTCTTTAGCTATTTTATTAGGATCTTTTTTAAATTTCTTAGCCAATTCAAAACAAGGAAAAGCATAATCTCCTAATCTGCTATCTGGAGGTACTTCAAGGTCTACTTCTTTCTTGAGAATTCTCTTTAATACACTTTTAATCTCTTGTTCAAAATCCATAAACAAATTAAGAAAAAAAGATTATATAAATGTTATTAAATTAAAAATAAAAAAAGAGGAGAAATTCAATAAGTTACGTTTGTTTGGTTCTTTGGTACAAGCACAGCATTTACTTGGCTAGTAACGTTCAAGTAAACAGTAAAGTTCTTTGTATAGTCATAGTAGCCGGTTTTATTTAACTTTATGTTATGGTTTCCTGTAGCTATATTAGTTAGTATTCTATTAGTTGTTCCTTTATATACTCCATCTAAATAAATTCCAGCTGGTTTAGGAATTGAAGTCACATTAATACTGCCAACATTCCTCTGAAGAATAGCATTAACATAACTAGTTTGTCCACTGTAAACCCATACACTTACGATATAATCCACATAACCGGATTTGGTTAGTTTTAGATTATAATTCTTTGGCGCAAGGGTCTTTATTGTTGTATTAGTCTTTGCTTTATATACTCCATCTAAGTATACGCTGGCTCCAGTTGGTTTAGATGAAACATAAAGATTACCTACAAAAGTATCCCCTGTTATTGTTGTGCTTGATGTTGAAGTAGACGTTGTTGTAGTTGTATTCACAAGACAAGCACCACTACTACATCCATTAGGACAGTTATAATTAATACCAACCACATTTTTTGCAGTGTCACAGTAATGTTCTCTCAAACCAAGATAAGTACAATAATCTGTTAAACTAGTACCATTTGATGAAGTGGTTGTTCCTTGAACATAATAATTAATCCCACCATCAGAATCAGAACAAAATGGATCGCCTATTATTGTTGTGCTTGATGTTGAAGTAGAAGTGGTTGTTGTAGTATAATTTGTCTCATTAGAAACTATAAACCCAGTAAATATCCTACCGCTAGAACCCATAACATAACCAACAGCTAAAACAACAAGAACCCCAACAAAAAAATATGAAATAATTTTATTATTAAACTCAACCATCAAATCACCTTCTTTATTTTTAAAAATTTATTAAGAACTAAATGATTAAGATATATATATATCGTTTTTAAATTTACTACTTACAGGTGCTAGATTATTGTTGCAGAATTCAAAAATAAGAGATTTAAATAATAAGAAACCAACAGAATAATCTAATTCCTCACACAAGCGTCATCTTGCCCGATAACATCTCTTTCACAATAGTATCCTAGACCACATTGAATAAAATTAGACTTAACTCTCTCTCTACCTTTCATATCTTCTTCACAATAATATTCTCTAACAGATTTTTCACCAGTATTACATCTATCTCTAAAAGTCCCTAGATCAGAAACAACATGCCCGGGCATATAAACCTTCATTCCTTCATCAGAATCTTCACAAAATCTATTAGCAATAACTTGGCTATTAATTCCTAAATAATTACCTATTAAATACAAAAAGAAAATAGCAAGTATTATTACAAATATTACTGTTCTATCTTTCATAAAAATACCTCTTTATTTAGCAACGGTCTTATCAGCAGGAGTTAAATTTTCCCAACAAGCCTGAAACATATTATCCAAAGCAGTTGCAAAAAAAGGAGTACTCACCCAAACACCAACATCATAAGTTGGATGAACTTCTTCATCATCTAAAATCATGAACAATAATTCTTTCCCGTCAATAACACAAAATCTAGCATTGATGTTTTTATTGTCCCTAACTTCTGCTATTCTTGAAATGTCTTTCACATCCTCAGAATTTTCTTTAGTAACAGGAACTGCTATCTTAATCTTGACTCCCTTCTTAGCCAGTTTTTCTAATTCTGGTTTCAAAGCCTCAACTTTTCTCATTATGCCTTTGCTAGTAGTCATTAAAGTAACACTTTTCTTAGCATTTCTAACCATTAACTCCAAATGTGTATACAAATTATGTCTTCCTTTTATTGCACTAGCCAAGTCAGAAGGCTCAATAAACTCAATCCCTTGTGTATGCAATAAATTTAGCTCTTGTAATATATCCGTTCCTTTTAAACTATCTAATCTTTTTGCTCTTTCATCAGCATCAATTTTAACAAGTTTTTTAACTCTTTCAACTACTTCCACAGGCTCAACTGCAATATATTTAATTGGCTTGCCTAATTTCATTACAACGAAACCCTTTTTCTCCAAGCTCTCAAGAACATCATACGCTCTTGATCTAGGAACATTACCTATGTCACTTAATTCACCCGCTGTTGAAACACCTCTAGAAAGTAAAGCAGTCCAAATTCTAACCTCATATAGGTTTAACCCGAAATATTGACGCAGTTTTGCTAAAAACTCATCTTTTACAATCATTATGAAGACCTCCTAGGTCAAATCACCCTCTTTTTTTAACCAATAGTTATGAATTATAACTACTAAATCATTTATCCCTTGTTTTTCTACTTGTTAAAGATTATATTTACTATGTTGTAACAATATACTCCTATTTAAAGATTATTATTCTCTAATGGTTATTTTCTCTGTCCTCTGTATAATTTCTCAATTTGTTTCAAATCCACAATTTCACTTAATGGCTTATCCTCTCGCAGTCTTAAAACCCTAGGAAATCTTAAGGCATAACCAGAATTATATGTAGGGCTTTTTTGTATTTCCTCATAACCTACTTCAATTATTATTTTTGGTTTTATCTTAACTTTTCTTCCTTCTTCTTTATTAATTAATGGTTTTAATAATTTAGTTAGCTGCTTAAAAGAAACTCCCTCTTCAGATTTCTCTTTTATCCCAGTTCCGATCATCCCGCATTCCAAAAATTCATTTCCTTTTTTACACCCCAAAACAAAACTGCTCAAGAATCCCACCCTTTTACCCCTTCCCCACTCAGCACCAATTATTGCTAAATCCAGATTATCCATAACAGATTTTAATTTAACCCACCCGCCAACTCTTCTGCCAGGCTGATAAACCGCATCTAGTTTCTTGGCAATTAAACCCTCATTTCCAGCTTTCAAAGACTCTTCAAAAAACTCTTTTGCTTTACTAACATCATCAGTTATTAATTTCTTGGTCAAAACAATTTTTTTATCTTTCTCTTTTATTATTTTTTCCAATAAGTTTCTTCTTTCAAGTTGTTTTTCATCTTTTAAGTCTTTTCCCTCATAATTCAAAATATCAAAAACATTAATCTCAACAGGAAATTTCTTTGCGGTATTTTCGATATCATATTTTCTCTTTATTCTCTGTGAAATATTCTGAAATGGCAAATACTTCCCGGTTTTTTTATCATAACCAACAAATTCAGAATCTAAGATGCATTTTTTTGCTTTGACATTTTCTTTTATTAAATATATAACCTCTGGAAATTGCTTAGTCACTTCCTCCATTTTTCTGGTAAATAATTTTATTTTGTCGTTGCTTTTATGGATAGTTACACGAAAACCATCTAGTTTATAATCAAATAAGGCGGGTTTGCCAACTTCATCAAAAGCCTCTTCTATATTATTTACCTTTATAGCCAACATAACCTTAAATGGTCTTCCAATAACCAAACCCAACCCACTAAGTTTTTTTTCTTTAGCTCTTTTTGCAACCTCACCATAATCTACTAAAACATCAAATGCTTTTTCAACAGTTTTTACATCAACATTATAAGCTAAGGCAATGGCATCTCTCAAAACACCTTCAGCAACACCAACCCTTAAATCTTCTAAAACAGTTCTAATAATAAATTTTGCTTCAACAGGACTAGCATTAGCAATTAACTCAGAAACCAAATCTATTTTCCTGCCTACTGTTCCTTCTCCCTCTAACTCAGATAATTTCAATAAATTTCCAAACACTTTATGAATTGTTAATTTGCTACCTGATTTCAAAGTAGCTTGTTTCTTCTTTTGAACCAAAAAAGCAGCAACTTCTCCAAGATCACCAATTTTTTTCCATTGTTTTTCTATTTCATTTACTGTTTCGCCTGAAACTTTTGATATAACCTTCAGAATTAACCTGGAACTCATCCCGATTTTTCTCTCATCAAACTGTGGAAAAACCCTTCCTTGCAATAAGTAAACAACTTTATCCAATTCATCTTCTTTGCATTCTCTCAGAATTTCAGCTATTATATCTCTTTTTTCCAGTCTTTTAGTTGTTTTCTCTAGCTTATCATAAACACCAACTAACTTCTTATATTCCATATAACAAAATTTATATATTTCACAACATTTAAATATTTTGTATGGATATAAATCAAATATTTGATTCTAGACACAGTATTAGAGATTATCAAGATAAAGATGTAAGTTATGATTTAATAGGAGAGCTAATTGATTCTGCTCGTAAAGCTCCTTCTTCAGGAAATGTTCAAAACTGGAGATTTATAATAGTAAAGGATAAAAAAAAGAGAAATGAGATAGCAACAGCTTCATTAAAACAATACTGGATGAACCAATCCCCAGTTCATATAGTGGTTTGTTATGATGATTCTAATATAAAAGAATTATACCCTAAGTTGCATGAAGATTTTTCATTATTAAACTGCGCCATAACATCAACCCATATATTACTAAAAGCAACAGAGTTAAAGCTTGGAACATGCATTGTTGCCGTATTTGACAAAAATGCGGTCTCAAAAATTTTAAAATTGCCCCAAAATATTCATCCAGTTCTAATAATAACGATAGGATACCCTAAAGGAAGACATAAAGCAACAAAAAGACACCCAATAGAATATCTGATATACTTTGATGAATATGGTTATTCTCATAAAAAAAGAGATGCTTCTATTTTTCCATTGCAAAAACACATAAAGAAAATTTCAGAAAAGATACAAAAAGAAATTAAAAAATAGAAAAGTAACTAGCAAGGACCCCTGTATAATTTTCCAGCTGAATCTAAACAAGCAGACACATTTTTAGCCCCTACTAAATTAGTATATGTTATTGGTTTACGTACTTCAACTTTACCTCCATCAGCGTATAAACTTGTATCTAATTGACCTATGCTTAGATAACCCGCTTTTATACCCTGTGCTGCATCAAGACTGTATCCTCCAATTGCACTTAAAACCTTGATTCCCCCATTAGCGGTAATATTACCTGTTACTATATTTTTAAATTTGCTATCAATCTCTGATTTTTTATAAACTTCACTTGTGCTATAAACCGATGGTCCTGTTAAATTTGTCTGGACCTTTACTATCTATCCCGTTATAAAAGAACTAGATACAAAATTAACAACTAAAGCGACTACTATCATAACTACAATAAAACTTGTCCAATCTTTTGAATCCATAAAATCATCTCCTCTTTAATTTTCCTTTAACGCTTTTCCAAAAAGGTTAAAGTTATAGAAATTATTAATTATTTGATATATATATATCGTTTTTAAATTTATTATTTAAAGATAGTAAAAGAACAAAGATTATTTCACAAATTCAACATTATCCATTTCTTCAAATTCTTTATCGCCAGTTAAAAATTTTAAATTTTTTCTTAATGCATAAATATATCCAATACAATCAGTATATGACAAATCCTTTTTCTTATTTATTTTTCTAAATTTTATAGCTTCTTTTAATATATCATCATCGATATCAATTACATTTAATTTATATTGATTATATATTTCTTCCGCCTCTTTTTCATTTAGCTCATTTAATGCTGCCCAGTATATTTCAGCTAGATTAAATATGGTAATGACAACCTCTTCGCTAACATACCTAGCATAATTAGAATTACCTTTGATTAATTCAATAATAGCATAACTATCAAAAAAATATTTTATTAATCCCATCCCCGTCTCATATCATCCTTAATTTCCTGGGTAGATCTTTTCCATTTAGGAAATTTACCAAAAAACTCCCCAGCTAAAGGCCTATTCTTAATTTCTATTAAAACCTCATCGTTTTCTCTAATTCTTCTCTCTTCTGTTATTGTTTTAGGCAAAATAACAGCTAATGAATTACCCCATTTTCTTGCAATAGTTTTTATTTCCATAATATTTAATGATATTTAATGATATTTAAATCTTTCTATCTCATATTTTTATTTAAAAAAGAAAAAGTGCTAGTACCCAATTAGGGCACCAGCAAGATAAAGTTCTAAAGGGCAAATCTCAGGGGGGTATGCCCTTTGTTAAACATGAAAGATTTTATCTCTTAGGTAAAACCATATCAATTCCAAGTTCGTCATTAAATCCCTTCATCGCTTGTGCTCTATTTCTTGAGCTGACTGCACTTCTACCAAGTACATATGGTGAATTTACTCCAGTTATAATTGTCATAACCCTTATTTTACCATTCAAACTTGGATCAATTCTGGCACCCCAGATAACATTAGCATCAGCATCCAAAGCTTCGGTTACTAATTCACCTGCTTTGTTAACTTCATCTAAAGTTAAGTCGTCTCCGCCACTTATGTGTATCAATGCTCCGACAGCACCATCATAGTTTACATCCAATAAAGGATTTGTTAAAGCTCTCTTAACAGCTTCTTCTACTCTTGCCTCACTGTCAGCTTCACCAATACCTATAACAGAAACATCTCCATTAGACATTATAGCCTTTACATCAGCATAATCCAAGTTAACTAATGACGGCACAGCAATAATTTCAACAATACCCTTAATCATTGTACTAACTAATTCATTAGCAACAGCAAAAGCTTGTTGTATAGGCAAGTTACCAGCAATGTTTACTAATCTATTATTATCAATTACTATTACAGTATCGCAAACTTCCCTTAATTGCTGCAATCCAAACTCAGCTTTATCAACTCTTGCTCTTTCAATATCAAATGGCATTGTTACTGTTCCAATAACAATAGAACCCACTTCTTTTGCTAATTGAGCCACAACAGGCGCAGCACCAGTTCCAGTACCTCCACCCATACCAGCAGCTACAAAAACCATATCCGCCTCTTTTATATGTGCTCTTAAATCATGCATATTTTCTCTTGCGGCTTCCCTTCCTTTCTCAGGAAATCCACCACACCCTAATCCTCTAGTTAATTCCTTACCAATTAACACCTTATGATCAGAAGAAATTATATCTAAGTGTTGCTTATCAGTATTGCAAGCAATAACTTCTGCTCCATCAACACCCTTTCTGTGTAGCCAGTTGACCATATTAGATCCACCACCGCCCACACCTATAACTTTAATATTAGCCTTGCCTATTTTGAATTCAGGCATCATTTCTTTTTGTTGCACAATTGCGTTTTGCATCCAACCTTCCATGTTTTTTTCCCCCTCTATATTTTTTTAATTTATATACTACAGTACAATAATATTTATATTGTAGTTCCATCATTTTAATTTTTAGAAATAGTTTTTCGAACAAAAAGTTTAATGATTTATGATTTAAGCTTTCACCACAGTTCAAACTAATTCAGAAAAGGAACTTCGCCAAAAGTTCAAATAATATTCATTGATTTTAATCGCCAAATTAAAATCATAATTATTCTCTTATTTTATAATTTCAATATAAGCTAATAAGTAGTATTTAAATATTACTTTAGTATAAAATATATTTTTAACTATATAAATACATATTTATTTTAACAACAAAACAGTATAAACATGAAAAAAAGCAGTTTTGAACCAGGAGATTTAGTTGAAGTAACCACTTCAAGTGAAGAAATTA